>NZ_CP067100.1:1175000-1484225 GCF_016616235.1 Bradyrhizobium diazoefficiens
TGCCGCGCTCGGGGATGATCAGAATTGACGGTAACTCTCGTGTCCCGGACGCACTGCAACGTGCAGCGTTGCTGCGCAGAGCCGGGACCCAGAGAGCCGCGGATTCGCGCATGCATGGGCCTCGGCTCTATGGGCCCCGGCTCTGCAGCGCATCGTCGAAGAGCCGCTGCGCTGCGTCCGGGGCACGAGAACGCAAGCCGGTTGGCACCTGTCCTCAATATCTCGGCATCGTAGGGGTCGGCAAAGGTGTGCGGTCTTCGAGCTATGGCGGACAAGTCGCTTTGCTAACTTATGACAGCGCGCCCTAACCAAAAGCCGGAGAGACATGTCCGGCGCTTTCGTCGTTTCATGGCTCGCGGTGCGCCGCAGCTCACGTCCGCGTCCGCATTATGAAGCTGTCGTAGCTGAGCTTCGGCGAACGGCTTGCCAACAGGCGCGTCAAGGCCGGCGAGTTGACCGCGTCGTACTTGCCCGCCGCTCAATGCTGCGCTGCGAACGCAGCTTCCATCGCCTTGCGGGTCTTCACCGCCTCGTTGCCGGCATCGAATTCGACGTCGCTCCAGCGCACGACGTCACCGTGCGCGACGTCATGTCTGAGCTTTACCCGATGCGCGAGGCCGATCGGCAGCGCGCCGGTCCTCAGGCTCGCGGCCGCCGGCACCAGCTTGCCCCACACCGTGTAGCCGCCTTCGCCATCCAGCATCTCGCCGGCGCGCAACTCTCGCTTGGCGACAGCGGCGACATCGCCGCGGAAACCGTAGGGCTGGCCGGTCGGCTCGCCGCGCAGCGCGGCCGACAGGATGGAGATATTCAGCTCGAGCCCGATCAGATGATAAGGCTTGTACATCGCCGCGTATCGGCCGCTGGCGTCGGTCTTGAGGCCGTATTGCCTGAAGCAGTCTGCGGCGTAGTCGTTCGGCGCCTCCAGCACGACATAGACGCCCCAGCGCAGGTCGCGAAACACCGGCCTGCCGTCGCGTTCGAGCGACGAGACGACCTCCACCACGCCCGACCGCTCCAGCACGCCGCCACGCTCGCGCGGCCGCATGATGTGCGGCAGGTCGTCGACGCCGCAGGGCGGAAACAGCAATCCCTCTGCAGGCACGTCGAGCCCGCAGGCATTCGCAATCGCCGCCATCTCGATCGCCGATTTGGTGCCGTCGAGGAACGAGTTGAACATCTGCGGATTCATGCCGGCCGATTGCGCTTCGCCCGGGGTGAGGCCGTAATGCTGCCAGACGCCGTCAGGCGTGACGTCGTGGTAGGCCGGCAGGTATTTCGTGCCCTTGCCCGCGGCAACCACGCGGAAGCCTGTGGCGCGGGCCCAGTCGACCATCTCCGCCGTCAGCGCCGGCTGGTCGCCATAGGCGAGCGAATAGACCACGCCGGCTTTCCGCGCTTCCTCGGCAAGCAGCGGGCCGGCCAGCACGTCGGCCTCGACATTGACCATCACGATGTGCTTGCCCGCCGCAATCGCGGCGCGCGCGTGGCGGATGCCGATGGCGGGATTGCCGGTCGCTTCCACGACCACATCCATCGCGCCGCCGGCGATGGCGCGGGCGCCGTCATCGGTGAAGACGGTGGCGGCGATCCGCTCGTCGCTCCAGCCCACGGTGCGGCACGCCTCGCGCGCGCGATCTCGGTCGATGTCGACGATGATCGGCACCTCCAGCCCCGGCGTGTGCGGCACCTGCGCCAGAAACATCGAGCCGAATTTGCCGGCGCCGATCAGCGCGACCCGAACGGGCTTGCCGGCGGAGGCGCGGGCTTGCAGGAGGCGAAAGAGGTTCATGAAGCTACCCGTATCGTGTCCCGGACGCGGTGCAGCGTGAAACGCTGCTCCGCAGAGCCGGGACCCAGAGAAACTATCCGTGTGGCGTGGGCCCCGGCTCAGCAGCGCACCGCTTGCGCGCTGCGCTGCGTCCGGGGCACGAGTCCTGTCTACTCCGCCGCCTGTCTTGACGCGCGGGCAAGCCGCAGCAGGGCATCATCATCCACCGTCTTGATCGGCGTAAAATCGCGGTGCGCAATATATTCCGGCCGTGTCGGGTTGCGGATGTGGTTCGAGACCGCATTCAAGGTCAGGTACACGATCTTGCGCGGGTAGGGCGTGATGTTGCCGCTCGAACCGTGCACGAGATTGCCGTGGAACATCAGCATGCCGCCGGGCTTGCCGGTGGGCGCCACGATGCCGCCCTGCTGGACCAGGCGCATCACCGTCTCCTCGTCCAGGGTCCACAGCGGATAGGACGTCGTCGAGAGGTCATGCGAGGCCTGGAGATCGCCGGCGTTCTGGCTGCGCGGCACCAGCATCAGGGGTCCGTTGATCGGCATCACCTCGTCGAGGAAGATCGCGATGTTCATCGCGCGCGGCTCCGGCATGCCGTCGTCGCGCTTCCAGGTGCCGTAATCCTGGTGCCACTGCCAGACGTCGCCGGTGAAGGCCGATTTCGCGTTGATCTTGAACTGGTGCATGTAGACCGGCTCGCCGAAGAGCTGCTCGACCGGCTCGATCATGCGCGGATGCTTACCCAGAATGCCGAAGGCCTCGTTGTAGAGATGTGCGGCAAAGGCGGTACGCGGCGCGCCGCTCTTCTCGCGCCAGACCTCCGGCCGGTTGGCGTCGTAGATGGCCACCGCCTCGCGGGCGAGCAGATCGACCTCCTCCTGGCTGAACAGCTCCGGCAGGAACAGCCAGCCCTCGCGGTGGAAGAACTCCAATTGCTCCTGGGACAGTTTCATGGCTCGTCCTCCTTGGTTTGTTTTGTTTTTGTCATTCCGGGGCACGCGAAGCGTGAACCCGGAATCCATTTCTCCTCGGTGTATGCCGTCCGATGGATTCCGGGTTCGATGCTGCGCATTGCCCCGGAATGACGGCGGCCTACGCCGCCACTACGTCCGTTGCCCTCAATCTCTCCTCCGTCATCCGTCCCGCCGTCTGCGCATGCGCCAGCGCCGCGCGCTCGGCCGATTTTGCATCGCCTGCGAGAATGTGTTTCGCGATCTCGGCATGCTCCGCCCAGGCGCTGTCGCGATAATCGAGCTCCGACAGCACCGTCGCCATCGAGCGGCGCATATGCGGCCATTGCGGCGTGATCGTCTCCTCGATGACGGGATTGCCGGCGAGCTGATAGATGGCGCGGTGAAAGTCGACGTCGAGCGCAATCAGCTCGGCGAGCGCAGTCTTGCGGTCGATGCTCCGTCCGGCAGCGAGCGCCGCATTAAGCCGTGCGCGCCCCGGCGCGTCGGTTGCCACGCGCTCGGCGGCAAGCCTGGCTGCGAGCGCGTCGATGGCGCCGCGCACTTCGTAGAGCTGGCGGATGCGTGCGGGATCGAGCTGGGTGACTTCAAAGCCGCGCTTGCCGCTCTCAGCAACGAGCCCCTGCCGGTGCAACAGGTGCAGCGCATGCGACACCGGCTGGCGCGAGACGCCGAGCTTGTCGGCGAGCTCGTTCTGCCGGATGCGCTGGCCGGGCTGCAGCGTGCGATCGGAGATTGCCTCGAGGATCCTGGCGTAGACCTGGTCGATCAGGTTCGGGAGCGGGTCGAGAGGATCACGCCGGCGGCTCCGAAGAGGGAATACGGAATTCCGTATTCGAAGCTATCGCGCGAGAGGCGGGGCGTCAATCGGGCCGTCGCTTGCTGGATAAGCCTTTGATTCTATTAGGGCAGTCTACTGTGCATGGGGTTGTTTTCGCGCAAATACCCTCACTCGGCCAAAAACCTGCTCACCACCTCGCCGAACTCCAGCGGCGCCTGCTCGAACATCCAGTGGCCGGCATTGGGGATCACCGCCGTCTTTGCGCCGGCGATGTGCCCGGCCAGCACGCGCCAAATCACCGACAGGCTGCCTGTGGTGGCGCCGCCGCCGATCAGCAGCGTCGGCGTCTTGATCGCCTGCGCATCGGCAAGCGTGTAGGACCGGCGCTGCTCGTCGAGCTGGCCGAGCAAGGTGAGCACGTTGTCGCGCAGCTGCTGCTTCGCCGCGGCCGGCACCCGTCGCCACGAGCCGTCGCCTTCGATGCCCTCGTAGAAGTTCTGTAGTGCGCCCTCGATGTCGCCGGCGCGGATCATCTCGACCGAGCGCGCCGTACGCGCGGCAAGCAGCGGATGCGCGCGCGTTCCCGCCGGGACCGGCAGGCTGGCATCGAGATCGCCGCCAGGCTCGGCCAGCACCAGCTTGCGCAACAGATCAGGCCGCGCCTGCGCGATGCGGAATGCGATATGGCCGCCGCGCGAATGGCCCATCAGATCGACCGGTGCCGGCTTGACTTGTTCAATGAAGGCGATCGCGTCGGAGACGTGTTGTGCCATCTTGTAATCGTCGCCGGCGGCATCCCAATGTTCGGGAAAGAAGTGCCGCAGGCTGACCGAGATCACCCGATGCGTCTTCGACAGCGGGCCGAGCACCGAATACCAGGTGCGGAAATCCCCGAGCGTGCCATGCACGCAGACCAGCGGCGGGCCCTCGCCGACTTCGAGATAGGCCATGTCGTAACCGTTGACGCGAAAGCTCTGCATGCTCAGCCCGCCAGAAAGTCCAGGACGACTTCGGAGTATTTCTGCGGCGCCTGCTCGAACATCGGATGGGTCGCGTTCGGGATGATCGCCGTCCTGGAATAGGGCACATGCGCCGCGAGTGCATGCAGCACCGTCGGCAGCAGGCCCTTGGTCCGCGCGCCCAGGATGAATAGCGTCGGCATCCTGATCTGCTCCGCATCCGCCTTCGAGAACGGCGGGCGGTTGTCGCGGACCTGGCCGATCAGCGTGTATGCGTTGTCGCGCAAGTTCTGCTTCACCATCGCCGGCAGCCGCGGCCAGGTGCCGGCGCCCTCGAGCGTGTCGACGAACACGGCGAGCCCGCCGTCGACATCGCCGTCCCTGATCTTCTCGGCCGAGGCCGTGAACCGCGCCAGCAGCGGCGAGGGGCCGCCGGCATAATCGGGATCGAGGCTCGCATCGAGCTCGCCGCCGGGCTCGGCCAGGATCAGCCGCCGCAGCAGCTCCGGCCGCTGCTGTGCCACACGAAAGCAGATATGCCCGCCGCGGGAATGGCCCATCAAATCGACTGGGCCGAGATCGAGCTTCTCGATGAAGGCGATCAAGTCGCTGACATGCTGGGCGATCGAATAGGTGTCACCGACGCCGTCCCAGCGCTCGGGGAAGAAGTGCCGCAGGCTGACGGCGATCACCCGGTGCCGCTGCGTCAGCGGGCCGAGCACGCAGCCCCAGACGCGGAAGTCGTTGAGCGAGCCGTGCACGCAGACCAGCGGCGGCCTGCCTCTGTCTTCGCCCACGTCGAGATAGGGCATGTCGTATCCGTTGACGTGAAGGCTTTGCATTCGAGGCTCGCGGAAGGGGGCGGAACTCCTGTGCAAGATTCCCGGAAACCGGGTGGATCGCAACTATTTCCAAGCCTAGATTTGGCGGGAGATGAAAGTGGGGGCCTGCTACCAGGAAGCAAGCCAGGAATTGGACCATGACCGACCAGCATTTTGCCCTGTTCGACACCAGGATCGGCCTCTGCGCCATTGCCTGGGGCCCCCGCGGTATCAACGGCACGCAGCTGCCGATGGGCGGCGAGCAGAAGATCCGCACCCGCATCAGCCAGCGCCATCCTGACGCCACCGAGGCCGAGCCGACCCCTGAGGTGCAGCAGGCGATCGACCGCATCATCAGGCTGCTCGCGGGCGAGCCCGATGACCTCACCGACATCCCCCTCGACCTCGACGGCGTGCCCGACTTCAACCGCGGCGTCTACGAGATCGCCCGCGCCATTCCGCCGGGCAAGACCATCACCTATGGCGACATCGCCAAGCAGCTCGGCGGCGTCCAGCTGTCCCGCGATGTCGGCCAGGCGCTCGGCCGCAACCCGTGCCCAATCGTCGTGCCCTGCCACCGCGTGCTGGCGGCCGGCAACAAGCCTGGCGGCTTCTCGGCGAACGGCGGCGTGGTGACCAAGCTGAAGATGCTGGAGATCGAAGGCGCCCTGGTGAACCACACGCCGAGCCTGTTTGGTTGATCGATGTCCAGCGGATGGATGGGTAACAAAACAGACCGGATGGATAGGTAACAATCGTTCATGGTTTGGTCGGCTGCGGCGCTGCGCTAGCGCAGCGCCGCAGCCTGCGTGTTTTCTGGTCGATGATGCCGATCGGTATGTGGAAGAAGCGCACTTGCCATTGCCCATCGGCGGCCTCCTCGACGGCAACGGCCTCACCAATGAGAGCGCTGGAGATGTGAATGAGTTCGCCGCGCCACTTGATCTCGCCGTTGGAGCGGACCTGGCGCACCGCGGCTTCGGCTGGATAATCCGGCTCCGGAAGCCGCCTCGGCATCGCACGAGACGAAGGCTGATAGACGCTGGCAGGTGGGCGCTGGCCAAGTGACTCGTGCGGTCGTTCTTCGTTGTAGTCGCGCACGAATGCCGCGAAGCGACGAGCCTGCGCGGCCTGGGTCGGCGGCGGCGGCTGCATGGCCTCCAGAAGCGTGAGGTGAAAACGCTCGTGGCGGCCGTTCTGCTGTGGATGGCCGGGATCAATCCGTTCATGGCGGATGCCAAGCTTGATCCACCATACCGACAGTGCCGTCAGGCCCGTGGTTCCGGTCGAGGCGAACGGCGAGCCGTTGTCGGAGCGGATGATCTGCGGCAAGCCGTACTCGCGAAACGCCCGCTCCAGCAGCGGTTGGCACTCGGCATGTTGCGTGCTGCCCGTCGCCGCCAGGCTAATCAAATAGCGGCTGAAGCCATCGGTCACCGTGAACGGTTCAACGCGAGATCCGTCGCCCAGGCGGATCCAGCCCTTGTGATCGAGCGCCCATACATGGTTGGCATGCTGAGGCACCGTCAGTTGCCCCATGCGCGGCGGCGCACGCCGCCGGGTCCGACGGTTGCTCACCAGTCCCGCCCGTTTGAGAATCCCGCCCGCCGTCGAGGCCGACGGCCAATCGACGTCCCCTTGGCGAGCCTCAAGTTTGCTGACGATCTTGCGCGGTCCCCAGCTCGGCCGCTCAAGCCGCAGCCCCACAATCGCATCCACGATGTGCTGTGGTGTCGCCCGTCCATGAACCCGCGCGGCATGGGAGCGATCCGCCAGCCCGGCAGGTCCTTCCAACCGGTAGCGCTCCAGCCACTTATAACCGGTCTTGCGGCTAATCTCGTAGCGCTCGCAAAGCTCCGTCATCGTCCACAAGCCGGTTCGCTGATCCGAGATGAAGCGAACTCGTTCGTCCATTGTACAGCTCTCCCGCCAAGGCATCGGCTGATCCTCCCAGCCGACAGAGAACTGTCACCCATCCATCCGGTCTACTCTGTTACCTATCTATCCGGTCTGGACATCGCTTCCTTACCCTCCCCTCCAGGGGGAGGGTAAGAAACCGCTAAATCTTCGCCGCCGTCTTCGGCCAATACTTATCGCGCAGATGCCGCTTCACCAGCTTGCCGGTCGGCGTGCGTGGCAGCTCGGTTTCGAAATCGATCGAGCGCGGGCACTTGATCGCCGAGAGACGCGTCTTGCAGTAGGCGATCAGGTCGGCCTCGAGCGCCTTGCCGGCGCGCTTCATATCGTGCGGCTGCACCACCGCCTTCACTTCTTCGCCCATCTCCTCGTTCGGCACGCCGAATACGGCGACGTCGGCGACGTCGGGGTGGGTGATGAGCACGTCCTCCGTCTCCTGCGGGTAGATGTTCACCCCGCCCGAGATAATCATGTAGGACTTGCGATCGGTGAGAAACAGGAAGCCGTCCTTGTCGAGATAGCCGACGTCGCCGAGGGTCGACCATCCCTTGGCGTTATAGGCCTTCTTCGTCTTCTCGGGATCGTTGTGATAGGTGAAGGCAGGCGCGTCGGCGAAGTAGACCGTACCGATCTCGCCAACCGGCTGCTCCTCGTCGTTCTCGTCGAGGATCTTGATCTTGCCGACCACGGCGCGGCCGACGCTGCCGCGATGTGCCAGCCATTCTTTCGAGTTGCAAACGGTGACGCCGTTGCCTTCCGAGCCCGCATAATATTCGATCAGGATCGGCCCCCACCATTCGATCATCTTTGCCTTGACGTCGACCGGGCAGGGGGCAGCGGCGTGGATCGCGCCCTTCAGCGTCGAAACATTGTACTTCGCGCGGACCTCGTCGGGCAGCTTCAGCATGCGCACGAACATGGTCGGCACGAGCTGAGACTGTGTGACCCGGTATTTCTCGACCAGCTTGAGGAACTCCTCAGCGTCGAAATGCTCCATGATGACGGAGGTGCCGCCGAGCACGATCGCCATCATGTTGAAGCGCAGCGGAGCTGCGTGGTAGAGCGGCGCCGGCGAGAGATAAATGCTCTCGTCGTTCATGCCGCACATGCCCGCGCAGAGCACGCGCAGGAACGCGTTCGGCTCGTCGATCGGCTTGCCTTCGAACGCCTTCTTGATGCCCTTGGGCCGGCCGGTGGTGCCCGACGAATACAGCATGTCGTAGCCGGCGACCTCGTCGGCGATCGGCGTCACCGGTTGCGCCGCTGCTTCCCTGTCGTAGGAGCGGAAGCCGGGCAGCGGCTCGTCGACCATGTAGAAGATCGGCTCGCCGGCGGCGTCCTTGACCAGATCCTTGATCTGGTCGGCGCATTTCGGTGTGGTGATGACGACCTTGGCGCCGCAATCGCCGATGATGTAGTCGATCTCGTCCTGCTTCAGATAGCGGCTGATCGCGGTGTAATAGAGCCCGCTCCGCTGTGCCGCCCAGCAGATCTCCATGAAGGCAAGCCGGTTTTCCATCAGCAGTGCGATATGGTCGCCGGCCTTCAGACCCAGCGAGCGGAACAGCTG
Source organism: Bradyrhizobium diazoefficiens (assembly GCF_016616235.1). Lineage (NCBI taxonomy): Bacteria > Pseudomonadati > Pseudomonadota > Alphaproteobacteria > Hyphomicrobiales > Nitrobacteraceae > Bradyrhizobium > Bradyrhizobium diazoefficiens. The sequence goes on from NZ_CP067100.1 coordinate 1,183,809, forward strand.
TGCGCCCTGGTTGGAGAGCTCGTCGAGCTCGCGATAGGTGATCGCCTTGCCGGTGCCGGCCATCTGATAGGCGATCTTGTCGGGCGTGGTCTTCGCGTAGACGGACGGATGGGTCATGGCGTTTCCTCAAAACGCGAATGGCGAGCAGCGAATGGCGAATAGGGAAGAAGGACAGCCCGCTCTTCGCCTACTCGCTATTCGCTACTCGCCACCCACTATTCGCTTTTGTTTTTCTTACAGCCGCTCGACAATCGTCACGTTCGCCATGCCACCGCCTTCGCACATGGTCTGGAGGCCGTAGCGCTTGCCGCGCTGGTGCAGGGCGTGGAGCAGCGTCGTCATCAGCTTGGTGCCGGAGCCGCCGAGCGGATGGCCGAGCGCGATGGCGCCGCCATTGACGTTGAGATGCTCCGGATCGGCGCCGGTGGTCTTCAGCCACGCGGTCGGCACCGAGGCGAAGGCCTCGTTGACCTCGAACAGGTCGATGTCGTCGATCGTCATGCCGGCCTTCTCCAGTGCGCGCTTGGTGGCGTGCAGCGGCGCATCGAGCATGATCACGGGATCTCCGCCCATCATGGTCATGTGATGAATGCGCGCCAAGGGCTTGACGCCGAGCTGCTTGAGGCCGCGCTCGTTCACCACCATCACGCCCGAGGCGCCGTCGCAGATCTGGCTGGCGCTCGCCGCGGTGAGCTTGCCGTTCTCGGCGATCAGCTTGACGCCCTTGATGCCGTCGAGGGTGGCGTCGAAGCGGATGCCCTCGTCGATGTGGTGGGTATCCTTGCTGCCGTCGGCACGGGTGATCTCAAGCGGCACGATCTCCTTCTTGAAGTGGCCGGCTTGCGTCGCCGCGATCGCGCGCTGATGGCTCTGGAAGGAATATTCGTCGAGCTCGTCCTTCGACAGGCCGTACTTCTCGGCCATCATCTCGGCGCCGGTAAACTGGCTGAACACGATATTCGGGTAACGCTGCTCGATACCCGGGCTCTTGTAGTGACCAAAGCCGTTCTTGGCCGGAAGCTGCGAGGACAGGCCCATCGGCACGCGCGTCATCGACTCCACGCCGGCGGCGATCACCACGTCCATCGTGCCGGACATCACAGCTTGTGCGGCGAAGTGCAGCGCCTGCTGCGAGGAGCCGCACTGACGATCGATCGAGGTGCCCGGCACGCTCTCCGGCAGCTTCGACGCCATGATCGCGTTGCGCGCGACGTTGTTGGACTGCTCGCCGACCTGCATCACGCAGCCCATGATCACGTCCTCGACCAGCGCAGGATCGACCTTGGTGCGATCGACCAGCTCGTCCAACACCTTGGCGGCGAGATCCGCCGGATGCCAGCCGGCGAGCCGGCCCCCCTTGCGCCCGCCCGCAGTACGCGCAGCGGCGACGATGTAAGCCTCGGCCATGCCGGTCTCTCCCTGAATTCTTGATTGGGTTTGGTTGTCGAAATGGATTTAAGGGGTGCGAACTCGTTTAGTCAATCGATCAATTAACTCTTGTGGGGAGGCGCTGCTTGGGCTTATCTGCGGACCGCTTCCAGGGGGCGAGAACAGGGATTTCCGTGACGACCAGCGTACCGAACAGGCTCCCCAGCGGAAAAAATTCCACGGCAGAGAAATTGCTCGTGGCCGCGAGCGAGCTGATGATCGAACGCTCCTCGATCGAGATCTCGCTCTCCGACATCGCCCAGAAGTCGGGCGCCAATGCCGCGCTGGTCAAATATCATTTCGGCAACAAGGACGGCCTCCTGCTGGCGCTGCTCGCGCGCGATGCCGCGACCGAGATGTCCAATCTCGAATATCTGCTGGCGCAGCCGATCACCTCGACGGCGAAGCTGAAGCTGCATATCGCCGGCATCATCCGTGCCTATCACCGGTTCCCCTACATGAACCGGCTGATCCATTATCTGCTGCATGAGAGCGTGGCCGGCTCCGCCGACGAAGTCTCGAAATTCTTTGTGGCGCCGCTGCTGGACTTTCATCGCCGCCTGCTTGCCGAAGGCGTGAGTCGCGGCGAGTTTCGCCAGACTGATCCGGTGCTGTTCTACACCAGCCTGATCGGCGCCTGCGACCATCTGTTCTTCGGCCGGCACGCAATGTCCCGCGCGACCGGCGTCGGTCCGGTCACCGACGACGTCTGCCGGCAATACATCAAGCACATGGAAACGCTGATCTGCGGCGGCATCCTCGCGCAAGCCGGGGAAGCTGCCGCGGCCGGATAATCCGGCCATCACCCAAGTCTAGAGAAGAAACGCCCAAGGAAAGGTAGCCTGTCATGGAATTGAAAGACGTAGCCGTTCTCATCACCGGCGGTGGGTCGGGCCTCGGCGAAGCCACCGCCCGCGCCATGGCGGCCAAGGGCGCCAGGATCGGCGTGATCGACCAGAACAAGGAGAACGCCGAGAAGGTCGCCACTGAAGTGAAAGGCGTCGCGCTCCATGCCGACGTCACCAGCGAGGAGCAGATCAAGGCGGCGATCGCGAAGGCGGAAGCCGCGCACGGCGTCGCCCGCGTGCTAATGAACTGCGCCGGTATCGGCGGCTCGCAGCGCATCGTCGGCCGCGACGGCGTCTATCCGTTGGAAAAGTTCGCGCGCATCATCAACGTCAATCTGATCGGCACCTTCAATTGCCTGCGCCTATTCGCCGAGCGCCTCGTCACGATCGAGCCGGTCGGCGAGGAGCGCGGCGTCATCATCAACACCGCTTCGGTGGCCGCTTACGAAGGTCAGATCGGCCAGATCGCCTATTCGGCCTCGAAGGGCGGTGTCGTCGGTTTGACTTTGCCTGCTGCGCGCGACCTCGCGAGCCAGAAAATCCGCGTCAACACCATCGCGCCCGGCCTGTTCTTCACGCCGCTGCTGATGGGCCTGAACGAGGAAGCTCGCAAGAGCCTGGGCGCCCAGGTGCCGCACCCTTCGCGCCTCGGCGATGCCAGGGAATACGGTGCACTCGCCGTGCACATCGTCGAGAACGCCATGCTCAACGGCGAGACCATCCGTCTCGACGGCGCCATCCGCATGGCGCCGCGGTAGCGCGCTGCACTTCCTACCCTCCCCTGGAGGGCTAAGGCGTGCACACTTCTCGGAGCCTCCAACCGAGAGCCATCTGCTCGAAGCGGTGCCAACCTCTTCGCATGGTGATGGGGCCGGGCGGCCGCTCGGAGGCGTAGCCGGTCCATCCTCCGAGCCGAGCAATGATCCATGCAAGCCAAGCGATGGAGTGCTCGGGATGAGGGTTCTTTTGCTTGACGGTTTTGCCTTCGAGCTTGACCTGCAAGGTTTTGAGTATCGGCAGCTGGTCCGCCGGCACTACGTCAGTGGCCGGACGGTCGACCGTGCCGTCGCGGGCGAGGACGAGTTGCATGATCTTGATAGCTGCCATCACCGCGATGGCGGCGAGCTTGAACAGCGCCTCGGCCGCCTCGACCTGGCTGCTCTCGATGTCGAGCCCTTGGCTTTTGCTGGTGCGGAACAGCTGCTCGATGTGCCAGCGCTGACGGTACCAAGCGACAATCTGCAGCGCTTGCTCAACCGTCGTCACCGCATGAGTAGTAACAAGGCGCCAGTGGATCGGCTCTTCGACAGAGGGATCGAGTTCCTTCACCTCTACCAAACGCAACGTCAATTGATGCGCCGCTTTCCGGTCGCTGCAGTTGGCCGGGCGCTTGATGGTCACCTCGCCAAAGCGCAGTGCGATCTTGGCCGTTCGGGCCGGACGGCCGGGCTGTGCCCGAACCTCCAAATCGAAGCGATGCTGGACCGGCCAGTTCTGGGCAATATCAAACAACCTTCCGCCACCCACCAAGGCGCGATCGCGACAGACGCGCGTGAGCAAATGGGTCCGAGCGTCAGGAATCCGGTCAAATTCTTCGTAAATGTCGCTCTCACGGTCGCCAATCACCGTGATCATCGCCGCCGCAGCAAGCGCACTCTTGGCGCCCGCAGCGCCCTTGATCCAACGATAGGACTCCTTCTCTTCGATCGGCTGGTTTCGGTAATCAGGCGATGCAGGCCCCCGGCGCGTCCAAATCTGCATCCCAGCGAGCCCGAGCAAGGCTCCGCTCCCGGCGTCAACTGCCAATACCGGATGCACAAACAAGCCCGGGTCAATCCCGTTACCGGAAGGGCCAAGGCCCCGGACCCGGCCGGCATGCCTCGCATAGTTCAGTTCCGTCGTGTCCTGGATCGCAAGCGCATGCAGCCCTGCAACCCGCTCCGACAGCACCTCTGCGCCATGCCCGGCGATCTCATCCACTGTCACGCTCGGATTGTTCAGCCAGCGGCTGAACCCCACCCATTCGGCACGGCCATCGGCGGCTGCGCGCAGGTTCATCGTGACGCGTTCGACGGCGCGCTGCAACAACAGCGCCCCCTTTTGGCCAGTCGAACGTCACCAAAACGGCCGACTGACCAATCCATTCCTGCCTTCAATGCGGTTATCCTTCTTGCAAACCGCACCGCAAGGAATCAGACTCGATTCCCTCAAGGCAAGAAAAATCGTGTGCACGCCTTAGCCTGGAGGGGGAGGGTCGATCGCGCGAAGCGCGAGCGGGGTGGGGTGATCTCTCCACACGGGCAGCATCTCAAGCAGAGAGACTGTCACCCCACCCCGTCTCACATTTCGCTGCGCTCAATGTGAGCCGACCCTCCCCCTCGAGGGGAGGGTGACTGACCGGCACCTGTAGCAGGAACGCCCCATGTCCCAACCGCTGCTGATCGAGCATGACGACGGCGTCGACCGGGTGACGCTCAATCGTCCTGACAGTCTCAACGCGCTCGATCCGGCGCTGATCGATGCGCTCAACGTCTATTTCCAAGGCCTGCAGCGCAACCGCGACACGCGCGTCGTCGTGCTCAGGGGGGCCGGCAAGAATTTCTGCGCAGGCCTCGACCTCAAGGCCGCGATGGCGCGGCGTGCCGGGCAGCAGGAGCCGTCCGGCGTCACGGAGTCGCTGGACTCGCAGCGGCGCATCGCCGACATCGTGATGCTGATGCGGCGCTGTCCGCAACCAATCATCTCGCTGGTGCAGGGCGCGGCGGCCGGCGGCGGCTTTGCGCTGGCGCTGGCCTCCGACATTCGCATCGCGACCAGATCGGCACGGATGAACTGCGCCTTCATCAAGCTTGGTCTCGGCGGCTGCGACATCGGCACCAGCTACTTTCTGCCGCGGCTGGTCGGTGTCTCCGTCGCCTCCGAGCTGATCCTCACGGGACACTTCATCGGCGCCGAGCGCGCGTTCGCGGTCGGGCTCGTCTCCGAGGTCGTGGATGAAGACAAGCTCGATGCGGCGGCCGAGCCCTATGTCGATGCGATGATGACGGCCTCGCCCGTGGGGCTGCGGCTGTCAAAGGAATGTCTCAACATGAGCGTCGATGCCGGATCGCTGGAAGCCGTGATCGCGATGGAGGATCGCAACCAGGTCCTGTGCAGCCGCTCCGAGGAATTTTCGGAAGGCATCAGGGCCTTCCTTGAGAAGCGAAAGCCTGTCTATATCAAGCGCTGAACGACAAAGATCCGCAAAGGACAATAATTCCGGGAGACGCAAAATGAGTGGAAGCGCGGTGGCGGTGATGTCAAAGCCCGCCTTTCGCAAGGTCGAATGGCTCGCACGGGACATCGATGTCGCGCGGCGCGCTGACGGCACGGTCGTGTTGAAGTCGCGCATTCCGCTGCAGGCTTACGAGACGCACATCCCGGCTTCGCTGGCGAAATGGGCCAGGGAAGCGCCCGAGCGCATCTGGCTCGCGCAGCGCGGCGGCCCGAACCGCGAATGGCGCAAGGTCTCCTACGGTGAAGCCAAGCGCATTGTCGATGCACTGACGCAGGCGCTGCTCGATCTCAAGCTGGACGGACGGCCGGTCGCCATCCTTTCCGGCAATTCGATCGAGCACGCGTTGATGACGCAGGCGGCGATGCAGGCACGCGTTCCGGCAGCGCCGGTGTCGCCGGCCTACTCGCTGATGAGCCACGATCACGTCAAGCTGAAATATTTGTTCGACCTGATCAAGCCGGCCGTGGTGATGGTGCAGGACGGCGCGACCTTCGAGAAGGCGCTGAAAGCGCTCGATCTCACCGGCGTCACCGTCGTTCACGTCGTGCGGCCTTGCGAGGGCATCAAGAGCGTCAGCTTTGCCGAGCTCGCGGCAACGCCGGTGACAGCTGATGTCGATGCATCGATCGCGAAGATCACGCCCGACACCGTCGGCAAGCTGCTGTTCACCTCGGGCTCCACCGGCATGCCTAAGGCCGTCATCAACACGCAACGCATGATGTGCGCCAATGCGGCGATGATGATGCAGGTGCGGCCGCGTGTCCCGGGCGGACCGCTGCCCGTCGTGCTCGACTGGATGCCGTGGAATCACACCATGGGCGGCAATGCCGCGTTCCATCCCGTTCTGGTCGACGGCGGCACGCTCTACATCGACGACGGCCGGCCGATGCCGGGCCAGCTCGAGGAGACCATCAGAAACCTGCGCGAGATCTCGCCGACTTATTACGCCAATGTGCCGGCCGGCTACGCCGCGCTCGCAGCGGCGATGGAGAAGGACGACGCGCTGTGCCGCTCGTTCTTCAGGAACCTGTCGATCATGGCCTATGGCGGTGCGCGGCTGCCGGATGATCTCTATGATCGCATGCAGGCTCTCGCCGTGAAGACCACCGGCGAGCGCATCGTGTTCTATACCGGCTGGGGCTCGACCGAGACCGCGCCGACCTCGACCGGCACCTATTGGGACACCGAGCGCGTCGGCCTGATCGGCCTGCCGTTCCCCGGCGTCGAACTGAAGATGGTGCCGTGCGGCTCGAAATATGAGCTGCGCCTGCGCGGCGTCAACGTCACGCCCGGCTATTTCGGTCAGCCTGATCTGACCAGGAAGATGTTCGACGAGGAGGGTTTTTACTGTATCGGCGACGCCGGCGTCTTCGTCGACGATGCCGATCCGGCGCAGGGCATCATCTTTGCCGGTCGTGTCGTCGAGGACTTCAAGCTCACCACCGGCACCTTTGTGCATGTCGGGTCGCTCCGCACCGATGCGATCGCGGCTGCGACGCCTGTCGTGCATGATGCGTTGGTCGCAGGGCAGGACCGCGCCTTCATCGGCCTGCTTGCGTGGCCCAATTTGCACGCCTGCCGGCAGCTCGTCGGCAGTGCCGATCTCAGCTTCGAGGAGGCGGTGAGGCATCCTGAGGTGATCGCCTGCTTCAAGCGTGGGTTAGAGGCCCACAACAAGGAATGCGGAGGCGCCAGCAGCCGCGTCATTTCGCGCGCAATGCTGATGGCCGAGCCGCCCTCGATCGACGGCAACGAGCTCACCGACAAGGGCTACATCAACCAGCGCGCCGGCCTGGAACGCCGTGGGGCGCTGGTGGAGCGGCTGTATGCCGACGAGCCGGATCAGGACGTCATCATTCTCAAGTAATCAACATCATCAACACAGGTACGCGCCATGAACTTCGATTTCTCCGACGACCAGAAGCAGCTCCGCGATCAGGCGCGCAAATTCCTCGCTGAAAAATGCTCGCCGAAGGCGGTGCGAATCGTGCTCGATGGCAAGACGCCGTACGACAAGGAACTGTGGAAGGGTCTCGCCGAGATGGGCTTTCTCGGCGTTGCGATCCCGGAAGAGTTTGGCGGCGCCGGGGCCGGCCATCTCGAGCTCTGCGTGATCGCGGAAGAGATGGGCCGGGCCAATGCGCCGGTGCCGTTTTCCTCGACGGTGTATCTCGCCGCCGAGGCTTTGCTGATCGCCGGCAGCGAGGCACAAAAGAAGAAGTGGTTGCCGGCCATTGCCGCAGGCGAGGCGATCGGCACGTTGGCGCTGTTCGAGGGCAAGGGCAATCCGGCGCCGAAGAACGTGAAGCTGACGGCTGCGAGCGGCGTGCTCAATGGTGTCAAGAAGCCGGTCGCCGACGGGGCCATCGCCGACTTCGCTGTGGTTGCCGCGCGCACGGGATCGAGTGGGCGCGATAGCGATATCTCGCTGTTCCTGGCCGATCTCAAGGCCGGCGGCGTCGAGGTGAAAAGCCTCACCAATCTCGATCCGACCCGCGGGCAGGCCGAGGTCACGTTCAGGGATTGCAAGGCCGAGCCGCTCGGCCCCGCCGGCGAAGGCTGGAGCATTTTGACTCAAGTGCTGGATCGCGCCGCCGTGCTCTGCGCCTTCGAGCAGGTGGGCGGCGCCGACCGCGCGCTGGAGATGGGCCGCGACTACGCGCTCGACCGTATCGCCTTCGGCCGTCAGATCGGCTCGTTCCAGGCAGTGAAGCACATGCTGGCCGACATGTACGTGTCGGCGACGCTCGCGCGCTCCAACAGCTATTACGGCGCCTGGGCGCTTTCGACCAACGCGGCCGAATTGCCGGAAGCGGCTGCCGCTGCGCGCATCAGCGCGACGCAGGCGTTCCAGCACTGCGCCAAGAACAATATCCAGGTTCACGGCGGCATGGGTTTTACCTGGGAGTTCGACTGCCACATGTACTATCGCCGCGCCAACGCGATGGCGCTCGGTCTCGGCAGCCTGTCCTATTGGGAAGATCAGCTGATCGACCGGATGCGGAAGAAGAACGCGGCGTAATCCGCCGCTCGCGTCCCGGACGCGATGCGGCACGCGGTGCCGCTTCGCAGAGCCGGGACCCCAGGCCGCAATGGACCCCGGATCTGCAGCGCATCACTTCGTGCTGCGCAGCGTCCGGGGAACGAACCGAGAGATGAGACCATGAACTTCGACGACACCCCGCAGGAAGCCGAATTCCGTAGCCAAGCTCGCGCCTGGATCGGCGCCAACGCACCCAAGCAATACGAGGATGAGCTGCGCAAATCCTCGCTCGGCCGGACCCAACTCAAGAACGCTGACATCCTCGGTGTGGCAAAGGCCTGGCAGAAAAAGAAGGCCGATGCCGGCTGGGCCTGCCTCCACTGGCCAAAAGAGTATGGCGGGCGCGGCGCCTCGCCGATCGAGCGCGTGATCTGGCAGCAGGAAGAGGGGCCGTTCGGCCAGTTGTCGCGCATGTTCATCATCGGCCATGGCATGTGCGGACCGACCATGATGGCGTTCGCGCGCGAGGAGCATAAGCGCAAATACCTGCCGCCGCTCGCCTCCGGCGAAAAGGTCTGGTGCCAGCTGTTCTCCGAGCCGGCCGGCGGCTCCGACGTCGCGGGCCTTCGCACCCGCGCGGAGAAGGACGGCGACGACTGGATTATCAACGGCCAGAAGATCTGGACCTCGGGCGCGCATTACTCGGACTACGGCATTCTACTCACCCGGACTGATCCTGATGTGCCCAAGCACAAGGGGCTCACCATGTTCTTCCTGGACATGAAGAGCCCTGGCGTCGAGGTGCGGCCGATCAAGCAGGCAAGCGGGGCCTCCGACTTCAACGAGGTCTATTTCACTGATGTCCGCATCCCCGACCATCAGCGCCTCGGAGAGGTCGGTGACGGCTGGAACGTCTCGCTGACCACGTTGATGAACGAGCGCAGCGCCATAGGCGCGGCCGTCTCAACCGGCTTTCCCGAACTGTTCGAATATTGCTCCAACCTGATGCTCGACGACGGCCCGGCGATCGAAGATCGTGCGGTGCGCTCGAAGCTCGCCAATTGGGCGGTGAAGGCGAGCGGGCTGAAATACACCAGCATGCGCGCGATCTCCGCGCTGTCGAGGGGCGAGCGTCCGGGTCCTGAGAATTCCATCGGCAAGCTGGTGGCCGGCTCGATGATCCAGGACGTTGCGACCTATGCGCTGGATCTCCAAGGCGCGGGCGGAGTGATCGGCGGCGAGGATGCCGAACTCGCAGGCCGTTTCCAGGCCATGCTGCTGCGTGCGCCAGGCACCCGCGTCGAAGGCGGCACCGACGAGATCATGCGCAACATCATCGCCGAGCGGGTGCTGCGCCTGCCCGGCGATATCCGTGTCGACAAGGACGTGCCGTTCAACAAGATCCCGACCAAGGGAAGAGGCTGATCGTGTCCCGGACGCGATGCAGCGCGTAGCGCTGCTTCGCAGAGCCGGGACCACGCAAATAGGCCCGGGCTCTGCAGCGCACCGCTACGCGCTGCGCAGCGTCCGGGGCACGAGAGAGGAGAGTTCGAAAATGAATTTCGACGATACCCCGCAGGAAGCCGCATTCCGCGAGACTGCGCGCAAATGGATCGAGGCCAATGCGCCGAAGGAGCTCCATGCCGAGCTGTCAAAATCCTCGCTCGGTCGCATCCGCCTTGCCAATCACGACATCGTCGACGTCGGCAAGGCCTGGCAGAAGAAGAAGGCCGAAGGCGGCTGGGCCTGCCTGCATTGGCCGAAGGAGTATGGCGGTCGCGGCGCGACGCCGATCGAGCGCGTGATCTGGCAGCAGGAAGAGGGCGTCTACGGCAAACTGACGCAGCCGTTCCAGATCGGCGAGGGCATGTGCGGGCCGACCGTGATGGCTTTCGGCAGTGAGGACGCCAAGCGCCGCTATTTGCCGAAGCTCGCTTCGGGCGAGGAGATCTGGTGCCAGCTGTTCTCCGAGCCATCAGCCGGCTCCGACGTTGCGGGCCTGCGTACCCGCGCGGAGAAGAAGGGCGACAATTGGGTTGTCAACGGCCAGAAGATCTGGACCTCCGGCGCGCATTACTCCGACTATGGTCTTCTGATCGCGCGCACCGATCCGAACGTGCCCAAGCACAAGGGCCTCACCATGTTCTTCCTGGACATGAAGAGCCCGGGCGTCGAGGTCCGTCCGATCAAGCAGGCCAACGGCATGCAGGAGTTCAACGAGGTCTATTTCACCGACGTCGTGATCCCGGACGGCCAGCGGCTCGGTGCCGTCGGCGAAGGCTGGAGCGTGTCGCTGACCACGCTGATGAACGAGCGCATGTCGATCGGCGCGCGGCTTGCGACCGGCGTGCCTGAAATGTTCGAGTTCTGCTCGAATTTGATGCTGGAGGACGGGCTCGCCATCGACGATCCCGCCGTGCGCTCGAAGCTTGCAAGCTGGGCGGTGAAGTCGAGCGGGCTGAAATACACCAGCTACCGCGCGATTTCGGCGCTGTCGAAGGGCGAGCGGCCGGGGCCGGAGAACTCGATCGGCAAGCTCGTCTCGGGCATGATGCTTCAGGACATCGCGACCTACGCGATGGACCTGCAGGGCGCGGCCGGCGTTCTCACCGGCAGTGACGAGGAGACGGTGCAGGGCCAGTTCCAGCAGATGCTGCTGTCCTCGCCCTCGATGCGGATCGCCGGCGGCACCGACGAGATCTTGCGCAACATCATCGCCGAGCGTGTGCTGGGATTGCCGGGCGACATTCGCGTCGACAAGGACGTGCCGTACAACAAGATTCCCACGAAGGGACGATGAGAGGTTCGGTGTCCCGGACGCGGTGCGGCGCGAAGTGCCGCTCCGCGGAGCCGGGAACCCAGGAGCCGCAATAGACAGGCCATAATGGGCCCCGGCTCTGCGCCGCATCAATTCGTGCTGCGTCGCGTCCGGGGCACGAAAGCGAGTCAAAGCCATGGACGCCAAAGTGCCCAACGCCCGTCATTCCAACGAAGATCGCATCGGCGTGCTCGAAGAACTCCTCAACGAGCGCTACTCCGTCCGCGCCTTCCTCCCCAAGGAGGTCGACCGCGCGACCATCGAGCATGTGCTGACGACCGCGCAGCGCACCGCGTCCTGGTGCAACAGCCAGCCCTGGCAGGTCATCATCGCCAGCGGCGAGGCCGAGGAGCGCTTCCGCCAGCTGATCTACAAGGAGGCATCCAGCGGTCTCGGCGACGACTATGATTTCACTCCGCCGCGTGAATATGTCGGGGTGTATCTCGAGCGCCGCCGCGAGAGCGGTTTTCAGCTCTACAATACGCTCGGTATCGCCCGCGGCGACAGAAGCGCTTACGCAAAACAGGCGCTGGAGAATTACAATTTCTTCGGCGCCCCGCACGTCGCCATCATCCACACCAACGAGCCGCTCGGCATCTATGGTGCGATCGATTGCGGGGCCTACGTCTCGAACTTCATGCTGGCCGCGCAGGCGCTTGGGCTGGGCACCATTCCGCAGGCGGCGCTGGCGCGCCATTCCGGCCTAATTCGCCGCCACTTCAACTTAGCTGACGACCGCCGCGTCGTCTGCGGCATCTCGTTCGGCTATGCCGACCATGCCCACAAGGTCAACAGCTACCGCACCTCGCGCGCGAGCGTGGCGGACACGGTGACGTTCGTCGAGGACTGATCGAGCGAGGATCAGGTGCTCGCACGCATACGAAGGCGGCCGCGTGAACGGCCGCCTTCGTAGCAGTCACTATCCGATTGACGCGGGCCGCTAGCCGCCGCTGCCGCCGATCACGGCCCGCACGGTCTCATCGGGGCCAAAATCCTCGGCGCCGTCGACATAGAGCAGCGCGGCGAGCTTCGAGCGCGCGCGATTGACGCGGCTCTTGATGGTGCCGACCGCGCAGCCGCAGATCGAAGCTGCGTCCTCATAGGAGAAGCCCGAGGCACCGACCAGGATCAACGCTTCGCGCTGGTCCTGCGGAAGCTTGTCGAGCGCGGTGCGGAACTCCTCGAACTCGAGATGCGCATTCTGCGACGGCTGCGTCTTCAGCGTTTTGGCGTAGTTGCCCTCGGCATCCTCGACCTCCCGCCGCCGCTTGCGATAGTCGGAGCGGAACAGGTTGCGGAGAATCGTGAACAGCCACGCCGGCAGATTGGAGCCCGGCTGGAACGAGTCGATGTTGGCGAGCGCACGCAACAGCGTCTCCTGCACCAAATCGTCGGCGCGGTCCGCGTTGCCGCTGAGCGAGATGGCGAACGCGCGCAGGCTGGGCACGGCGGCCAGGATGTCGTTACGAAGGGATTCCGTGAGAGGCATTAGTCCCTCCCATTGTTGTCGTTGGATCCCCCATCATTTCCCACTTGGGATGTCGCTCCCGGCGCATCAAGCTTTTTGATGAGCTCCGCGAACCGGTCGGGAACTCCTTGCCGCACGACGTCATCGTACATGGCGCGGAGCTGATGCCCAATCCTGGATTGAATCTCCGGAGTGAGCCCTCCTTTGCCGGGGGTCGTGCTTTTGCTGGCTTGAGATTTGAGATCTTTCATGACCTGTTCCACGTTTCCCCGAGTTAAGTGACTGTAAAATCGAGAGGTTTTCTCAACCGGGAGCCGTTCCCTAGATAGGCACAATGCGACGTGAGATAAAAAGTTCCGCGCCTCTGCGGAACTTTTATTGTCCTGATGCGTAAACAGCCGAGCAGGGGAACCCGGGCCCCCCGCGTACCGCCGGACCCAAGGTTGGCCCGAAGATGAATGGAGTGGGGATGTCCCGTTCACAGCTTGTCGCTGAACACTTGCCGTTGTTGCGCCGCTACGCACGCGCCCTGACGGGCAGCCAGGCCTCCGGTGACGCCTACGTCGCAGCCATGTTGGAAGCCATGCTGGGGGATCCGTCGGTGCTCGACGAAAGCCATGGACCGCGCGCCGGTCTGTTCCGGCTGTTCACCCAGATCTGGAATTCCGTTTCCGTCAACGACGATTCCGAGGTGACGACCTTGCCGATGCCGCCGGAGCGGCGGCTGTCGAACATCACACCTCTGCCGCGGCAGGCGTTCCTGCTGCTCTCGCTCGAGGGATTTTCGGAAGAGGAAGTCGGCTACATCCTCGGCACCGACGTCGCCGAGACGCGCCGGCTGGCCGACGCCGCCGGACGCGAGATGGCGGCCGAGATCGCCACCGACGTGCTGATCATCGAGGACGAGACTTTCATCGCCATGGACCTCGAAAGCTTGGTGAAAAATCTCGGCCACAACGTCGTCGGCGTCGCGCGCACCCATGCCGATGCGGTGGCGCTGGCCAAGAACAAGCGGCCGGGTCTGATCCTCGCCGACATCCAGCTTGCCGACGGCTCGTCGGGCCTGGATGCCGTCAACGAGCTGCTGCGCACCTTCGAGGTGCCGGTGGTGTTCATCACCGCCTACCCGGAGCGCTTCCTCACCGGCGAGCGTCCCGAGCCGGCGTTCCTGATCTCGAAGCCGTTCCAGCCCGCGATGGTGTCGGCGGTGGCAAGCCAGGCGCTGTTCTTCCAGCGCAACTCGCGCAACCGTACGCCCAAGGCGCCGGCGGCCTGATAAGGCGCTGCGGCCAAGTGATTCATCCGGCGTGCCGCAAGGTACGCCGGATTTTTCATGGCCGCCTGCCCCGCGCTTGACGGCGATCGAATTCGCCGCTCATACCTCGTGCATTGATCCCAGCCGGAGACGTGCCCATGGACATGGACCAGCAACTGCTCGATCGCCTCGCGATCCGCGACCTCGTCGAGAACTGGGCGGTCTGGCGCGACGCCGGCGATTGGGAGCGCTTTGCGACGGTGTGGCACGATGAGGGCTGGATGTCCGCCACCTGGTTTCAGGGGCCGGCGCGGGACTTCATGCGCGTCAGCCAGGAGGGTTTTGCCCGGGGCGTGCGCATCCTGCATTTCCTCGGCGGCACCAGCATCGATCTTTCAGGCGAGCGGGCGATCGCGCAGACCAAGATGACGATCTCGCAGCGCGCCTTGGTGCATGACGTGCTCTGCGACGTCGTCTGCACCGGACGCTTCTATGACTTTCTGGAGAAGCGGCAGGGGAAGTGGGGCATCGTCCGGCGCCAGCCGATCTATGAGAAGGACCGCATCGATCCGGTCGACCCCGCCGCAACGCTTCAACTCGACCAGAACGCGCTGGCCGCACTGCCCGAAGGCTACCGCCATCTCGCCTACATGCAAGAGCTGATCGGCTACAAGGTCAAGCGCGACATGCCGGGGCTGGTCGGGCCCGAGGTCCAGAAGCTCTATGGCGAGGGACGGGAGTGGTTGGCGGCGAAGGCGAACTGAACCCCAGACAAAAGTAAGGCGCGACTGGCATCACCACAGTCGCGCCCTACGTCACCGGCTTATGGGGCAGGGGGGAATAGCCGGCTGCTGAGACGACTCCCGGGCCCCAGAGTCGTTCCCGTCGGTTGCAAAATTTTTTGTGCCGCCTGAGGTGATTTGCGCACACGGTTAAGTGATCTTAACGACTGGGAAACTCCGATCCTCTCCTCGCGTTGTTCCCGCGATCGCCATGGGGCGAGGGATACTTAGCCATGTCACAGATTCAAAAGATATTTTTGGCCGCCGTTGCGGTTGCCGCGACGTTGGGCGCTGTCCAGGTTGGCGCCGTACAACTCGCCCCCGGCCAGGATCTGGCCGACCGCTGGCAGGCGATCGCCGACAAGCCCGCCCACAACGTCAACCGCTCCGGCAAGTCCGATCGGCTCGCCGATATCAAGCCGGCCCCGGTTCCGACCCGCACCGTGTCGATGCGGCTGAACGATCTTGCCGATACCTCGGTGCTGCTACGGGTCCCTGCGGTCGTCGAGACCGGCAACGCCAAGCCGCCGGTGCTGCTCAAGGACAAGGACCAGAAGCAGGGCCGCCACAAGCCCGCGATCGCCTGCGAGCCGATGGTCAGCGCGCTGACCGAGGTCGCAAAGCTGCTCCAGCCCGGCCGCTGCGTGACCTGATCCGCATCGCCTTCATGCAAAGAGCCGCCTTCCCGCTGGAGGGCGACTTTGTGCGTCCACTTGATCCCCTGTCCCATCGCGTTATATCCCGGCTTTCTCCACTTTTGATTGACCGGGTAAACGCATGACGACGTCCGATACGGCCACGCATACGCAGCCTTTCCAAGCCGAGGTTTCCGAGCTGCTGCACCTCATGGTGCATTCTGTCTATTCCGAGACCGACATTTTTCTGCGCGAGCTCGTCTCCAACGCCTCGGATGCCTGCGACAAGCTGCGCTATGAGGCGATCGAAAGTCCCGCTCTGCTGGGCGAGGGCGACGCGCTCAAGATCCGCATCATCCCGAGCAAGACGGCCGGAACGCTCACGATCGCCGACAACGGCATCGGCATGGAGCGGCAGGAGCTGATCGACCATCTCGGCACCATCGCCCGCTCCGGCACCAAGGCGTTCGTGTCGAAGCTGAAGGAGGCCAAGGACGGCCTCGGCCTGATCGGCCAGTTCGGCGTCGGCTTCTATTCCGCCTTCATGGTCGCCGAGAAGATCGTCGTGATCAGCCGCCGCGCCGGCGAGAGCGACGTCTGGACCTGGACGTCTTCCGGCGGCTCCGGCTTCGAGATCGCGCGGGCGAGCGAGGCGGAAGCGGCGCGTGTGGCGCGCGGTACCGAGATCGTCCTGCACCTGAAAGACGATGCCAAGAAATATCTCGAAACCTACGAGATCGAGCGTATCGTCGGAGCCTATTCCGATAACATCCTGTTCCCCATCGAGCTCGTGCCGGAAGAGGGCGAGTCGCGCCAGATCAATTCGGCGAGCGCGCTGTGGCAGCGCTCGAAATCCGAGCTGACGGCGGAAGACTACAAGAAGGCCTATCAGCAGATCGCGTCCGCCTTCGACGATCCCGCGATGACGCTGCACTACCGCGCCGAGGGCCGCTACTCCTATGCCGTGCTGCTGTTCGCGCCATCGGCAAAGCCGTTCGATCTGTTCGAGCCGAACCGCAAAGGCCGGGTGAAGCTTTACGTCCGCCGCGTCTTCATCACCGACGATGCCGATCTGCTGCCAGGTTATCTGCGCTTCATCCGCGGCGTCGTCGACAGCGAGGATCTTCCGCTCAACATCTCGCGCGAGATGCTTCAGAACAATCCGCAGCTCACGCAGATCCGCAAGGCAGTCGCGACCCGGGTCGTGTCCGAGCTGGAAGGCCTTGCCGACAAGGATCCGGAGAACTTTGCAAAGATCTGGGACGCCTTCGGCGCGGTGCTGAAGGAAGGCATCTACGAGGATTTCGAACGGCGCGAAAAGCTGCTGGCGCTGTCGCGCTTCACCACGACCTCGGGCGAGAAGCGGTCGCTGAAGCAGGTGATCGCCGATTTCAAGCCGAACCAGACCGAGATCTATTACCTCGTCGGCGACAGCATCGAGCGACTGAAGTCCAATCCGCGGCTGGAAGCTGCGACCGCGCGCGGTATCGAGGTGCTGCTGCTGTCCGATCCCGTCGACGCCTTCTGGACCTCGATGCCGGCGGAGTTCGACGGCAAGCCGCTGAAGTCGCTGAGCCAGGGCGATCTCAACCTCGACCTGATTCCGCGGCTCGACGCGGCGGACGAGGCGAAGAAGGACGAGCCGGAAGCGGATGAGGCCGCCACCATCGCGGTGATCAAGGCCGCGCTCGGCGAGCGCGTCAGCGACGTCAAGGCTTCGACCCGCCTGACCAGCTCCGCCTCCTGCCTCGTCGCCGACAGCCAGGGGCCGAGCCGCGAACTCGAGCGCATCCTGTCGCAACAGAACCGCGGCATGCGCACCAAGCCGATCCTCGAGATCAATCTGCGCCATCCGCTGGTGACGGCGATCACCAAGGCGCAAGCCGGCTCCGGTGTGGTCGACGATCTCAGCCTGCTCCTGCTCGAACAAGCGCAGATTCTGGACGGCGAACTGCCGGAGGATCCGGCGGCGTTCGCGGCAAGGCTGAACCGCCTGGTGCTGCAGGGATTGGGCTGACGGCTCTGCTCGTCTCCGCTGTCATTGCAATGACGGGGCCGGCGGAGCGGGCCTGACTACTCCGCCGCATCCTTCTGCTCGTCACTCTCTTCTTCCGCCTCCGGCTTCTTCTCCATCCAGCGTGACAACAGGTTGGAGAAGCGGTCGAGGTAGAGATAGACCACCGGCGTCGTGAACAGCGTCAGTGCCTGGCTCACCAAGAGGCCGCCAACCATGGCATAGCCGAGCGGCTGACGGATCTCGGCGCCGGTGCCGGTTCCGAGCATCAAGGGGACGCCGCCGAGCAGTGCGGCCATCGTCGTCATCATGATCGGGCGGAAGCGCAGCAGCGCGGCCTGGCGGATCGACTGCTCCGGCGTCAAATGCTGCTCGCGCTCGGCGGCGATGGCGAAGTCCACCATCATGATGCCGTTCTTTTTGACGATCCCGATCAGCAGGATGACCCCGATCAGGGCGATGAGGCTGAAATCGAAACCGAAGATCATCAGGATCGCGATCGCGCCGACGCCGGCCGACGGCAGCGTGGAGAGGATGGTCAGTGGATGGATGTAGCTCTCATAGAGCACGCCCAGCACGAGGTAGACCACGACCAGCGCGGCGAGGATCAGCATCGGCACCGTGCCGAGCGATTGCTGAAACGCCTGCGCGGTGCCCTGAAAACTCGTCGACAGCGTCGGCGGCGCGCCCATCGCGCCGACCGCGCGCAGCACCGCATCGGTGGCCTGTCCCAGCGCCACGTCCTCGGCAAGGTTGAAACTGATCGTCACCGCCGGAAACTGGCCCTGATGCGCGATCGCGAGCGGTCGCACCGGCACGTTGGTCCAGTTGCAGATCACCGAGAGCGGCACCTGGTCCCCGGTCAGCGGCGATTTGATGTAGAGCTTCTCCAGCGTCTCGAGCTGGCCTTGCAGTGCCGGCGTGATCTCGAGCACCACGTGATAGCTGTTGGTCTGGGTGAAATATTGCGCGACTTGGCGCTGGCCGAAGGCATCGTAGAGGGTGTCGTCGATCAGTTGCGGCTGAATGCCGTAGCGTGCCGCGGTGTCGCGATTGATCCTGAGCTGCAGCGTCGTGCCCTCGGTCTGCTGGTCGGTGGCGACGTCGCGCAGCTGCGGTAGGCTTCGCATGCCGGCCAGGATCTTCGGCGCCCACTCGTTCAGCTCCGCGAGATTGGCGTCCTGCAGCGTGAACTCGAACTGGGTCCGGGTGGCGCGCCCGCCGAGCCGCACGTCCTGCGAGGCCTGCATATAGAGGCGCGCGCCCTCGACCTTGGCGAGCTTCGGCCGCAGCCGTGCGATGATCTCTTGCGCGCTGGCGTCGCGGTCACCGATCGGCTTCAGCGTGACATACATGCGTCCCGAATTCAGCGCGGTGCCGCCGCCGCCGATGAACATCGCGATGGAATCGACGGCAGGGTCGGCCTGCACGATAGCATTGAGTTCTTCCTGCCGCCGCTTCATCTCGGCGAAGGAGATGTCCTGGGGCATTTCGGACACCGCGGTGAGGAAGCCGTTGTCCTGCTGCGGGAAGAAGCCCTTGGGGATCAGGATGAACAGCAGCGCCGAGAGCGCGACGGTGCCGAAGAAGATGAGCAGCGTGACCAAGCTGTGCCGCAGCGCGAGGTCCAGTCCGCGCTCGTAAGCGCCGAGCAGGCGCTCGAACATCCGCTCGCTCCACTGATAGAACCGGCCGCGCCGCGCCTCGTGGTCGGCGCGCAGGAAGCGCGAGGCCATCATCGGCGTCAGGGTCAGCGACACCACGAGCGAGACGAAGATCGCCATCGACAGCGTCACCGCGAATTCGCGGAACAGCCGGCCGATGATGCCGCCCATCAGCAGCAGCGGGATCAGCACCGCGACCAGCGAGATGCTGATCGAGACGATGGTGAAGCCGATCTCGGCCGCACCCTTGTATGCCGCAGCGAGCGGGCTCTCGCCCCGCTCGACATAGCGCGTGATGTTCTCCAGCATCACGATGGCGTCGTCGACCACGAACCCGACCGCGATGGTCAGCGCCATCAGCGAGAGATTGTCCAGCGAATAACCGAACACCCACATCAGCGAGCAGGCCCCGAGCAGCGCCAGCGGCACCGTGATGCTCGGGATGATCGTGGCCCAGAAGCTGCGCAGGAAAATGAAGATCACCATCACCACCAGCGCAATCGTGATCATCAGTGTGATCTGCACGTCGTCGACCGCGGCGCGGATGGTGATGGTGCGGTCGCTGATGATCTTGATCTTGATCGCGGGCGGGATCGCCGCGATCAGGCGCGGCAGCTTCTCCTTGATGCGGTCGACCGTCTCGATGACGTTGGCGCCGGGCTGCTTGAAGATGACCAGGAACACGCCGCGCTTGCCGTCGGCCCAGGCCGCGGTCTTCATGTCTTCCGGGCCGGAGACCGCCTCGCCGATGTCGCGGATCCGCAACGGCGCGCCGTTGCGGTAGGCGACGATGACGTCCTTCCAGTGCGCCGCCTCGAGCAACTGGTCGTTGGCGTAGATGGTGTAGGAGCGTCGGGTGCCGTCGATGTTGCCCTTCGGGCTGTCGGCAGTGGCGGTCGCGATCTGGCTGCGCACGTCCTCCAGCGACAATCCCTTGGCGACGAGCTTGGCCGGATCGACCTGGATGCGCACCGAGGGCTTTTGCTGGCCGCCGACGAACACCTGGGCGACGCCCGGGATCTGGCTGATCTGCTGGGCGAGCTGGGCGTCGGTGCGGTCGCTGACCGTGGTCAGCGGCAGCGTGTCGGAGGTCGCCGATAGGATCATGATCGGCGAGTCCGCCGGGTTGACCTTGCGATAGGTCGGCGGCGAGGGCAGGTTCTTCGGCAGCTGTCCGCTTGCGGCGTTGATGGCGGCCTGCACGTCGTTGGCGGCGGCATCGATCAGGCGGTTGAGATCGAACTGGATGGTGATCGACGCCGAGCCGAGCGAGCTCGTTGACGTCATCTGCGTGATGCCGGGGATCTGGGCGAGCTGGCGCTCGAGCGGCTGCGCCACGGAGGAGGCCATGGTCTCGGGGCTGCCGCCCGGCAGCGACGCGGACACCTGGATGGTGGGAAAGTCGACCTGGGGCAGCGGTGCAACCGGCAGCAGCGGATAGGCCACAAGGCCTACGAACAGGATGCCGGCCATCAGCAGCGAGGTGCCGATCGGATAGCGGATGAACGGGGACGAAAAGCTCTCTTGCATGCCCTGAGCCCACGGATCGGCCAGCGCATCTTCCCCCCGCGCATGGCGGAGCCGCGCCCGGAGCGCCGAGCGCGAATGTGCGTTTCCTTCAGCCTATTTGTTTGTTGATCGCCCTGGAACGTCGTTGGTCCAGGGCCAGCATTGTGATCGGAAGACTAATCTGTTCGCTCTCGCGTGCGAACGGATTCCAGCGCCGGATGCTTGCGACCTTTGTCGGAGAGGAGCCGCAGCGAGTTATGCGTTCGTTGCAGGCGCGAAAACGTCGCGCGTTTCCGTTTTCACGCTGTTGCGGCGCTGTGTCCCATCCATTTCACCGCGTGTCACAAGCGGGGGAGGTATGAACAGGAACAATCGCTTCTTGCGCGCCGTTGTGCCATATCGAAATGACATAACGAGTGCCGTTGCTACCGATTCGAGGAATTGTCCGATGCGCCTGCCGATTTTGACCCTGACCGCGATTGCCTCGCTGTTTGCTGCGGCGGATGCCGGCGCGCAAACCTACGATCCGCGCTATCCGGTGTGCATGCATGTCTATACGCCCGGCGGCTTCGGTGGCGGCGGCGGCGACTATTTCGACTGCTCCTTCACCTCGCTGCCGCAGTGCCGCGCCACGGCGTCGGGCCGCTCCGCAAGTTGCGACCTCAATCCCTATTACGCCTTCGATGAACCGCCGCCGCCGCGCCGGCGTCACAAGAAGGTGCACTAGCGATCCAGGATGGGCGTGCAGGAGCACTCATGCGATTCTCATTTGGCTTGATCATGACTGTCAGCGCATTGCTGGCGGCCGCGCCATCGCAGGCGCAGACGTTCGATCCGCGCTATCCCGTCTGCATGCACGTCTATTCCGGCGCGAATGGCGGCGGTGGGGAATGGTACGATTGCTCCTTCATCTCGCTGGCGCAGTGCCGCGCCACAGCCTCCGGCCGACCCGCGACCTGCGATCTCAATCCGTATTATCCGGTCAACGTGCCGCCGCCGCGCCTGCGCCACAGGCGAGGTGGCTAGCGACCTGCCGCTACTCCTTCCCGATCCCCGACAGTTCGACCACCTTGCGCCAGCGGTCGGTCGCCGCGCTCAGCATGGTGCCGAACTCGCCCGCATTGCCGGTGCAGCGGGATCGCGCCAGACCGCACGCCGATCCCGTCGGCTTGGTAAAGGATGACTGGCGTTAATCACGCACTAACCGGCTTTTACCCTGTCTCTTAACACCTGGGCAGGGGGCGCGGGCTAAGCTGCCGGAACCAGCAGATACGTTCCGAAAGAATGAACGGCATGACGACCGGCATTATCGAGCAACCAAAAGCCGCGCGTGCGCCTTCGGCTTCAAAGATCTGGCTGAAGGCCATCGAGCTCACGGCGCGGATCGAGACCTTGCCGGGCCGTCTGTTCGCAGATGTCATCGACGATTGGGCGCAGCGCCAGCCCGACCGCGTCGCACTGGTCGCAGACGAGACGACGCTCGACTACGATAGTCTGTCGAGACGGATCAACCGCTACGCGCGCTGGGCGCGCTCGGTGGGCATCGCCAAGGGCGACACCGTCGCCCTGATCATGCCGAACGGCGTCGACTATGTCGCGGCCTGGCTCGGCATCAGCCGGATCGGCGGCGTGGTGGCGCTGATCAACACCAGGCTGGTCGGACAGTCGCTCGCGCATTGCATCGACGTCGCAAAGCCTTCACACATCGTCGTCGCGCATGCGTTGGTAGAGATGCTGGAGGGCGCAACACCGCATTCGAAGACCCGCGCAAAAGTCTGGACCCTTGGCGATGCCGGCAGCGAGCGCGCGATCGAGGTCGCGCTTGCAGTGCTTGACGATGCGCCGCTGTCGCCGGACGAGCATGGCGACGTCACCATCGACGACCGCGCGCTGCTGATCTACACCTCGGGCACGACTGGGCTGCCGAAGGCGGCCAGCATCAGCCATCGCCGCATCCTCAACTGGGGTTTCTGGTTCGCCGGCCTCACCAGTGCCACGCCGCAGGACCGGCTCTATGACTGCCTGCCGCTGTTCCATTCGGTCGGCGGCATCGTCGCGCCGTGCAGCGTGCTGGCCGCCGGCGGCTCGGTGGTGATCGCGGAGAAATTCTCGGCCTCTAATTTCTGGCCCGACATCGTGCGGCACGACTGCACGCTGTTGCAGTATATCGGCGAGCTCTGCCGCTATCTGCTGAAGGCGCCGCCGTCGGAATACGAGAACCGCCATCGGCTGCGGCTCATCTGCGGCAACGGCCTGCGCGGCGACATCTGGGAGGATTTCCAGGGGCGATTTGCCATTCCGCGCATCCTCGAATTCTATGCGGCCACCGAGGGCAATTTTTCGCTGTTCAACGTCGAGGGCCAGCCGGGCGCGATCGGCCGCATCCCGCCGCTGCTCGGGCATCGTTTCCCCGCCAGCCTTGTCAGGCTCGATCCCGACAGCGGCGCGCCGCTGCGCAATGAAGATGGCATCTGCATCGCCTGCGCCCGCGGCGAGGCCGGCGAAGCCATCGGCCGGATCGGCACGGCGGATGACGGCGGTGGACGCTTCGAGGGCTATACCGACGCCGGCGAGACCGAGAAGAAGATCCTGCGGGATGTCTTCGCCAAGGGCGATGCCTGGTTCCGCACCGGCGATCTGATGCGGCTCGACGACAAGGGTTTTTTCCATTTCGTCGATCGCATCGGCGACACTTTCCGCTGGAAGGGCGAGAATGTCGCGACCTCCGAGGTGAATGATGCCGTGCGCGATTTTTCCGGCGTCGTAGACGCCACCACCTATGGCGTCAGCATTCCCGGCACCGACGGGCGCGCCGGCATGAGCGCGATCGTCGTGAATGAGGGCTTCGATATCGCTGCATTCCCTGCGCATCTTGCGCAGCGCCTGCCGGCCTATGCCCGTCCCGTCTTCATCCGCATCTCGCGCGAGCTCGATGCGACCGAGACCTTCAAGCAGAAAAAGGGTGAGCTGGCGCGGGAGGGATTTGATCCGGGCGCGATAAGCGATCCGCTGTTCATGCTCGACCCGACATCCGGTGCCTATGTCGCGCTCCATTCAGGGACGTTTACCAAAATTGTCGACGGCACGATCCGGCTCTAGCGCCGCGGAAATTCGAAAGATGTGTCCAATTTTATCTGAATTGTCCAAGAGGCCATTTACTTCTGTCGGGTAAACAGTTGGCCATGGGGAGGCGGTCATCAAGCGCCGCCGTAACTCTGGGATCAAAAACAAGAGCGAGCCAGCCATGTCGGTACGGTCCAAGGTCATCGAAGCGATCCAGCAGATCGCCAAAGAGCAGCACGTGACGCTTCCCGCCCTCTCGGACGACCTGTCCCTGCACGAGACGGGCTTCGACTCGCTCGCCTTTGCCATTCTGGTGGCGCGCCTCGAGGACGAGACCGGCGTCGACCCCTTCACCATTTCAGAGGACGCAGCGTTCCCCGCGACTGTGGGCGATTTTGTGCGGGCCTACGAAAATGTCCCCGCGTGAGATTTTTGCGCTCCGCGACCATCTCGGCGCGGAGCTGACCGGCCGCACGCTGTCGGATGCGCACCACGTCGTGTCGCTGACCGATATCCTGTCGCAGACGGTCCTGGGCGGCCGCCTGCCCGAATTGTCCGGCCGTGCCGTGCTGCTCAAGCTGTCCGATCAGCTCCGCTCGGGCCTCGCCATGGTCGAGCTCGATGGCATCGCCCGTCGCATGCTGCTGTGCCCGCCCGATCTCAACCCGGCGCATCTCGATGCGCTGATCGCTGACGCCGGCATCGATGCGGTCGTCACCGACGAGCCCGGCCGCTGGACTGATGCCGGCGTGTCGCTCGTCGTCACCGCCCAATTGCCGCTTCAAGCCGCCACGCCGGCCAGGACCGAGCGCGCCACCGAATGGCTGATGCTGACCTCGGGCACCTCGGGCGTGCCGAAGATCGTCGGCCATACGCTGGAAGCACTCACCGGCGCCATCGTCGCCGAGGGTCCCGCGAAAGGCCCTCCGCCGGTGTGGGCGACGTTCTATGACATTCGCCGTTATGGCGGCCTCCAGATATTCCTCCGCGCCATCCTCTCCGGCGGCTCCATGGTGCTTTCGGACCCGCGTGAGGCGCTCGCCGATCACGTCGCGCGGCTGAACGCGCGCGGCGTCTCGCATATCTCAGGCACACCGTCGCATTGGCGCAAGCTGCTGATGAGCGGCGCAGCCGCACAGTTCGCCCCCCGTTATGTCCGCCTCTCCGGCGAGATCGCCGACCAGGCCGTGCTCGACGGCCTCAAGGCGGCGTTCCCGAACGCCTCGGTCGGCCATGCCTATGCCTCGACCGAGGCCGGCGTCGGCTTCGCCGTCAACGACGGGCTCGAAGGCTTTCCGGCCGACTATCTCGGCAACCGCAATGGCGTCGAGATGAAGGTCGTCGATGGCTCGCTGCGCATCCGCTCGACACGTACGGCGCATGCCTATGTCGGCCCCAACGCCGCCGCGCTCACCGACGCCGACGGGTTCGTCGACAGCGGCGACATCGTCGAGCTCCGCGGCGACCGCTATTATTTCGTCGGCCGCCGCGGCGGCATCATCAATATCGGTGGTTTGAAGGTCCACCCCGAGGAAATCGAGGCGGTGATCAACCGCCACCCCGGCGTGCGGATGTCGCGGGCCAAATCGCGCAAGAGCCCGATCACAGGCGGCATCGTCGTCGCCGACGTGATCCTCACTGAGGGCACCGAACAGGCGCGCGTGAAGGAAATCCGCGACCAGATCCTCGATCAATGCCGCGCCCAGCTGGCGTCCCACAAGGTGCCCGCGGTGATCCGCTTCGTTGAGACGCTTGACGTCACCCCGGCCGGCAAACTGGCGCGCACCGATGCATAATGTCCTCGTCACCGGCGGCAGCCGCGGTATTGGCCTTGCGATCGGCAGGCGTCTCGCTGGCGCCGGCTTCAACGTGATCGCGGCGGCGCGGCGCGAGAGCGACGAGCTCAAAGCCGCGATCGCGACGTCCGAGGGCCGCCTGCATTTCCGTGCCTGCGATCTTGCGGTGATCGACGCAATCCCCGCCTTCGCAAAACTGGTGCGCGACGAGTTCGGCCCGATCTACGGCCTCGTCAACAATGCCGGCCTCGGCTCCGAAGGGCTGCTCGCCACCATGCGCAATTCGGAGATCGAGGCGCTGGTGCAACTCAATGTGCTGTCGCCGATCATCCTCACCAAATATGTCGCACGGCAGATGATGGCGGACGGCGCCGGTCGCATCGTCAACATCTCCTCTATCATCGCGACCACGGGCTACAATGGCCTGTCGGTCTATGGCGCGACCAAGGCCGCGGCCACCGGCTTCACCCGCTCGCTCGCGCGCGAGGTCGGCAAGCTCGGCATCACCGTGAATGCGATCGCACCGGGCTTCATCGACACCGAGCTCACGCACAATCTCTCCGACGAAGGCCGCAAGCGCATTGCCGGCCGCAGCGCGCTGCGTCGCCTGCCCGAGACGGACGACGTCGCGCGCATGGTGGAATATCTGCTCGGCGAGGGCGGCCGCAACGTAACGGGCGCCGTTTTCACGATCGACGCGGGCAACACGGCGTAGAAGGAACCGCGCTGCCCCGATTGCATTGATCCGGCGCAATGACATTCAGCCGGAAATGGTCGTAAGATGCCGCGCAATCGATTGGGTTACGTCAATCGATCTGTCCTAATCGACAGGGAGCCGTCCATGACCACGCAAGACATGACCGCTTCGAATCACGGCCGAGCCGAGCAGCCGGGCGCGAAGCAGGACGACATCCATTGCCCGCCGATGGCGCAGCAGAATTCCGGCGGCCACGGCCATGAAATGTATCCGCAGCAATTCGTGCGGCTTGTCGGCTGCCACGACGCGTCTCTCGAAGCATTGCGCAAGCGTGAGGACGAGAAGCTGCACTAGCCGGTCCCAGCACTCGCGGCGAGTGTTTCGACAAATCAATCCATTCGTGGGAAAAATCCAGGCGGCCTTCGGCGAGGCGGCAGATACTGCGCTCGTGCGCGGTCTTGTTGTCCGGATCATTTCAGCCAATGATCGGAACAAGGGACGTGGCCGGGCGAACCCGGATCGATCCAGCCTCGTACCTTCTCGGACGCGTCCTAACATCCGGCATCACCCGATGACATCAAGCGACTCCTTCTATGGCGGCATTCCCGTCTTCCGCGGCTTTACCAGCCTGATGGACCCCGCGCTCTATGCGCCGCTCCCGGATGACTGGAGCATCGGCGTCGCCGACATCGTGGACTCCACCAAGGCAATTGCCGGGCAGCGCTACAAGGCGGTCAACATGGCCGGAGCCGCCGTGATCGCGGCCGTGACCAATGCACTTGAGGGCCGCGAATTCCCCTTCGTATTCGGCGGCGACGGCGCGAGCTTTGCGGTCGCGCCGTCCGATCTCGAAGCCGCACGCGATGCCTTGGCGGCGACCGCGAGCTGGGTGCGGGAAGACCTCGATCTGAAGATGCGCGTCGCACTGGTGCCGGTCAGCGCCATCCGCGCGCAAGGCCTCGACGTGCGCATCGCGCGGTTCGGTCCGTCGGCGAATTTGTCCTATGCGATGTTCTCCGGCGGCGGGCTCGCATGGGCCGACGCCGCGATGAAGCGCGGCGAGTTCGCGGTCAATGAGGCACCTGCGGGCACGCAACCCGATCTCTCCGGCCTGTCCTGCCGCTTCGAGGTGATGCCGTCCGCGCGCGGTCTCATCCTCTCGGTGCTGGTAATGCCGGCGCGCGGCGCCGACCCACACGCCTTCCGCCAGGTGATCGAAGACGTCATCCACCTCGTCGATAGCAGTCCAGATGGCGGCCGTCCCGTGCCACCACAAGGACCGCCGCTGAAATGGCCGCCACAGGGGCTGGATTACGAGGCCCGCACCAAGCGCGGTGGTCCGCTGCTTGCGCGCCGCGCCAGAGTGCTGGCCTCTACGCTGTTCGTCTATCTAATCATGCGTTTCGACCTCAAGGTCGGCGGCTTCGTGCCAAAAATCTACAAGCGCCAGGTGGTCGAGAATTCAGACTTCCGCAAATATGACGACGGCCTGCGCATGATCCTCGACTGCACGCCGCAGCTCGAACGCGCGCTGAGCGAGCGTCTCGCGACTGCGGCGCGCGACGGCATCGTGCGCTACGGTCTCTACCAGCAGGATGCCGCGATGATGACCTGCTTCACGCCCTCGGCGCTGCGCAGCGATCACGTCCATTTCATCGACGGCGCAAGAGGCGGCTACGCCTCGGCGGCGACGGCACTGAAGGCGATGCTGGTGGCGAGTTAGCGTCCCGCGCGCGTCCAGGTCTCGCCGCCGCAAAGCGCGCCGACGCAGCCTTCGACCCGAAGCGAATCCGCGCCCGTGAGCGCGACGCTGCTCGCATAGGTGCTGCCGTCGTCGGCATTGTAGATCTGGCCGGACCATTTGGCCGGACCTGACGGCTGCATGCCGTTGAACAAGGGCAGGCCGATCATCGGGCGCTTCGCGAGCGCGGGATTGGGATTCTTGCTGTCGGTGGCGGGCTGGCCGGTCGCGGTGTCCATGGGCTCGCGCAGCCAGACGATATGGCCGCAGATGCCGCTGCCGCATTTGCTGATTCTGACGCGCGCATCGCCCGCCTGGGTGAGCCAGGTCCCGCTTGCATCAATGCTCTGCGCATGGGCGACCATCGCGCCAAGCAGCGCAGCCAGGATGACTGAAGGAATCGCGAATCTGCTGAACATGAAGAGCCCCGAAAATGGAGGCGCCTCCATAGCAGCCCGGCAGGATAGTGCAACGCCGATGGAATCACATTCCTGAGCTTATCTGGCCTGCGCTCATTTGCCCCAGCGTGCGAAAGCGACCGAGGCAGCCGTCGAGAGTCCGAACACCACCATGGCGCCGCCGACCAGCGCGAACAAGGTCCAGGCCGGCGCCTGCGCCGTCATCAGGCCGACGCCGCCGATCGCGACGATCAGAAGCCGCGCGGTGGAGGCCAGCACCGGGCCGCCAACGCGCGCGGCTCCTTGCGAGGAGAAGTATAGCGACACGCCCATGCCGAAGAACACGAAGGCGGGGCCCGCCCAGTGGAAATAGCTGTGCGCGGCGGCGGTGACGCCGGGATCACGCGTGAACAGCGACACCCACAGCGCGGGATCGAGCGCGACGGCGAGGCCGATCAGGCCGACGGTCAGTCCGGAGGCTGCAGCCGCGGTCCAGGCCACGCGCCTTGCGCGCTTGATATGTCCGGCGCCCATCGCCATGCCGACCATCGGCACCGAGGCGATGCCGAAGGCGAAGGTGATCGGGATCAGCAGAAATTCCAGCCGCGAGCCGATGCCGTAGCCGGCCAGCATCTCGGTGCCGAAAGTTGCCAGTATTTTTGTGAAGATCAAAATGGTGAGCACGGTCTGGAGCGGCGACAGGCAGGCCACCGCGCCGACTTTGAGAATGTCCAGGAACATGGCGCGCTCGAAATCGAATGCGCGAAAATTCAGCGGCAGCCGGCTGCGGCCGGACAGGAGATACCAGAGGAAGAAGAAGGCGGCGCAGCTGAACGCGATCAGCTGGCCGGCGGCAACACCGGGCATGCCGAATTGCTTGACGCCGAACAGGCCGAGCCCGAGCGTGCCGCCGACCGCGATTTGGAGCACGCTCGCCCCGATCAGCGTCATCGAGGGCAGGCGCATGTCGCCGGTGCCGCGGATCACCGAAGCCAGCGTGTTGACGAGCCAGATCGCGACCGCGCCCGAGAACAGCACCTGCGAATAGCCGCAGGCCTCCTCGAGCACGCGCTCGCGCCCGCCAAGCAGCGTAAAGAACGAGCGCCCGAAGGCGAGCATCATCACCGTGAAGAACAGTCCGCCGGCAAGACCGATGATCGCGGCATGCAGCGCCAGCGTCGCCGCGCGGTCCCGATCCCCGGCGCCGAGCGCGCGGCTGATCGCGGACGAGACCCCGCCGCCCATCGCGCCCGCGCTCATCATCTGCGTCAGCATCGCGAACGGAAACACCAGGGCGATGGCGGCGAGCGGGAGGGTGCCGAGCCGGCCGATATAGGAGGTCTCGGCGATCGCAACCAGCGTGCTGCCGACCATCGCCACCATGTTGGGGATCGCAAGCCGCAGCAGCGTCGGCAGGATCGGTGCCGTCAGCAGGCTGGCAATGGGGGAGGCGACGGCGGCACGCGGCGGCGCGGCGTCTATAGGGGCGTCGATCGTCATGTGTCACCGCGCGATATGAGATGATGATCGACATACTATAGGATGGCCGGTGTCCGCGCCAGCCCTCCGTTCACGCAGGGCTCACCAGGGCAGCCCGCATAGGTCGATGGTGCCGAGCGTCGGCGCGCGGACGATGTTTAAGACATAGGGCGCCATGTACTCGAAGCGGATCCGCCCCTCCGGCTGCTCGCAATAGACCTCGCCCTTGAAGGGCAGCCAGTTGCGGGCCTCGTAGAACGCAAAATTGTGCGGCTCGCAGAACAGCAGCGCAAAGCGAACGGCCTCGTTGGCGCGCATGGTATGGATGGCCGCGTCGATCGCCAAGGTCGCATAACCGCGGCGGCGGCGGTCCTCACGTGTAGCGACGCCGCCGATGCCGCCGACATGGACCTTCTGTCCGTTCCAGGTGATGGTACGGAAATAGACGCCAACGTGGCAGACGAGGCCATCCTCCGGGGTCTCCAGCAGGACGCGGAGATGGGCATTGTCCCATTTGACGTGAGCCCAAGGCTTGCCCGCCACCATGTGCGGGCCCCAAACCGCCTGATGCAGCGGCTCTGCGATCGGCCACGAGGCATCCCCGTTCAGGATGTCGATTTCGATGCTCATGGCGTGGTCCTTTGTAGCTCCGCTTCGCGGCGCATTCGTTCTGTCATAAGCGCTTCAATGGCAATGATATTTTGCGTCGAGCCGTCACGTCTGCAGCGAATGTCTGCGTGCTGCGTCGATTTTATGCAATCCGGCCCAGCGGTCGCATCACGCGTTTTCGCAAATTGGCGGTATTTAACGGCCGCGGAACCTTCTATAAGAGTGACCGTTAAGCCTCGTTCCCCATCAGTTGCGGACAACAAGCCATGACCTTCACGCTGCCCCCACTCCCCTACGCCTATGACGCCCTTGGCCAGTACATGTCGAAGGAGACGCTGGAATATCATCACGACAAGCATCATCAGGCCTACGTCACCAACGGCAACAACGCGCTCAAGGGGACCGAATGGGAAGGCAAGTCCCTTGAGGAGATCGTCAAGGGCTCGTTCGGCAAGAACCCCGCGGTGTTCAACAATGCCGGCCAGCACTACAACCACATCCACTTCTGGAGCTGGATGAAGCCCAATGGCGGCGGCACCAAGCTGCCGGGCAAGCTCGAGAAGAAGATCAACGAGGACCTCGGCGGCTTCGAGAAGTTCAAGACCGACTTCCAGGCGGCCGGCGTCGGCCAGTTCGGCTCCGGCTGGTGCTGGCTCCAGGTCAAGAACGGCAAGCTCGAGATCTCCAAGACCCCAAACGGCGAGAATCCGCTGGTGCATGGCGCCACCCCGATCCTCGGCTGCGACGTCTGGGAGCACTCCTACTACATCGACTATCGCAACCGCCGTCCGGACTATCTGAAGGCGTTCGTCGAGAACCTCGTGAACTGGGAATACGTCGAGTCCCTGTTCGAGAAGGCCTGAATCGTTACACATTCCGGGTTCGGCTTCGTCGCCGAGCGATGAATCGAAAAGGCGGCTGCTCAAGCGGCCGCCTTCTGCTGTGCGGAATTCACCGCTCCCCCGGGACGTGGACAAGCGTAATGTTATAATATAACGTCTGCGGCATGGTTCCCGCCGCGTCCCCCGCCCATGAGCACGACCATACCCAAGGCCATTCGCACGGGCACGACCACACCCATGCCCATGTCCATGACGCGGCCTCGCCACATCCGGCCCAGGACGCGCCCTGGTCGATCCTGCGCATGACCATGGCCGCGCGCCTTGCGGCTGCTGCGGCCGTCTGCGCCGTGCTCTGGGCCATGGTCTTCCTGGCGATGAGGTGACCATGGCCGCGCTGCATTTTCACAACGTCACGCTCGGTTATGACCGCCATCCGGCCGTGCACCATCTCAACGGCGAGGTCGCATCCGGTGCACTGGTCGCTGTGATCGGGCCGAACGGCGCCGGCAAGTCGACGCTGCTGCGCGGCATCGTCGGCATCCTCAGGCCGCTGGACGGCAGCATCCATCTCGGCGGGCTCGATAGCCGCGACATCGCCTATCTGCCGCAGAGCGCGGAGATCGACCGCAGCTTTCCGATCTCGGTGTTCGATTTCGTCGGCACTGGGCTGTGGCGCGAGGCCGGCCTGTTCGGCGGCATCGGCAAGGCCGCGCGCGAAAAGATCCTCCGGGCGATTGCGTCCGTGGGCCTCAGCGGCTTCGAGAATCGTCCGATCGGCACGCTCTCGGGCGGGCAGATGCAGCGCGTGCTGTTCGCACGCGTGCTGCTCCAGGATGCGCGCCTGATCGTGCTCGACGAGCCCTTCAACGCCATCGACAGCAAGACCATTGCCGATCTGCTCGCATTGGTAAGGCGCTGGCACGCCGAAGGCCGAACCGTGCTCGCCGCCCTGCACGACATGGAGATGGTGCGCAACCATTTCAGCGAGACTTTGGTGCTGGCGCGCGGCCCCGTGGCGTGGGGACCGACGGTGGAGGTGCTGACGCCGGAAAATCTGATGGTCGCGATGCGGATGTGCGAAGCGTTTGACGACAGCGCGGCGGCCTGCGCGGCCGATGACGCCAGCTCGCGGGCGGCTTGATATCCGATGATCTATGACGCGTTGATCGGTCCGTTCACCGAATTCGAGTTCATGCGGCGCGCGCTCGCCGCCGTCATCGCGCTGGCGCTGGCCGGCGCGCCGATTGGCGTGTTCCTGATGCTGCGGCGGATGAGCCTCGTCGGCGACGCCATGGCGCACGCGATCCTGCCCGGCGCCGCGGTGGGATTCCTGCTCTCGGGTCTCAACCTGTTCGCGATGACCGCCGGCGGCCTGATCGCCGGCTTTGCCGTTGCGATTCTTGCCGGCGTGGTCGCGCGCTCGACCGGGCTGAAGGAGGACGCCTCGCTCGCGACCTTCTATCTGGCCTCGCTGGCGCTCGGCGTCACCATCGTCTCGATCAAGGGTACCAATGTCGACCTGCTCCACGTGCTGTTCGGCAACATCCTCGCGATGGACGACCAGACCTTGCTGGTGGTCGCCTTCAATGCCACCGTAACGCTGCTGGTGCTCGCGGTGATCTATCGGCCGCTGGTGATCGAGAGCGTCGATCCCTTGTTTTTGCGGACCGTGAGCCGAGCGGGAGGACCTGCGCATCTTGCCTTCCTCGCGCTGGTCGTGATCAACCTCGTCAATGGCTTTCAGGCGCTCGGAACGCTGCTCGCGGTGGGATTGATGATCCTCCCGGCCGGCATCGCGCGGTTCTGGTCGCGCGATCTGACGGTGATGATCTGCATCGCGGTCGTTGCCGCCGCCGTCTCGGGTTATGCCGGGCTGGTGCTGTCGTTCCAGACCCGCGTGCCGTCGGGCCCTGCGATCATCCTGGTCGCGACGGTGCTCTACATCGTCTCGGTGCTGTTCGGCCGTGTCGGCGGCGTCGTCAGGCAGCTGTTTCCCGGCCGGCATCTGGAAGCGTGACGATGCGCTTCCTTCTGCTCTCCGTCCTTCTGCTGATCGCTTCACCGCTGCATGCCGCCGAGCGGCTCAACGTCGTCGCGAGTTTCTCCATCCTCGCCGATTTCGTCCGCAATGTCGGCGGTGACCGCATCGATCTGACCACGCTGGTCGGCGCCGACGGCGACGTCCACGTCTACACGCCGGCGCCAGGCGATGCGAAGCGGATCGCGGCGGCGAAGCTCGTCATCGTCAACGGGCTCGGGCTCGAAGGCTGGCTGCCGCGTCTGGTGCAGTCTGCAGGCAGCAAGGCGCAGGTAGTCACCGTCAGCGACGGCATCGCGCCGCTGAAGCTCGGTTCGGCGGCCGATCCGCACGCCTGGCAGTCGGTCCCGAACGCAAAGATCTATGTGACTGACATCGCCAATGCGCTGGCCGCAGCGGACCCCGATAACGCCGAGTTCTTCCGCGACCACGCCAAGGCCTATCTGGAACAGCTCGAAGCCCTCGACCGCGAGGTCCGCGAGGCCATTGGAAAAATCCCGCCCGAGCGGCGCAGGGTGATCTCGACCCACAACGCTTTCGGCTATTTTGCTGCCGAATACGGCGTCCAGTTCATCGCGCCCGTGGGCGTCTCCACCGAAACCGAGCCCAGCGCGCGGGACATCGCCGCGATCATCGGCCAGATCCGGGCCGCGAGGATCCCGGCCGTGTTCCTGGAAAATATCAGCGATGACCGGCTGATCCGGCGGATCGCGGCGGAGACCGGGGCAAGGGTCGGCGGGACCCTGATTTCGGACGGTTTGACCGGCGAAAAGGGGCCCGCACCCACTTACATTGACATGGTCAGGCACAATATAAAGGCCCTGACCAGCGCGCTTGACCATTAGGGCAGGGGCCACCCCGCCTCGCGTCGCGCGACCAGCCCGACCCGGAGTAGTTATGTCTGAAGCGACCTCCCCAAAAATTCCCGTGACCGTCCTGACCGGCTACCTCGGTGCCGGCAAGACCACGCTGCTCAACCGCATCCTGTCGGAAAACCACGGCAAGAAATACGCCGTCATCGTCAACGAATTCGGCGAGATCGGCATCGACAACGACCTCATCATCGGCGCCGATGAGGAAGTGTTCGAGATGAACAACGGCTGCATCTGTTGCACCGTACGCGGCGACCTCGTCCGCATCATGGACGGATTGATGAAGCGCAAGGGCAAGTTCGACGCCATCATCGTCGAGACCACCGGCCTTGCCGATCCGGCGCCGGTGGCGCAGACCTTCTTCGTCGACGAGGACGTGCAGAAGAATGCGCGGCTCGACGCGGTGGTGACGGTTGCCGACGCCAAATGGCTGTCCGACCGGCTCAAGGATGCGCCCGAAGCCAAGAACCAGATCGCCTTTGCCGATGTCATCGTGCTGAACAAGACCGATCTCGTCACCAAGGGAGAGCTTGCCGAGGTCGAGGCGCGCATCCGCGGCATCAATCCCTATGCTAAGCTGCATCGCACCGAGCGCTGCTCGGTGGCGCTGGCCGACGTGCTCGACCGCGGCGCGTTCGACCTCGATCGCATCCTCGACATCGAGCCGGACTTCCTCGAAGCCGGCGATGATCATGACCACGATCATCACCACGATCACGACCATCATCACCACCATGATCACGGCCAAGGTCATGGTCATGGCCTGAAGCACTATCACGACGAGGACATGCAGTCGCTCTCGCTCAAGACCGACAAGCCGCTCGATCCCAACGTGTTCATGCCCTGGCTGCAGAACCTGGTGCAGGTCGAGGGCGGCAAGATCCTGCGCTCCAAGGGCATTCTCGCCTTCCACGATGACGACGACCGCTATGTGTTCCAGGGCGTCCACATGATGCTGGAGGGCAACCACCAGCGGAAGTGGAAGGACGGCGAGCCGCGCGAGAGCCGCCTCGTCTTCATCGGCCGCGAATTGCCGGAAAAGGCCATTCGCGAGGGTTTTGAGAGCTGCATCGTCTCGTGATGAAAGAGTTTACGCCGGCGCCAGAGTCCGCCTCGATCGTCTCCG
This sequence comes from Bradyrhizobium diazoefficiens, assembly GCF_016616235.1. Classification (NCBI taxonomy): domain Bacteria; kingdom Pseudomonadati; phylum Pseudomonadota; class Alphaproteobacteria; order Hyphomicrobiales; family Nitrobacteraceae; genus Bradyrhizobium; species Bradyrhizobium diazoefficiens. The sequence goes on from NZ_CP067100.1 coordinate 1,219,151, forward strand.
TCACCGACCGCGTCAAGCCTGTTACGCTCAGCATGGGCGTGACCTCGGTGCATTTCCTGGCCGACCGCGCCGCATTCGTCGGCGGCGAGGAGAATGTCGCGTTCGTCGATAGCCAAGGCGAAATCACCACCGTCGCCGTGCACAGCGGCGGCATTCTCTCCACCGCCTCCGACGGCAAGCGCCTCGTCATGGGTGGCGACGACGGCAAGGTCGTGTCGCTCGATGCCAAGGGCGAGGTGACGCTGCTTGCGACCGACCCGAAGCGGCGCTGGATCGACGCGGTGGCGTTGCACGCCGACGGAGCCTTCGCCTGGTCGGCTGGTAAGACCGCGACGGTCAAGAGCGGCAAGGCCGAGGAGAAATCGCTCGATGTGCCCTCAACCGTCGGCGGCCTCGCCTTCGCGCCGAAGGGCCTGCGGCTTGCGATCGCCCATTACAATGGCGCGACGCTGTGGTTTCCGAATATGGAAGGCTCGGCCGAATTCCTGCCCTGGGCCGGCTCGCATCTCGGCGTCACCTTCAGCCCTGACAACAAATTCCTGGTCACCTCGATGCACGAGGCAGCCCTGCACGGCTGGCGGCTCGCCGACAACAAGCATATGCGCATGACCGGCTATCCCGGCCGGGTCCGCTCGATGTCCTGGAGCGCGGGCGGCAAGGGGCTGGCGACCTCGGGCGCCGACACCGTCATCGTCTGGCCATTCGGCAGCAAGGACGGCCCAATGGGCAAGGAGCCCGCGATGCTCGCGCCGCTGCAGGCGCGGGTGTCTGTCGTCGCATGCCATCCCAAGAACGACATTCTCGCCGCCGGCTACAGCGACGGCACCGTGCTGATGGTGCGACTGGAGGACGGCGCCGAGATCCTGGTGCGCCGCAACGGCACCCCGCCCGTCTCCGCGCTCGCCTGGAACGCCAAGGGCACGCTGCTGGCCTTCGCTGATGAAAATGGGGATGGCGGCCTGCTGGAGCTTTAATCTGTCATCGTTCCGACCGTATAGGGGGCCATGCGGTTTCTGACCACATTCCAGCTTGCCGACTTCGCGGACACGCTGATCAGCCTGCTCACGGCTTTCGTGCTGGGCACGCTGATCGGCGCCGAGCGGCAGTACCGGCAGCGCACCGCCGGCCTGCGCACCAACGTGCTGGTCGCGGTCGGCGCCGCTGCCTTTGTCGATCTCGCCATGCACCTGACCGGCGCTGACGGAGCGGTGCGGGTGATCTCCTACGTCGTCTCCGGCATCGGCTTCTTAGGGGCCGGCGTCATCATGAAGCAGGGTATGGACGTGCGCGGACTCAACACCGCGGCGACGCTGTGGGCCTCGGCCGCGGTCGGCTCCTGCGCAGGCGCCGACATGGTCGCGCAGGCCGTTGCCCTGACCGTGTTCGTTATCGCCGGCAACACGCTGCTGCGTCCGCTGGTCAACGCCATCAACCGCGTCCCGCTGAACGAGAAGGCGTCGGAAGCGACCTACTATTTCAAGCTTGCGGTCGCCCCCGACGCCTTGCCCGACATGCGCGACCGTCTTGTCGACAAGCTCGAGGCCGCGCAATATCTGGTGGCCGATGTCGAGGTCGCCGAGATCGGCGAGGACAATCTGGAAATCGTCGCAAAGCTGGTCGCAAGCGCGGTCGACCCGAACGAGCTCAACGCGGTGGCGACCGATCTCCAGCACCTCCCGGGCGTGCGCCACGCGACCTGGGAAGTCAGCACGACGGAGTGAGCGCGGCGTTTTGGCGCGCAATAGCGGGTTCCCGCTTTCCCCGATACGGAACCGCAGTCCGGCAATTTCGTTGGTCCCGCAGACAAAGGCGGTGATCGACATGCCCGGCCAAGATGACAAGCGCAGACTGAAGCTCGACCTGACAATCGCCTGTTCGCTGTTCGCTGCAGGCCTCGTGATATCGGTGATGTCGCTCGCCCAAATTCGCGCCGAGAGCCGGACGCAGCTGGCGCAGGCGACGCAGCCGCTGCAAGGCACGCCGTCCGACGAACAGAGCAAAACACCCGCGGAAGCCAAACCCGGAGGCGATCGGCCAACGACGCCGGCCCCGGAGCCCGCGCGCCCCGATCCGCAGACCCAGGGCGCGGCGACCAAGCCGGCATTGCCGCCGGCTCCGGCCGAGAAGATCGCGCCGCCAATCAAGGACAAGTAGCCGCGACGGCCGGCCTATTCTGACGCGACAACTGATGCCGACTTAATGATCTCGCCTCGGCGCGCGCCCCGGTCCGCCGCTAACGCACCGGGTCGTTCGGCAAGAGCGCCGCAAACGCCTGATCGAGCGCGGTATCGGCCTTCGCGAGCTTGTCGCGCTGGGCGGCAAGCCAGAGCTTGTCGGCATCTAGGCGCTGCTGAGCCAGCTTGAGCATGCGTGCAGTCTCCTCCGGCTGCGGACCGCCGACCCCCTTGGTGTGCGCCACGATCCATTCCGGTGACATCACCTCCCTGAATTCGGCCTCGCTCATCGGGAAGGGCCTCGCCGGCATGTTGAATTTGGCAAGCGTCTTGGCGAAGAGGTCAGTCACTTCGCTGAACGGTATGGTCTTGGGCGTGAGATCCAGCGGCCGCGCATAGCTGACCATCTGTGAAGCGAAGCCATGCCCGACGCGGAACGGGATCTGGTGCGCCTGCAACAGTAGCTCGGCGAGGTTCATTGTCGAGGTCCAGTCGCTCTCCAGCTCTTCCTTGGCACGGGCCTTGTTGACCACGATCGCATCGAACACCCGGTCGGTCGCGGTGACCATCTTGATGGCACGCGGGAACAGGCCGATATCCTCGGACTGGGCCTTGGAATCGACCATGCCCGACGTGACGTTGTGAGCGCGGATCGATACCGCCCCCGACAGCCCCACCACATCTGAAGCTGCAATCCTCGCCTGCATGATCAGACCCGGATTGCGCTTCTGTGGCATCGAGCTGCTGGTGTAGGTCGAGCCCTCCTGCAGCAAAAGCCACGGTCTCACCTCGGCGTATTGCGTATGCAGGTCCTGCATCATCACGCCGATGCGGATGGCGGCCGAATTGGCGATCGCGGTGGCCTCGAGCTGGTTGTCGAATGGGATCACCTGGTTGGCGTCCATCGAATTCTCGACGATGCCGTCAAAGCCGAGCAGTTGGGCGAGACGCGTGCGGTTCAGCGGCCAGATCGAGTCGGACATGACGCCAACGCCCATCGGGCTGAGGTTGAGTCGGCGATAGGCCTCGCTGATGCGCTGCTGGTCGCGTTCGAACGATTCCTCATAGGCCAGCAGGTAGTGACCATAGGTGATTGGTACCGCCTGCACGCCGTTGGTGTAGCCTGGCATCAATGCATCGAGATTGTCGGCCGCCTTGGCGAGCAGTTTGCCGCGCAAGCCGAGCAACGCTTCGGCAAAATCCAGCGTCTGGTTGCGTAATTTGGCAGCGCGATAGGTCGCGTACATGTCCTGACGGCTGCGCCCGGCGTGGATGACGGAGGCCTCCTCGCCGACCTTGTCGGTCATGATCTTCTCGATCTGAAGGACGTCGCTCGGGCGCTTGCCGTCGGGCTCACGCGCCTGGCGGATCGTGTAGTCCACGCCCCCGGCGATCAACTGGCCGGTATTTTTCGGGAAGATGCCTTCCTCCACCAGCGTCACGGTGGAGGCCTTGTTGATCTTGTTGAGCCAGTAGAACTGGTCCTCTGCTGCGTCCGAATTGCTGGTCGATGGCTGCGCGGCGCTCGGGGCGTTGGCGCCGATCTTGGCGGCGTTTTCGTTGCATTCCTGCGTGGTCTTGCAGGGCAACTGACCGGTGTCCGCGGCCAAGGCGTGGGACGCGATCAGGAGGCTGACGCCTCCCGCGATGCAGGCGATATGATTCATGTGGACCTTCCGGTTGCCGTGCGACCGGGCGGCTGGTTAGCATCCGGGCGGCCGGAAGGCTATTAGCCTCCCGTTCGTTGCGGCTCGGACAGGTGCGCCCTCAGCGCACCAGAATGTTCTTGAACTGCCAGGGATCGCTGGTGTCGATGTCCTCCGGGAACAGTCCGGGACGATCCGTCAGCGGCGTCCAGTCGGTATAAAAGCCCTTCACCGGGCCGAGATAGGGCAGCTGGATTTCCAGCAGGCGATCGAAATCCATTTCGTCGGCTTCGACGATGCCTTCGTTCGGGTTTTCCAGCGCCCACACCATGCCGCCGAGCACGGCGGAGGTCACCTGCAGGCCGGTGGCGTTCTGATAGGGCGCAAGCTTGCGGGTCTCTTCGATCGAGAGCTGCGAGCCGTACCAATAGGCGTTGTTGTCGTGGCCGAACAGCAGCACGCCGAGCTCGTCGATGCCGTCGACGATCTCGTTCTCGTCGAGGATGTGGTGCTTCTCCTGCATCTTCCCGGCGCGGCCGAACATTTCATGCAGCGACAGCACGGCATCGTCGGCCGGATGATAGGCGTAGTGGCAGGTCGGCCGGTAAACCGCCTTGCCCGATGCGTCGCGCACCGTGAAGTAGTCGGAGATCGAGATCGACTCGTTGTGGGTGACGAGGAAGCCATATTGCGCGCCGCGGGTCGGGCACCAGGTGCGCACGCGCGTGTTGGCGCCGGGCTGCATCAGATAGATGGCAGCGCCGCACCCGGCTTCGTGGGTCCGCGCATTCTCCGGCATCCATTTTTCATGGGTGCCCCAGCCGAGCTCCGACGGCTGAACGCCCTCGGACAGGAAACCTTCCACCGACCAGGTGTTGACGAAGACATCAGGCTCCTTCGGCGTCTTGGAGCGCTGGGTGTCGCGTTCGGCGATGTGGATGCCCTTGATGCCGGCCTGCCGCATAAGGTCCGCCCATTCGGCCTTGGTCTTCGGCCGGGGTGCATTGAGCTTGAGGTCGGCGGCAACATTGAGCAGCGCCTGCTTGACGAAGAAGGAGACCATGCCGGGGTTGGCGCCGCAGCAGGAGACGGCCGTGGTCGAGCCCGGAGGGCGCGCCCGCTTGGCGGCCAGCGTCACCTCGCGTAGCGCGTAGTTGGAGCGCGCTTCCGGACCCTTGGATTTGTCGAAGTAGAAGCCGAGCCAGGGCTCGTTGACGGTGTCGATGTAGAGCGCGCCGAGCTCGTTGCAGAGCTCCATGATGTCGGTCGAGCCGGTGTCGACCGAGAGATTGACGCAAAAGCCCTGGCCACCGCCTTCGGTCAGCAGCGGCGTCAGCAGCTCGCGATAATTATCCCTGGTCACGCCCTTCTGGATGAAGCGCACATTGTGCTTCTCGCAATGGGCCTTGCGACCCTCGTCCTTGGGATCGATCACGGTGATGCGCGACTTGTCGTAATCGAGATGCCGCTCGATCATCGGCAAGGTGCCTTTGCCGATGGAGCCGAAGCCGACCATGACGATGGGACCGGTGATCTTCGCGTAGATCTGCGAGGGAGGGCTCATGGGATAGATTCTCCGGAAAGTGCTGGCAGTGAAGGGGTGGATCAGGCGCTGCGGCGCTTTTCAGATGCTGCGGCGCTTGGCGGTGACTTCGATCTCGACCTTCATCTCGGGCTTCGCGAGGGCGGTGACGACCAGCAACGTCGCCGCCGGCCTGATGTCGCCGAGGACCTCGCCGCAGACGACGAAGTGGGCATCGATGTAGCTCGCGTCAGTGACGTAATAGGTCGCACGGACGATATCGGCCATCTCGAATCCGCCCTCCTTCAGGGCGGCTTCGATGGTCTTGAAGCAGTTGCGTGACTGGCTCGTGACATCGGCCGGCATTGTCATAGTCGTGTAGTCATAGCCGGTGGTTCCCGCGACGAAGGCGAAATCGCCGTCGATCACGGCGCGGCTGTAGCCGGCGGTCTTCTCGAAAGGGGAGCCGGTGGAGATCAGGCGACGGGACATGCGTTTGGGCTCGACTGAAAGGGGAATGTCGTGGGGTTAAAAGGCGTTTCCGGAGCCCGCGCAACCCCAAAGGAAGTGAGCTTGGCGCAGGCGCGGCTGGACGTTGCCGCTCACGCGGCTTGGGTCGTCGCCATCATGGCAATCCCTTAGGCCGCGTGCGCGTGGAGGGCGCGAACCGCCCTCCGTTTGGGCAGGGCCGCGCCGGTCGGGACGATCATTCCCTCGGCGCCGTCGAGCGCGCCCTCGGTGAACTCGATCGCCAGCAGGCGGTCGCGCTCGAACGGCCCGGGCAGCGACAGCGCGCCGGTCTTGTCCGCCGAGAAGCCGAAGCGGGCGTAATAGGGCGCATCGCCGAGCAGGATCACGGCTTCATGCCCGCGTGCTCGGGCGGCGGCGAGCGCTTGATGCATCAGCGCGGCGCCGATCCCGAGCTCGCGACAGGCAGGGTCCACCGCCAGCGGTCCGAGGACCAGAGCGGGCCTGCCTCCAGCGCTGACGTGCCACAGCCGCACGGTTCCCACGAGCGTCCCCTCGCGCACGGCCGACAGGGCAAGGCCTGCGGCAGGTGCGCGCCCGTCGCGGAGGCGCTGGCAGGTGCGGCCGTGGCGGTTCTCGCCAAAGCAGGCATCGAGCAGCGCTTCACGCATCGCGACGTCGGCAGCACGTTCGCTGCGGATTGCGAACGGAGCGGCTTTCGAGTTGAGGGCGATTTGTGGCTTCCGAGGAGCAGTCATGGCGCGTCAGTCCCCGCTTGAGCCGGCGCGCGCGCGGCGCGCCGATCCAAGACGTCGTCAGATCGAAATGTCAGGGAGGAGCCGGCAAGCCGGCTCCGGGTTCGTCAGGCCTCAGAAGAGAGGCAGCTTAGATATGGTACGTCTTGAGCGGCGGGATGCCGTTGAACGCCACCGCCGAGTAGGTCGACGTATAGGCCCCGGTGCCTTCGATCAGCAGCTTGTCGCCGATCTCCAGCGTGACCGGAAGCGGATACGGGTTCTTCTCGTACAGCACGTCGGCGCTGTCGCAGGTCGGACCTGCGAGCACGCACGGGGTCATGTCTGCGCCGTCATGGGGGGTGCGGATGGCGTAGCGGATCGACTCGTCCATGGTCTCGGCGAGACCGCCGAACTTGCCGATGTCCAGGTACACCCAGCGCACCTCGTCCTCGTCGCTCTTCTTCGAGATGAGCACGACCTCGGATTCGATGATGCCAGCGTTGCCCACCATGCCGCGGCCCGGCTCGATGATGGTCTCCGGAATCTGGTTGCCGAAGTGCTTGCGCAGCGCGCGGAAGATCGAGCGGCCGTAGGTCACGACCGGCGGCACGTCCTTCAGGTACTTGGTCGGGAAACCGCCGCCCATGTTGACCATGGACAGGTTGATGCCGCGCTCGGCGCAGTCGCGGAACACCTGCGAGGCCATCGCCAGCGCGCGGTCCCACGCCTTCACCTTGCGTTGCTGCGAGCCGACATGGAAGGAGATGCCGCACGGCTCCAGCCCGAGGCGCCTGGCGACGTCGAGCACCTCGACCGCCATCTCCGGGTCGCAGCCGAACTTGCGCGACAGCGGCCATTCGGCGCCGGCGCAATCATAGAGGATACGGCAGAACACCTTGGCGCCGGGAGCGGCACGGGCGACCTTCTCGACCTCGGCGGTGCAGTCGACCGCGAACAGGCGGATGCCGAGCGCGAAGGCGCGCGCGATGTCGCGCTCCTTCTTGATCGTGTTGCCGAAGGAGATGCGATCGGGCGTCGCTCCTGCGGCCAGCGCCATCTCGATCTCGGCGACCGTCGCGGTGTCGAAGCAGGAGCCCATCGAGGCCAGCAGGGACAACACTTCCGGCGCCGGATTGGCCTTGACGGCATAGAACACGCGGCTATCGGGCAGCGCCTTGGCGAAGCTCTGGTAATTGTCGCGCACGACCTCGAGGTCGACGACGAGGCACGGCTCGGTGTCCCGGCCCTCGCTGCGGCGGTTGCGCAGGAATTCCTGAATACGTTCGGTCATAGCACTCTCCCAAACGGCCCAGCGACGGGGATCCGTTCAAAAAATTGCGTCGGATATGAGCACCCCGGCCGGATCGCGCGATGGAGGCGCGACGAAGCCACGAGACTCAAACCAGACTGTGCTGCCGTGGATTGGTTGGGAATTTCCCGCCCGCACACCTGGCAATGAAGGACAAGCCTTTTCAGTAGCCCGCGCCGGCGTTGGACTGCCGGTAGAGACCAAAAAAGCCCGATCCGTCGTTGCTTTAAGTCGCGTCCCCCGTTGAGAGCGGGGTGCGCCGGTTCGCCTCCGGCTGCCAGTCACGGTTGCAAGAAGTGAAGTCACCTTCGACAAGGCACCTCTTGAGAGAGATGCTGGACGCTCCGGGTTTGCCTTCAGTCTTCCGGCGATGAGCCTTCCGACTTCCGCACTTCCGAAGAGCCCCTCGGCTTCTTCACCCCTTGGCGGCTGTCCGGCCTCTTGTCCGGATACCTACCGACTGACACACGACCACAGGCACGTGCGAAATTGGGCAAGAACGCACATAAGGGTTTTGAATCGCGATCGCAAGAATTTTTTTAGGCTGCGGACAGAATTGCCTAACATCCGCTTGCGCGGTGTTGCGCGAGCGACGCGGAAGATGAATGCGCGTTAAGTTTTCTGTGTCGCGCGCGTGTCTCTCACGCGCGTGCGCGCGTCAGCCGCGCTTGGTGAAGGGCTCGACGCGCTGAGCTGCGCGGATGAAGGCGGTCATCACGAGCACGCCGAGCGCGAACAGCACGGCCTGGATTATGTGCGCGCCCTGGTCGCCGAGCCCGATCAGGATCGCGAGCGCCCAGCCGCCGGCGAAGGCCGCGCCGAACACCTCGGCGCCGATCAGGATCGCGGCGCTGATGACGGTGATGACGCTCGGCCAGACGATCCGGCGGGAAGACGAGGAAGGCGCGTTCATGAGGCTTTAGGTCCGTGGCTTCGAGGGCCGCAATCTCCCCGAAAAGCCGGCCGGGAGCAAGGGCAAATGGCCCAAAAAAGCCCCATCGCGTGCTATAGCTGGCGGTAACAAATCAGCTCAGAAATCCGGACTTGTGATGTCAGAACCCCGCCAGACTACGGACACCGAGACCAACCCGCTGCTGAAGGCCTGGGTGACGCCGTTCGCGACCCCGCCCTTCGACGAGATCAAGCCGGAGCACTTCCTCCCCGCCTTCGAGCAGGCCTTCGCCGATCACTCCGCCGAGATCGCCGCGATCACCAATGATCCGGCCGCGCCCGACTTCGCCAACACCATCACGGCGCTGGAGCGCTCGGGCAAGCTGCTGAGCAAGGTCGCGGCGGTGTTCTACGACCTCGTCTCGGCGCATTCCAATCCGGCCATCCTGGAGATCGACAAGGAGGTTTCCTTGCGGATGGCGCGGCACTGGAATCCGATCATGATGAACGCCGTGCTGTTTGGCCGCATCGCCCATCTGCACGAGAACCGCGCCAATCTGGGTCTCAGCCCCGAGCAGCTCCGCCTGCTGGAGCGCACCTACACCCGCTTCCACCGCTCCGGCGCCGGCCTCTCCGAAGAGGCCAAGGCGCGGATGGCGGAGATCAACGAGAAGCTCGCCCAGCTCGGCACCAGCTTCAGTCATCACCTGCTCGGCGACGAGCAGGATTGGTTCATGGAGTTAGGTGAGGCCGACCGCCAGGGCCTGCCGGAGAGTTTCGTCGCCGCCGCCAAGGCTGCGGCAGAAGAGCGCGGCATGGCAGGCAAAGCCATTGTCACGCTGTCGCGCTCCTCGGTCGAGCCGTTCCTGAAGAGCTCGGCCCGGCGCGACCTCCGTGAGAAGGTCTACAAGGCTTTTACGGCGCGCGGCGACAACGGCAATGCCAACGACAACAACGCAACGATCGTCGAGATCCTGAAGCTGCGCGAAGAGAGTGCCAGGCTGTTGGGTTATCCGACCTTCGCCGCTTATCGGCTCGAGGATTCCATGGCCAAGACTCCGGAGGCTGTGCGCGGCCTTTTGGAGCGAGTCTGGAAGCCGGCGCGGGCGCGGGCGCTTGCCGACCGCGACGAGATGCAGGCGCTGATCACGGAAGAGGGCGGCAATTTCAAGCTCGCGCCCTGGGACTGGCGCTACTATGCCGAGAAGCTCCGGCTCCAGCGCGCCAATTTCGACGATGCCGCGATCAAGCCGTATCTCGCGCTCGACCACATGATCGCCGCCGCCTTCGACTGCGCCACCCGCCTGTTCGGCATCACCTTCGAGGAACGCAAGGATATCCCGGTCTGGCACCCCGACGTCCGGGTCTGGGAGGTGAAGGGCCCCGACGGCAAGCACAAGGCGCTGTTCTACGGTGACTACTATGCCCGGCCGTCGAAGCGCTCGGGCGCCTGGATGACCTCGCTGCGCGACCAGCAGAAGCTCGACGGCGAGATCGCGCCGCTCGTCATCAATGTCTGCAACTTCGCCAAGGGAGCCGATGGCGAGCCCTCGCTGCTCTCACCCGACGATGCCCGCACCCTGTTCCACGAGTTCGGCCACGGCCTCCACGGCATGCTCTCCAACGTGACCTATCCGTCCCTGTCGGGCACCTCGGTATTCACCGACTTCGTCGAGCTGCCCTCCCAGCTCTACGAGCATTGGCAGGAGCGGCCCGAGGTGCTGCAGCAGTTTGCCCGCCACTATCAAACCGGCGAACCGCTGCCGGACGAGCTGCTCCAGCGGTTCCTCGCCGCGCGAAAATTCAACCAGGGCTTTGCCACGGTCGAGTTCGTCTCTTCGGCGCTGGTCGATCTCGAATTCCACACCCAGCCGGCCGCGGCCGCGCAGGATGTCCGCGCCTTCGAGCAGAAGGAACTCGCGAAGATCGGGATGCCCGAGGAGATCTCGCTGCGCCACCGTCCCACCCAGTTCGGCCACATCTTCTCCGGCGATCATTATGCCGCCGGCTATTACAGCTACATGTGGTCCGAGGTGATGGACGCCGACGCCTTCGGCGCGTTCGAGGAGGCCGGCAACATCTTCGATCCTGATGTGGCCAAGCGTCTGCACGACGACATCTACTCGACCGGTGGATCGGTCGATCCGGAAGCCGCCTATGAAGCCTTCCGCGGACGGCCGCCGGAGCCGGATGCGCTGCTGCGCCGTCGCGGCCTGCTCGACGACGCCGAGGCGGCCTGATGGGCATGCGCAGCCTGCTGGGATGGCTGCTCGCCGCTGTCCTCACGCTCGCGGCGGGTGCGGCGCGCGCGCATCCACATGTCTGGATCACCGCGACCAGCGAACTGCTCTATGCCGCCGACGGCACCGTCACCGGCGTTCGCCACGCCTGGACGTTTGACGACATGTTCTCGGCCTATGCGGTGCAGGGGCTCGAGAGCAAGACCAAGGGGGCCTATACGCGCGAGGAGCTCGGGCCGCTGGCGCAGACCAATGTCGAGTCGCTGAAGGAGTACGCTTATTTCACCTTCGCAAAGGCAGACGGCAAGAAGGAGCGGTTCGAGGAGCCAGTCGACTACTTCCTCGACTACAAGGACACGGTGCTGACCCTGCACTTCACCTTGCCGCTGAAGAATCCGGTCAAGCCCAAGCAGCTGGTGCTCGAAGTGTTCGACCGCTCCTTCTTCATTGACTTCCAGATGGCCAAGGACAATCCGGTCAAGCTGGTCGGGGCGCCCGCCGGCTGCCAGATGAAGCTGGATCGCCCGAGTGACGGCGCCGCGACCGCGCAGAAGCTCAACGAACAGACCTTCATGAGCGGCGAGAACACCAATTTCGGCATGATGTTCGCCAACAAGATCACGGTGGATTGCCCTTGAAGCCGCAACTCTCCCCGATCGCGCGCAGGCTCCTTGCCTGTGCCGCGGTTGTCGTTGCGCTCGGGGTCGCCGATGCCGCGCTGCACGATCTGCTCGCGCAGAATCCGTTCGGGGCGCCGCGGCCGGCGCAGGCGGCCGAGCCCGAGGCCGGCGGCATCGTCGGCTGGCTGCTGGCAAAGCAGTCGGAATTCTATCGGCAAATGTCGGCGACAATTCGCGCCGCCAAATCCGACGGCTCGGCGGTGTGGACGCTGCTGTTCATCTCGTTTGCGTATGGCATCTTCCATGCCGCCGGCCCCGGCCACGGCAAGGCGGTGATCGCCTCCTATCTCGTCGCCAATCGCGAGACTGCCCGGCGCGGCATTGCGCTGTCGTTCGCCTCCGCACTGATGCAGTCGCTGGTCGCGATCATGATCGTCGGCATCTCGGCCTGGGTGCTGAATGCGACGGCCAAGACCATGTGCAGGGCGGAAGGGGCCATCGAGATCGCGAGCTATGTCCTGATCGCGCTGTTCGGCTTGCGCCTCGTCTGGGTCAAGGGCGGCACCTTCATCCGCGCGCTCCAGGCCGCCCAGCCGGTGCCGGCGATCGTGGGCGTGCCGCATCAGCACGACCACGATCATCATCACCACCATGACGCGCACGATCATCACGATCACGCTCATGCTAGTCGCGATCATGGGCATGACCACGTCCATGACGAGCATTGCGGCCACTCCCATGGCCCCACCCCGAGCGAACTCGCCGGTCCCGGCGGCTGGCGGCGCGGTTTCGCCGCGATCCTCACCGTCGGCATTCGCCCCTGCTCGGGCGCGATCCTGGTGCTGGTGTTCGCGCTGGCCCAGGGCCTGTTCTGGGCCGGCGTTGCCGCGACCTTCCTGATGGGCCTCGGCACCGCGATCACGGTCGCGGCCATCGCGGTCGTCGCCGTCTCTGCCAGGGGCATCGCGCAACGCCTCAGCGCCGGCCGCGACGGCGGCGGCGCGCTGTTCATGCGGGGCATCGAATTCGCTGCCGCCGGCCTTGTGCTGCTGTTCGGCGCGGGCCTGTTGTTCGGCTACATCGCGGCCGAACGCACGACGTGTTTTTGAGCTGAACTCTCGTGCCCCGGACGCAGCGCAGCGTCGCTTCGACCGTGCGCTGCAGAGCCGGGGCCCATCTCTCTACGTATTACAATGTAGCTTTCTGGGTCCGGGCTCTGCGGAGCAGCGCTAGGGCGCTGCACCCCGTCCGGGACACGGCACCTAAACCGGCAAAAACTGCTTCAGCGCTGGCATGAAGAAGATCGCCACATTGAGCGCAAAGCCAATGTTCCAGAGGATCGAGCGCAGCGTCGGGCGATTGCCGAGATAGGTCAGCACATAGGCGATCCGTACGATCAGGAACAGCACGGCGAGCTCGTCGATCAGGCGCTGCGGCGAATCCCGGAATTCGGCAAGCAGGACCGCGAAGGCAAAGAACGGGAAGGTCTCGATGCCGTTCTGGTGCGCGCCGAGCGCGCGGGCCCGGATCGGATCTTGGAAGAAGGCGGGATCGCGCGGATTGGCGTTGTCGAACTGGCGGATTGCCGTCAATTTGCCGCCCGCGAGCGTCAACAGATAGAGCAGCACCGCTCCGAACACGCACCATTCACCAATCGTCATGGCTTCGTCCCCCGCGTGGCGAAGCCTAGCGAAACCCGCCTCATCTTGACAAGTTCGGAGCAACGCGCGAACCCACGAGCGCCATGACGAAGTTTGTCCCCATCAAGGCCGCGAAGCCAACCGCGCAAGCCGGCGCGCGACGTGTGGGCGTGCTCCTGGTCAATCTCGGCACGCCCGATACGGCGGACGAGCGGGGCGTGCGCGTCTACCTCAAGGAATTTCTCAGTGACCCCCGGGTCATCGAGGACCAGGGCCTGATCTGGCAGCTGGTGCTCAACGGCATCATCCTGCGCAGCCGTCCGCGCACCAAGGCGCTCGACTACCGGAAGATCTGGAACAACGAGAAGAACGAGTCGCCGCTGAAGACCATCACGCGGTCGCAAGCCGACAAGCTCGCGGCCGCATTGTCTGACAGCGCGAATGCCGTGGTGGATTGGGCAATGCGCTATGGTAATCCCTCGATCAAAGCGGGAATTGATGCGCTGATCGCGAAGGGGTGCGACCGCATTCTCGCGGTCCCGCTTTATCCGCAATATTCCGCCTCGACCTCGGCGACCGTCTGCGACGAGGTGTTCCGCGTGCTCGCCGCCCTGCGCAACCAGCCGACGCTCCGGGTGACGCCGCCTTATTACGCGGACGAGGCCTATATCGAGGCGCTCGCCACCTCGATCGAGGCGCATCTGGCAACGCTGCCGTTCAAGCCCGAGCTGATCGTCGCCTCCTTCCACGGCATGCCGAAATCCTATGTCGAGAGGGGCGATCCCTATCAGAGCCACTGCATCGCCACCACCGAAGCGCTGCGCCGCCGGCTCGGCATGGATGCGACCAAGCTGCTGCTGACCTTCCAGTCGCGCTTCGGCAATGACGAGTGGCTGCAGCCCTACACCGACAAGACCATCGAGCGGCTGGCGAAAGAAGGCGTGCGCCGCATCGCGGTGGTGACGCCTGGCTTCTCCGCCGACTGCCTGGAGACGCTGGAGGAGATCGCGCAGGAGAACGCCGAAATCTTCAAGCACAATGGCGGCGAGCAGTTTTCCGCGATCCCGTGTCTCAATGACAGCGTATCGGGCATGGACGTGATCCGCACCCTCGTGCTGCGCGAGCTTCAGGGCTGGATCTGATGGTTCGCCCCATGAAACGCCGCGACTGCCTGGCGCTTCTTGGGATGATCGTCGCGCTGCCGGATTCCGTGCTGGCGCAGCAGCCGAGCGGGACGCGCCGGCTCGGCGTGCTCTCGGTGACGGCCGCGGAAGACGCGATCGGGCAGACCCGCAGCACGATCCTGGTCGAGGCGCTTGCCGCGCGTGGCTGGAAGGAGCACGACAACCTCAAGATCGACTGGCGCAGCGGGGCGGGCGATCGCGCCCGCATTGCGCGGTTCGCCGAAGAGCTGATCGTACTCAAGCCCGACGTCCTGCTCGCGGTCGGCACGCCCTCGGTGGAGGAGCTGCGCCAGCGCACCACGACGATCCCGGTCGTGTTCGCGGTCGTCACCGATCCGGTCAGCCAGGGCTTTGTCCAGAACCTCGCCCATCCCGGCGGCAACATCACCGGCTTCACTGACTACGATGGTCCCTTGGCGGGCAAATGGCTGGAGATGCTGACGCAGGTCTCGCCGAAAGTGTCCCGCGTCTTCGTCGTCTACAATCCCTCCACCGCGCCGTTCGCGCCGCTGATGCTGCGCACACTCGATGAGGCCGCGCGGACGCTGCACGTGACGGTCGAGGCAGCTCCCGTCCTCGATGCCGCCGCGATCGCAGCGCTGGCTTCGCGGAAAGACGGCGGCCTCCTGATCCTGCCGGACTTCTTCACCATGGCCAACCGCGCGCATCTGCTTGCGGCGATCACAGAAGCGCGTTTGCCGGCGGTGTTCTGGAGCCGCACTTTCGTCGACGAGGGCGGGCTGATGTCCTACAGCACCGACAGCGCCGAACAGCTGCGCCGCGCCGCCGACTATGTCGATCGCATCCTGAAGGGCGCGCGGCCTGCCGACCTGCCGGTCCAGAACCCCACCAAGTTCGAGCTTGTAGTCAATCTCAAGACCGCGAAGGCGCTTGGCGTGACGCTTCCGTCAGGCCTGCTCGCAATCGCGAACGATGTCATCGAGTAGGATGGGCGGCGGTTGGGGATCTTGAATTGTGCTAGCCTCGGGGGTGCACGGGGGCCACGCCCAGGTTTCGGAAATCATGCGCCATGACTATCAACATTGATACCTATTACGATTTCAGATCGCCCTACGCCTATTTCGCCGATTACAGGGTCCGCAACGCCGGCTTCGGCTTGGCGACCACGGTAGAATGGGTCGGCCGTCCGGTTTTTATCGACGTGATTCTCAACCTCCAGTCTGGCCGCGAGCCATGGGCGCCTTATGTCGATACGCTCATCCCTCCCAAGCGGGCCTATCTGATGGCGGACATCCGCCGGATGGCCAGGTTTTATGGGGTGCCATACAAGCCGCCGTGGAAGTGGCCCAATCGGCCAAATCAAATTCCAGCGTTGTGCATTGCATCCTTGCTGTCGGGTCGCACCGAGCAGATTTTCCGGAGCACCATCTTCGATGGTCTATGGCATGAACAGCGAGACATTTCCGATCCTGCGATCTTGAGGGAAGCCGTCGCCCGTGCCGGCGGTGATCCGGCAGTCGTGGAGCAAGCTGATGATCCCGGTGTTCGCGAGGCCTTAACGAAGCGGACAGTCGAAGCTTATACAAACGGCGTGTTCGGGACTCCTACGTTCGTCTGGAATGGCGAGATCTTCTTTGGCGCGGATCGGCTCGATGTCCTGGCGTGGAGCGTTAACAGCGGGGCCGCCGAAGGGTAGAGTTCAAAAAGGTAGTCGCGAAATCCTTAAGGTCCACCGCTAGGTCTGCGGCTGCGCGCTTTCAAGGTCGTCCCGCAAATACATAATCGTGACCATTCCCTCTCCGTACGTCTTGTGCAGAATCGCACCCGTGCCGACTTGAGTCGTGGCCGCTGAACCCTTGAGGTCGTGACCCCGACCAATGACAGCGCGGGAAAGGACCTTTCCCGTCTTGGAGGATATATGAGCGGTTTCGATATTTTCGCGATTGTTCTGGTATTGCTCGTCATCGTCACGCTGCTCGCCGGCGTCAAGACGGTGCCGCAGGGCTATGACTGGACCATCGAGCGGTTCGGCAAATACACGCAGACGCTGAGTCCCGGCCTCAACCTGATCGTGCCCTATTTCGATCGCGTCGGGCGCAAGATCAACATGATGGAGCAGGTGATCGACATTCCCGAGCAGGAGGTCATCACCAAGGACAACGCCACCGTGACGGTGGACGGCGTCGCCTTCTACCAGGTGTTCGACGCCGCGAAGGCGAGCTATGAGGTCTCCAACCTCAACCAGGCGATCACGGTCCTGACCATGACCAATATCCGCTCGGTGATGGGCTCGATGGACCTCGACCAGGTGCTGTCGCATCGCGACGAGATCAACGAGCGCCTGTTGCGCGTCGTGGACGCCGCGGTCTCGCCCTGGGGCGTCAAGGTCAACCGGATCGAGATCAAGGACATCGTGCCGCCGGCCGACCTCGTCGAGGCCATGGGCCGGCAGATGAAGGCCGAGCGCGTCAAGCGCGCCGACATTCTCGCTGCCGAGGGCCAGCGTCAGTCTGAGATCCTGCGCGCCGAAGGTGCCAAGCAGGGCCAGATCCTCCAGGCGGAAGGCCGCAAGGAAGCCGCCTTCCGCGACGCCGAGGCCCGCGAGCGCTCCGCCGAGGCCGAAGCCAAGGCGACACAGATGGTCAGCGATGCCATCGCCAAGGGCGACGTCGCGGCGCTGAACTATTTCATCGCCGACAAGTATATCAAGGCGTTCGGGCAATTGGCGGACTCGCCGAACCAGAAGGTGATCATGCTGCCGGTCGAAGCGATGAGCATGCTCGGCTCGCTCGCCGGTATCGGCGAGATCGCGAAAGCCACGTTCGGCGAGAGTGCTGCGTCGGCTGCTGCCGCCGCCCGCCGCGGCTCGGTCCCGACCGGGAGCACGCCGCCGGCCGTGCCCCCGCGGTGAGTGGGTTGATCGAGGAGGTCGTGTCATGACCGACATGTTGGTATCGCTCGGCACCTGGAATTGGCTGATCTTCGGCTTCATCCTGATGGCGCTGGAGACGATCGCGCCGGGCGTGTTCCTGTTCTGGCTCGGGCTTGCCGCGCTGCTGGTCGGCCTGATCTCGTTCGCCGTGGCAATGTCCTGGCAGATCCAGCTCGTGATGTTCGCGATCTTCGCCGCAGCCGCCGTACCGGTGTGGCGCCGGCTTGCCCGCCCGAAGCCGGACGCCAGCGCCAGCCCCTTCCTCAACAAGCGCACCGAGGCGCTGCTCGGCCGCGAGTTCACGCTGGAGAAGCCGATCATCGACGGCAGCGGCACGGTCCGCATCGGCGACACGGTGTGGCGCGTCGCCGGCCCCGATACGCCGGCAGGGACGCGGGTGAAGGTGGTGCAGGTCGAGGGCGCGAATTTAACGGTCGCCGCGGCGTAGCTGCTCTTACGCTCCCCTGGAGGGGGAGGGTCGATCGCGCGCAGCGCGAGCGGGTGGGGTGATCTCTCCACACGGGCACCGTTCGAGGCGGAGAGACTGTCACCCCACCCCGCTACGCATTTCGCTCCGCTTCATGCGTAGCGACCCTCCCCCTCCAGGGGAGGGTAAGGGGAATTCACCGCTTCCACCGCTCCGCAAACCGGTGCAGCGGCATGAAGGTCTCGGACAATTCCCGCCCCAGCGGCGTCAGCCCATAGCCGCCGCCGTCGCCCAGCTCCACGAATCCCGCCTCGCGCAGCTCGGTCAACCGCGCCTGCAGCACCGTCGGTGAAGCTTCGTCGCAGGCGGTGCGCAGCGCGCGGGAGGTGAGGGGGGCGCCGCGCAGCTCCCATAATATCCGCAAGGTCCAGCGCCGGCCGAGCAGGTCGAGCAGCGCCATGATTGGGCGCCCGGTTCGCGAGCCGCGGACGTTCCCTGATGCTGCCTTTTTCGCCATCGCTGCCCTCTTGCGTCGTGCTACAGATAATGTAGCGTATTGCTATGATAAACGTAGCAATGGAAGCAGCCGATGTCCCAGGCCACGCCGCGTATCGCCCCGCTCGAGGCGCCTTATCCCCCGGAGATCCAGCAACAATTCGACCGGATCATGCGCGGCGCGCCGCCGCTGATGCTGTTCCGGGTGATGGCGGGTCACGCCCGCGCCTGGGACAAGTTTCGTGCTGGCGGACTTCTTGACCCGGGTCCGCTCTCGCTGCGCCAGCGCGAGATCGTGATCGATCGCACCTGTGCGCTGAACCGATGCGAATATGAATGGGGTGTGCATGTCGCGATCTTCGCCGGGCCGGCGCGGCTTACTGAGGAGGACGTGAGCGCGACCGTGCAGGGCGATGCGACGTCACCCTGCTGGTCGCCCGCCGAGCAGGCGCTGGTCGCCGCGGTCGATGCGCTGCATCACCGCGCGACGCTCGACGATGCGGAATTTTCCGCGCTCTCGGCGCACTACGATGAGCCGCAGATTCTGGAGATCATGCTGCTGTGCGGCTTCTATCGCACGGTGTCGTATCTGGCGAACGGGCTGCGGCTGCCGCTGGAGGACAAGGCGGCGCGGTTTCCGCAGTCGACTCCCTCGCCCCGCTTACGGGGAGAGGGTTGGGGTGAGGGGGAGTCTCCGCGGGGGAGGTGACAGTTGGACTCGCGGAGAGTCCCCTTCACCCGGAATCCGCGCGTGCCGCGCGCATTCCGGCCTCTCCCCGCAAGCGGGGAGAGGCGACGAGCTACGCCACGCCCGCCCGCAGCAGATCGTGCAGATGCACGATGCCGACCACCTTGTCCGCCTCGGTCACCACCAGCGTCGTGATCTTGCGGGTGTTCAGCACCTCGATCATTTCGGTGGCAAGCATCGAGGGCGGCACGGTCTTCGGCTGTTTGGTCATGATGTCGTCGACCGATACGGTCAGCAGATCAGGCCGCATGTTGATGTGGCGGCGCAGATCGCCGTCGGTGATGATGCCTGCGATGCCGCCGGCATCGTCGACGATGCAGACGCAGCCCAGGCCCTTGGCCGACATCTCGACCACCGCGTCCGACATCTTGGTGCCGAGCGGCTTGACCGGGATCTCGGCGCCGGTGCGCATGTAGTCGCGGACGAACTTGAGCATCGCACCAAGCTTGCCGCCGGGATGAAAATGCGCGAACTCCAGCGCGGTGAAGCCGCGTCCCTCGAGCAGCGCGATGGCGATGGCATCGCCGATCGCGACCTGCATCATCGTCGAGGTGGTCGGCGCCAGATTGTGCGGGCAGGCCTCGCGCGCCTTCGGCAGCTCGATCACGATGTCGGCGGCCTGCCCGAGCGAGGACGCAGCGTTCGACGTCACCGCGATCATCGGGATCGCGAACCGCGCCGAATAGTTCACCAGGGTCTTCATCTCCGGCTGCTCGCCGGACCAGGACAGCGCCATGATGACGTCGTCCGCCGTGATCATGCCGAGATCGCCATGGGCGGCTTCCGCGGTGTGGACGAAGAAGGCGGGCGTGCCGGTCGAGGCCAGGGTGGCCGCGATCTTGCGCGCCATGTGCCCCGACTTGCCGAGCCCGGTGACGATGACGCGGCCCTTGGCGTTGCGGATCAGGTCGACCGCCCTGGCGAAGGTCGCGCCCAGGGGCCCGCGCAGGGCGGCCGCGAGCGCGTTGATGCCGCCGCTCTCCGTCTCCAGCGTGCGGAGCGCGGATTCGACGCTGTCAGGGATGGGGCCGGATGATGGGGTCATCAGCGGTTTCGAGCTCGGCATGATCTGGTCCAGGGAAGGGGTGGGCGTGCGCCCGTTCGCGCCTGCTTAGCACGCCCGGACGCGGCACGCGACGAGGCCGCCGGAGCCCTCAACGGGTCATTAACCATAATTGTTTTAACTCCATTAACGATGGTTCCCGCCGCCCGGTGGACGTCATCGTGAAAGTGTTTGATTTCGTTGGAGTTATTCATCGTGGGGTCGTCTCCAGGCACGAGCCGGAGCAAACGCGCGCATTTCCTGCGCGCTGCTTTGCTATGCTTCGTGCTGACCGCCCTCGGAAGCGCGCCCGCGGCCGCCCAGAGCCTCACGCCCGACCTGTTCAATCCCAACCGCGGCGGCTTTGCTGCGCCCGACACGCTGCCGACGCGCCGCACGGCGGGCATGCCGCAGGCACCCTCGGATGCGCTGCCGGCGCTGCCCGATCCCAGTGCCGATCCGCGCAAGCGCCAGCAAGCGCCTGCGACCTCCCGCGTCAGCCAAAGCCCAACCGGCCAGGTCCCGACCTACGGCCTGCCCGCCGCCAACGGCGCGAGCGGCTCCGGCTACGACTCGCTCAATCGCAAGCGCCTGCAGCCCAAGCTCTATCCCGGCCAGCCCAAGCCGAAGCGTCCGCTCGGGCCTGGCTCGCCGCCGCCGCCCGCAACGCCGGCGACGACGCTCGGCCCGCCACGCATCGCGCCGCCGCCGTCGGAGACCGCGCACAAGACGCCGCTGGCCCCAGCGATGGCCGGCAACGTACCCGGCCAGCCGCTGCGCCGCCGCCTCAAGGCCGATGACGATGCGTTCGGCGCGGTCGGCGATTATGCCGGCAGCTTCCTGATCAAGGGCGGGCTCGAGCTCTCCGCCGGCTATGACACCAATCCGGCGCGCCTCAACAAGCCGGTCGGCTCTCCGGCCTATGTCGTCGCGCCCGACCTTCTCGTGATGTCCGACTGGGAGCGCCACGCGCTGGTCGCCGACCTGCGCGGCTCGTTCTCGGGCTACACCAACACCATGCCGGCGACGATCGACGGCTTCGCCTCGCCATCGCCGGTCGAGATCGACCGTCCCGATTTCACCGGCCATGTCGATGGCCGCATCGACGTCGACCGCGATCTCAAGCTGACCTCGCAGCTGCGCCTGCGGCTCGCCACCGACAATCCGGGCAGCCCGAACGTGCAGGCCGGTCTGCAAAAATATCCCGTCTACGCCGCCTACGGCACCACCATCGGCTTCGACCAGACCTTCAACCGCTTCCAGGTCGCCGCCGGCGCCACAGTGGATCGCACCGCCTACACGGATTCAAAACTTACAGACGGCTCGATCTCCAGCAACGGCGACCGCGACTTCAACCAGTATGGCGGCGTCGGGCGCTTCTCCTACGAGCTGAAGCCCGGCCTCAAACCCTTCGTCGAGATCCAGGGCGACACCCGAATCCACGACCAGGCCGCCGATCGCAACGGCTACCTCCGCGATTCAAACGGCGGCTACGCCAAGGTCGGCTCGTCCTTCGAGTTCTCGCGCATCCTCACCGGCGAGGTCTCGGTCGGCTATTCCGCGCGCAACTATACCGACCCGCGCCTCAGCCAGCTCTCCGGCTTCCTCACCGCGGGCTCGCTGGTCTGGAATGCGAGCGGCCTCACCACGGTGAAGCTCTTCACCGACACGCAGATCGCCGAGACCACGATCGCCGGCTCCTCCGGCGTGCTGGTGCGCACCTATTCGGCCGAAGTCGACCACGACTTCCGCCGCTGGCTCACGGCCGTGGGCAAGTTCACCTACGGCACGCTCGACTACCAGGGCCAGAACCGCAACGACAAGACCTACTCGTTCGAGAGCAATCTGATCTACAAGCTCAACCGCAACATCTGGGTCAAGGGCACGCTGCGGCACGACATCCTGGATTCGAACCAGGCGGGGTCCAGCTCGCAGGCGACCGTGGTGATGCTGGGCGTGAGGCTGCAAAATTAGAGAACGGAGTGCGTCCGGGCCAATGCGGCTTAGTTGGCGGCACTCTCACCACTTGCTCCGCTGTCATGCCCCGGCTCGACCGGGGCATCCAGGGCGGATTCAACTGGTCGTCGCAACACCTCAGCAAAGGATGTTGCGATGAACAGATGCAGTCGGCGTTCTGATCAGGGTGTGCAGGCAATCCAGCGATTGTCAGGTCGGCGTCGGCAGGTTCTTCGAGAGAATCGTAAGCCGTTCTGGACTGCGATTGCTTCGGGGCGCTCGAGCGAGGATGCTGCGGTTGACGCCGGGGTATCGCCGGCGGTCGGAGTACGCTGGTTCCGGGAGGCGGGCGGCATGCCGCCAACACATTTGTCGCAGTCGTCAAGACCTCTATCAGGGCGCTACCTCTCGTTCGCCGAGCGTGAGGAGATCGCCATCTTGCACGCGCAGGGGCATGGGGTGCGAGCGATCGCTCGTCGGCTCGATCGGCCTCCATCCACGATCTCTCGTGAACTTCGGCGGAACGTGGCGCGCCGCCACGGTGCTCCAGAGTACCGAGCGACCACGGCACAATGGCACGCTGATCGGTCCGCCCGGAGACCCAAGTCGGCGAAGTTGGCAATCAATCCGGCTCTGCGGGACTATGTGCAAGACAGGCTTGCCGGTATGATCGCCAAGCCGAATGGAGAGCCCCTCGTTGGCCCGAAGGTCGTGTGGAAGGGGCGCCGGGCCGTGCATCGGCAGAACCGGCGCTGGGCGAGGGCATGGAGCCCGGAACAGATTTCTCGGCGACTTCGGCTCGACTTTCCCGAGGATGAGACGATGCGCATCAGTCACGAGGCGATCTATCAGGCACTTTACGTGCAGGGTCGAGGAGCTTTGCGCCGCGAACTGACGGCCTGCTTGCGCACCGGGCGGGCGCTGCGGATGCCAAGGGCGCGCGCCCGTAAAGGCAGGAGCTTCATTCCTTCCGAGATCATGATCAGTGAGCGCCCTGCCGAAGCGGCCGATCGAGCCGTGCCGGGACATTGGGAGGGGGACCTTATCCTCGGGCTTGGCAGCTCGGCGATCGGCACGCTGGTCGAGCGGACCACGCGCTTCACGATGTTGTTGCACCTTCCCCGGTTGGCGGGACATGGCGAAGCTCCGCGCGCGAAGAACGGGCCTGCGCTCGCAGGGCACGGGGCCGAAGCCGTGCGCGACGCAATCGCACGCACCATCATCACTTTGCCCGAAGAACTGCGTCGTTCGCTGACCTGGGATCAGGGGGCCGAAATGGCTCAGCATGATCGTCTCAAGATCGATGCGGGTATCCAAGTCTACTTCTGCGATCCGCATAGCCCTTGGCAGCGCGGCACCAACGAAAACACCAATGGGCTATTGCGGCAATACTTCCCGAAAGGCACAGACCTGAGCCTCCATAGTGTCGACGAGATCTCCGCCGTGGCAGCGGCCCTTAATGCCCGACCGAGAAAAACACTGGGCTGGAAAACGCCAGCAGAGGCGCTTGACGCGTTGCTCCCATGAGTCAAAAACAACGGCTGTTGCGACGACCAGTTGAATCCGCCCAGTACGCCGCGGCTTGTCCGCATACGTTTGGCGTCTCTGGAATACCGGATCGCCCGGTCAAGCCGGGCGATGACACCGTTTGAAAATTTGGCTGAGCGAAAAGCTATCGCGGCAGATCCGTTTTCCCCATCAAAAACGTATCGATCGATCTTGCACACAGCCGCCCCTCGCGGATCGCCCACACCACCAGCGACTGGCCGCGGCGCATGTCGCCGGCCGAGAACACGTTCGGTCGCGAGGTCTGGTAATCCAGCGTGTTGGCCTTGACGTTGCCGCGCGGGTCGAGCTCGACGGAGAGCAGCTTGAGCAGGCCCTCGTGCACGGGGTGCACGAAACCCATCGCGAGCAGGACGAGGTCGGCATCGAGAACGAACTCGGTGCCCGCAATCGGCTTGAACTTGTCGTCGACGCGGACGCAGTGCAGCTTCTTGACCTGGCCGTTCTCGCCGGAAAACTTCTGCGTCAACACGGCGTATTCGCGGATCGCGCCTTCGGCCTGGCTGGAGGACGTCCGCATCTTCAGCGGCCAGTTCGGCCAGGTCAGGCCCTTGTTCTCGCGCTCGGGCGGGGCGGGCATGATCTCGAGCTGGGTCACCGACAGCGCGCCCTGGCGCAGCGAGGTGCCGATGCAGTCACTTCCTGTGTCGCCACCGCCGATGACGACGACGTGCTTGCGGCCGGCCAAAATCTCCTGGACGCCGCCGAGCGGCTCCTCGGACACGCGGCGGTTCTGCTGCGGCAGGAAATCCATGGCGTAGTGGATGCCGGCGAGATCGCGGCCGGGGATCGGCAGGTCGCGCGGCGCTTCCGCGCCGCCGGTCAGCGCCACCGCGTCGTACTCGTTGAGCATCTCGCGCGGATCGACATTGCCATCAGTGCCGACATGGCTGTTGTAGTGGAAGGTGACGCCTTCGGCTTCCATCTGCTTGACGCGGCGGTCGATGATGCCCTTCTCCATCTTGAAGTCGGGGATGCCGTAGCGCAGCAGGCCGCCGGCCTTGGCGTACTTCTCGAATAAATGCACGTCGTGGCCGGCGCGCGCGAGCTGCTGCGCGCAGGCCATGCCGGCCGGACCCGAGCCGATCACGGCCACCTTCTTGCCGGTCTTGACAGTCGCCACTTCGGGCGTGACCCAGCCATTGTCCCAGGCGCGGTCGACGATCGCGCATTCGATGGTCTTGATGGTGACCGGGTTGTCGTCGATGTTCAGCGTGCAGGAGGCTTCACATGGTGCCGGGCAGATGCGGCCGGTGAACTCCGGAAAATTGTTGGTCGAGTGCAGGTTGCGCGAGGCTTCTTCCCAATTGCCCTGATAGACGAGGTCGTTGAAATCAGGGATCTGGTTGTTGACCGGGCAGCCCGGCGTGCCCGGCGCGACCGAGCCGGTGCCGTGGCAGTAGGGAATGCCGCAATTCATGCAGCGCGCGGCCTGGTCGCGCGTTTCCTTCTCGCTCAAGGGAACGACGAATTCGTGAAAATGCTTCACGCGCTCGGCGACCGGGGTGTACTTGCGGTCGTGCCGTTCGATTTCGAGAAAACCCGTGATCTTGCCCATTAAACCCGAAGTCCCTGCCGCTTAAATTCGTTTGTTCTCTCACCCCTCATCCTGAGGAGCAGCGCTCTTTCGCGCCGCGTCTCGAAGGATAGAGGCCCGGATGGTTGTCTCATGGTTCGAGACGGCGCCTCGCGCCTCCTCACCACGAGGCTTTGTTTCCTACGCCCCGATCGCGATTTTCGGCTCGGCGTCTGCGTTGGCGGCCATTTCGCGCAGTGCGCGCCGGTACTCGACAGGCATCACCTTGCGGAATTTGGGCAGCCAGTCCTTCCAATTGGCCAGGATGTCGGCGGCGCGCTTTGAGCCGGTCGCCTTGGCATGGCGCGTGATCAGGACGTGCAGGCGCTCGACGTCGGAAGCGAGCAGGTTCTTGAACACGTCGACCCGGCCATGCGCCTCGAGGTCACCGGCATGGTGATACGTACCGGCGTTGATCAGCTCTTCCGACAGCACCGGTTCGAGCTCGACCATGCTGAGGTTGCACAGCTTGTCGAACGAGCCTTCCTCGTCCAGCACATAGGCGATGCCGCCGGACATGCCGGCCGCGAAATTGCGTCCGGTCTTGCCGAGCACGACCACGATGCCGCCGGTCATGTACTCGCAGCAATGATCGCCCGCGCCCTCGACCACTGCGACGGCGCCCGAATTGCGCACGGCAAAGCGTTCGCCGGCGATGCCGCGAAAATAGCACTCGCCCTCGATTGCGCCGTACATCACGGTGTTGCCGACGATGATGCTTTCTTCCGGCACGATACCGGAATTCCTCGGCGGCTTGACGATGATCTTGCCGCCCGAAAGGCCCTTGCCGACATAGTCGTTGGCTTCGCCCTCGAGCTCGAAGGTGACGCCGTGGGCGAGCCAGGCGCCGAAGGCCTGGCCGGCGGTGCCCGTGAGGCCGACATGGATGGTGTCGTGCGGCAGGCCGGCATGGCCGTAGATCTTGGCGACTGCGCCCGACAGCATGGCGCCGGCAGAGCGGTTGGTGCTGTTGATCGCGGCCTCGATTCGGACCGGTGCGCCGCGGTCGAGCGCCGCTTGCGCCTTCTCGATCAGGGTGCGGTCGAGCACCGCCTCCAGGTGATGGTTCTGGCGCTCGGAGTGATAGATCTTCTGGCCCTTCTCTTCTTTCTGCTTGACGAACAGCTTCGAGAAATCGAGCCCCTTGGCCTTCCAGTGCGCGACCAGCTTGGTCTGGTCGAGCAGCTGAACCTGGCCGACCATCTCGTTGAAGGTGCGGAAGCCGAGCGAGGCCATGATCTCGCGGACTTCCTCCGCGACGAAGAAGAAATAGTTGATGACGTGCTCGGGCTGGCCGGTGAAGCGCTTGCGCAGGACGGGATCCTGCGTCGCGACGCCGACCGGGCAGGTGTTGAGATGGCACTTGCGCATCATGATGCAGCCGGCCGCAATCAGCGGCGCGGTCGCGAAGCCGAACTCGTCGGCGCCCAGCAGCGCGCCGATCACGACGTCACGGCCGGTGCGGAAGCCGCCATCGACCTGGACCACGATGCGGCTGCGCAGCCGCTCGCGCACCAGCGTCTGGTGGGTTTCGGCAAGGCCGATCTCCCAAGGGCTGCCGGCGTGCTTGATCGAGGTCAGGGGCGAAGCGCCGGTGCCGCCTTCGAAGCCCGCGATGGTGACATGGTCGGCGCGCGCCTTGGCAACGCCTGCCGCGACGGTGCCGACGCCGATCTCGGAGACGAGCTTGACCGAGACGTCGCCCGTCGGGTTGACGTTCTTGAGATCGTAGATGAGCTGCGCCAGGTCCTCGATCGAGTAGATGTCGTGATGCGGCGGCGGCGAGATCAGGCCGACGCCCGGCGTCGAGTGCCGCACCTTGGCGATGGTCGCGTCGACCTTGTGGCCGGGCAGCTGGCCGCCTTCGCCGGGCTTGGCGCCCTGCGCCATCTTGATCTGCATCATGTCGGAGTTGACGAGATACTCCGTGGTGACGCCGAAGCGGCCCGAGGCGACCTGCTTGATCGCCGAGCGCATGGAATCGCCGTTCGGCATCGGCTTGAAGCGATCGGCTTCCTCGCCGCCTTCGCCGGTGTTCGACTTGCCGCCGATCCGGTTCATGGCGATTGCGAGCGTGGTGTGCGCCTCGCGCGAGATCGAGCCGAAGCTCATCGCACCGGTGGCGAAACGCTTGACGATGTCCTTGGCCGGCTCGACCTGGTCGAGCGGTACGGGCTTGCGCTTCTCCTCCTCCGCGTTCTTGATCCGGAACAGGCCGCGCAGCGTCAGCAGGCGCTCCGACTGCTCGTTGAGGATTTTTGCGAAAGCGCGATAGCGCTCCTGCGAATTGCCGCGCGCGGCGTGCTGGAGCAGTGACACCGACTCGGCGGTCCAGGCATGGTCCTCGCCGCGGCTGCGATAGGCATATTCGCCGCCGACGTCGAGCGCGGTCTTGTAGACCTGCGCCTCGCCGAACGCGTCGGCATGGCGGCGCACGGCTTCTTCGGCGATCTCGGCAAGACCCACGCCTTCGACGCGGGTATGCGTGCCGGCAAAGAACTTTGCGACAAAGTCCGCCTTGAGGCCGACCGCGTCAAAAATCTGCGCGCCGCAATAGGACTGGTAGGTCGAGATGCCCATCTTGGACATCACCTTGAGCAGGCCCTTGCCGATCGACTTGATGTAGCGCTTGACGATCTCGTAATCGTCGAGTGAGCCGGGCAGGCGGTCCTTCATCGCGATGATGGTCTCGAACGCGAGGTAAGGATTGATCGCTTCGGCGCCGTAGCCCGCGAGGCAGGCGAAGTGATGCACTTCGCGCGGCTCGCCGGATTCGACGACGAGTCCGACCGAGGTGCGCAGGCCGGTGCGGATCAGGTGATGGTGCACGGACGCGCACGCCAGCAGTGACGGGATCGGCACGCGGTCGGTGCCGACCATGCGGTCGGACAGGATGATGATGTTGACGCCCTCGCGCACCGCGGCTTCCGCGCGCGCGCAAAGCTCGTCGAGCACCTGGTCCATGCCGGCCGCGCCGAGGCCGGCATGGAAGGTGGTGTCCAGCGTGCGCGACTTGAAGTGCGACTCGGCGACGTCGGAGATCGAGCGGATCTTTTCCAGGTCCGCGTCGGTCAGGATCGGTTGGCGCACTTCGAGACGCTTGGTCGTCGCCATGCCCTGGAGGTCGAACAGGTTCGGCCGCGGTCCGATGATCGAGACGAGGCTCATCACCAGCTCCTCGCGGATCGGGTCGATCGGCGGATTGGTGACCTGCGCAAAATTCTGCTTGAAGTAGGTGAAGAGCGGCTTGGCCCTGTCCGACAGCGCCGAGATCGGCGTGTCGTTGCCCATCGAGCCCGCGGCTTCCTCGCCGGTCGCCGCCATCGGCGTCATCAGGATGGTGATGTCTTCCTGGCTGTAGCCGAATGCCTGCTGGCGATCGAGCAGCGACAGGTTCGAGCGCACGCCGGTGGTCGCAGCCTTCGGCAGCTCTTCCAGCACGATCTGGGTGCGCTCCAGCCACTCCTTGTAGGGATGGCTCCGAGCGAGCTCGGCCTTGATCTCGTCGTCCGGGATCAGGCGGCCCTGCTCGAGGTCCACTAGCAGCATCTTGCCGGGCTGCAAGCGCCACTTGGTGATGATCTGGTCCTCGGGGATCGTCAACACGCCCATCTCGGACGCCATCACGATGCGGTCGTCCTTGGTCACGAGATAGCGCGCCGGCCGCAGGCCATTGCGGTCGAGCGTGGCGCCGATCTGGCGGCCGTCGGTGAAGGCGATCGCGGCCGGGCCGTCCCAAGGCTCCATCAGCGCGGCATGATATTCGTAGAAGGCGCGGCGCTTCTCATCCATCAAGGGATTGCCGGCCCACGCTTCCGGAATCATCATCATGACGGCGTGCGGCAGCGAGTAGCCGCCCTGCACCAGGAATTCGAGCGCATTGTCGAAGCAGGCGGTGTCGGACTGGCCTTCGTAGGAGATGGGCCAGAGCCGGTTGATGTCCTTGCCATAGAGCTCGGAGCTCACCGAGGCCTGCCGCGCCGCCATCCAGTTGGTGTTGCCGCGCAGCGTGTTGATCTCGCCGTTATGCGCGATCATGCGATAGGGATGCGCCAGCGACCATGCCGGGAAAGTGTTGGTCGAGAAGCGCTGGTGCACCAGCGCCAGCGCGCTCTCAAAATCCTTCTCGTGCAAATCGGGATAGTACTTGCCGAGCTGGTCGGCGAGGAACATGCCCTTGTAGATCACGGTCCGGCACGACATCGAGCAGGGATAATAGCCCGCGAGGCCGCGGTCGCGGCGCTGGTAGATCGCCTGCGAGATCGACTTGCGCAGGATGTAGAGCCGGCGCTCGAAATCGTCCTCGGTCTTGGCGGTGCCGTTGCGGCCGATGAACACCTGCATGCAGGCCGGTTCGGTCGGCTTCACGGTGACGCCGAGCGAGGAATTGTCGGTCGGCACGTCGCGCCAGCCGAGCAGGGTCAGGCCCTCTTCCTTGATCTGGTCGGCGATGATGCTCTTGATGACGTTGCGCCAGGCGGTGTCGCGCGGCATGAACAGCGCGCCGATGGCGTATTCGCCGGGGTTGGGCAGCGCGAAGCCGAGCTCCTTCGCCTTGCGGCTGAAGAACGCGTGCGGGATCTGCACCAGGATGCCGGCGCCGTCACCGGCGCGCGGGTCGGCGCCGACGGCGCCGCGATGCTCGAGATTGCAGAGGATGCTCAGCGCGTCCGAGACGATCTCGTGCGACTTCTTGCCCTTGATGTTGGCGATGAAGCCGACGCCGCAGGAATCCTTCTCGAGGGCAGGATCGTAGAGGCCTTCGGCAGCCGGACGGGAGTTGTGCTCCTGAATCGGGTCGGCCGGTTTCGAGGCGACCGTCGCCGACAGCTGTTCTGCCACGATGTTTGCGCGCTCGAATTGCGACCCGTTCATTGTTCCTGTCCTCTCCGTGCGGCAAGCTGCCTCACCGCCATCTTCGGCGCACCTTGGGCGTTCCGCGGCACCCGCCTCTGGGTCACCGCTCGTCCGTTAGCGAGCCGCATTTTCTTAAATTCAGGCCAAGGCGTTCTTCGTCCCCGAGAACGGCTTTGCCTGTTGCCTTATGGTGCTCGAAAGCACCGACTTTCGTTGCAATCCCTACGCCGGAACCGCAAGCAAAATTGAGACAGCTTTCCTGTCCTAACCGCCACCTTGCCAAATTTTTGTCTATCACACAAGCGCGCGAAAGTCCCGATTCCCGATATGTCAATCAATCGCTTTTCAAAAGTTGCGCAGCCGCGGTTTTGAAGCAAACGCGCCCTGATCCGGCCCAAGCGGCGCCGGAATCCCCAGTGAAGCTTCGGATCAGCCCTTCGGACGGCGCGCCATGCCGCAAGAAGCGAAAGAGCGCTGGGTCGTCCGGGGCCTGACAGGAGCGTGTCGATCATGAAGTTTTTCACAGGATGTGTGGCCGCCGCCGCGCTGGCGCTGGCTGTGACCGCGGGGCAAGCGCAGGTTCTTGCGCAAGTTCCCGCGAGCGGGGCCTATATCGCCGTCTCGGACTTCGACGGTCCATACGCCCCGCCGGAAGCCGCGCCACCACCGCCGCCGCGTTACGGCTATGGCTATGAGGAGCGTGGCCCGGCCCCGGCCCTGCTGCCGTCCACCGAAGTCTACGCGGTGCTGCGCGAAAACGGCTTCTCGCCGCTCGGCATCCCGCACCTGCGCGGCAGCGTCTACACCATCGCGGTGATCGACCGCCGCGGCGACGACGGCCGGCTCGTCATCGACGCCCGCGACGGCAGGATCATCCGCTTCATGCCGGCCGCAGACGCCTATGGCATGGCCCCCGCCGATGAGGCGCCAGCGGTCGTACCTTACCGCCCGCAAAGCGCGCTGCCGCAGCCGACCTTGGTCCGCGGCGGCCCGCCGCGTCCGCCCGCCCCGATTCCGCATGTTGCGCGCCGCACGGTCCCGATGCCCAAGGCCGCCCCGCCGCGTGCCGAGGCGCCGGTCGCCGCCGCCAAGCCGGCTGAGCCTGTGCCGCCAGCGCAGCCGGCGCAGCAGACCGCTGCCGTGCAGCCCAAGCCCGCCGAGGCCGCGCCAACCGCCGGGCAACCCAAGCCCGCCCCGACCATCCTGCCGACGCAAGAGATGCCGGCCGCGCAGGGGCTGGATTAGCCTGTGCGTTTGGCGCGAGAGCGCCAGCCAAGCTCACGCTGTCGTCCCTGCGAACGCAGGGACCCATACCGCGTGATCTGTCGGTGGGGATGAGGTGCGAGTACCGGACGACTGGTTTTCGCCAAACTGCTCCCTGGGGTTATGGGTCCCTGCGTTCGCAGGGACGACAGCGGGGAGAGAGCAGAGCAAAACAAAAAGCGCCCGACATCTCGGGCGCTTTCTCACGATCACTCCTCAGCTCCGCGGATAGCCCGCCGCTTCCAGGATCAGATTCGCCACCTGCTTCGGATGCGAGACCAGCGAAAGGTGGCCGGCGTCGAGTTCGACCGTGGTGGCGTTCATGCGCTTGGCGAGGAATCGTTCGAGATCGGGATTGATGGTGTCGTCGTTCTTCGACACGGCGTACCAGCTCGGCTTGCTGTGCCACGCCGCCTCCGTGGTGCGGCCGGCAAAGATCGAGGCGGCCGTCGGCCATTGCACGGCATAGAGCTCGTTGGCCTGCTCCGGCTTCACGCCGTTGGCGAAATATTTCAGGAACGCGTCTTCCGAGAGTTTTGTGTAGCCGTCGCGTTCGACGATGCCGGCGCGGACGGGACCGGTCGGAAACTGCTTCGACAGCGCGACGAAATCCTCGTTGGCATCAGGCGCACGTGCGGCGACGTAGACGAGGCCGGTGACCTTCGGATCGGTGCCGACCTGGCTGATCACGGTGCCGCCCCAGGAATGCGCGACCAGCACTGTCGGTCCGTCCTGCTCGGCCAGCGCGCGCTTGGTCGCCTCGACGGAGTCGGCGAGCGACGACAGCGGATTCTGCACGGCGGTGACATGCAGGCCGGCGGCCTGGAGGATCGGGATGACTTCCGACCAGCTCGAGCCGTCGGCCCATGCGCCATGCACCAGCACGACGTTCTTCGCTTTCACGGTCTGCGATGTTTGCGCATGAGCGAAGCTGAGGGGGGCCGTCAGAAGGCTCGCGGCAACGAAAAGGCTGCGCCAAAGTGACATGATCGTTCTCCGTCCTGTTTTGGGGTGCGATGTCCAGAGGACGGAGCGGGCAGCAGCCTTGTTACGGCTCCTCACTGCTCTGTGATGCAGTGCAAAACGAAAAAAACGCCCCGGGGCACCGGGGCGTTTCGCAACCTGGAAGTCGCTTGTCTCAGGCGGCTTGCGCGGCCGAGCTCTCGATCACCTGCGCCTTCGGCGCGCTGGTGTTGATCGCGATCTGGCGCGGCTTCTTGGCCTCGGGAATCTCGCGCACGAGGTCGACGTGAAGCAGGCCGTTCTCGAGCGAAGCGTCCTTCACCTGCACGAAGTCGGCAAGCTGGAAGGCGCGCTCGAAGGCACGCGCGGCGATGCCGCGGTAGAGCACTTCGGACTTGCTGTTCTCGTTGGCGACTTTCTCGCCCTTGATCGTCAGCGTGTTTTCCTTCGCGACGATCGAGAGCTCATCCTTCGAGAAGCCGGAGACCGCAACGGTGATGCGATAGGCGTTCTCGCCGGTGCGCTCGATATTGTACGGGGGATAACCGGGGCTGCCGTCCGAACCGGCCTGGTCGAGCAGGTTGAAGAGACGGTCGAAGCCGACGGTGGAACGATAAAACGGGGTGAGGTCGTACGTACGCATGGTCAAGTCCTCCATTGAGCGACTGTTGGTTAACCCGCCCGCCAATCGGGCCGGGCTCATCTCTGTGTGCAGCCTGATGTTCCGGTTCCGAAACACTGGTAGCGGCCTGCACGAAAATGATATGGGTGAGTCCAGACGGCGTTCAAGAGGGCGGCAACCGGCCCCTTTTCGGCGCTCCCGCCCCTTGATTCACAGCACTTGACCTACAGCACTTGGCGCCCACGCACTCCCGATCATGACGCTGGTCTCGATTCCGTCCAACCCCGTTCCCGAAGACGTCGTTAGCGGCACCATCAAGACGCCCGACGGCGTCGAGCTGCGCTTTGCGCGCTGGGCGCCGCCGGCGAACCGCAAGGGCACGGTTTGCGTCTTCACCGGCCGCAGCGAGCAGATTGAGAAGTATTTCGAGACCGTGCGCGACCTGCGCGACCGCGGCTTTGCGGTGGCGATGATCGACTGGCGCGGGCAGGGCCATTCCGCGCGCCGCCTGCGCGATCCGCGCAAGGGCTATGTGCGCGACTTCGCCGATTTCGAAATAGACCTGGAGGCTTTCGTGCAGCAGGTGGTGCTGCCGGACTGTCCGCCGCCGTTCTTCGCGCTCGCCCATTCCATGGGCGGCACGGTGCTGTTGCGGGTGGCGCATGCGGGCAAGCGCTGGTTCGACCGCATGGTGCTGTCGGCGCCGATGATCGACCTGCCGGGCCGCACCACCTCGTTTCCGGCGCGGGCGCTGCTGCGGACGATGCGCCTGATGGGAATGGGGGGCCGCTATGTCCCCGGCGGCAGCGACCGCATCACCGGGCTCGATCGCTTCATCAACAATCCCCTGACCAGCGATCCCGTGCGCTATGCGCGCAATGCCGCGATCCTGGAGGAGGATACGACACTCGGTCTGGCGTCGCCGACGGTGGCCTGGGCCGACAGCGCCTTTCGCGCGATGCACACCTTCAAGGGCACGAACTATCCTTCCGAGATCCGCCAGCCGATCCTGATGCTGGCGGCCTCCAACGACACCGTGGTCTCGACCGCGGCGATCGAAGAGTTCGCCTACCACTTGCGCGCCGGCTCGCATCTCGTCATCGCCGGCTCCAAGCACGAAATCCTCCAGGAGCAGGACCGCTACCGCTCGCAGTTCTGGGCCGCTTTCGACGCGTTCGTTCCGGGCACGCCACTGTTCAAGTGAGGGGCATCCGCGGAGACGGTGCGTCCCCTCGCCCCGTTCTTACGGGGCCGGGACGAACTTCGTTCGCCCTGAGAGGGTTGGGGTGAGGGGGAGTCTCCGCAAGGGCGATGACAGCTGGAGTCGTGGAGAGTCCCCCTCACCCGAATTCGATCTGCGATCGAATTCGACCTCTCCCCGCAAGCGGGGAGAGGTAAGAAAGCCGCTCACAGCGTCTTCAGATACTCGATCAGATCGTAGCGCTCCTGCTCCTTGAGCACGCGGCCGATGGTGCCGTCCTTGCCGGGGCCGGGCGTGCCGTCGAACGAGTGGCCGGCATTGCTGTTGCCGAACAGCTCGGTGCCGTCAGACGCGCGCGTCGAGAACCGCGACTGCCCGGTCTTGCAGCTCTCGCCATCAGTGACCGCGAAACCGACCTGCTTCGGATCGTAGTCGCGGCCACCACCCATGCAAAACGATTTGGGGCGCTCGGCCGCCGGGCTCAGCATCCAGTAGAGCGAGGGCACCGATCCGTTGTGCAGGTAAGGTGCGGTGGCCCAGACGCCGTTGAGCGGGCGCGCGCGATACCAGGGTCCCGGCTCGTTCTTGTCGGCCGGCTGCGGACCGGGATTCGGGCAGTTCTTGCGCTTGCCCCACCAGGCCTGCTGAACCTTCGGGTCGATCCTGGCATCGTCCATCGCCTTGCGCCCAACGATATCGACGAGCACCATCAGGCCAAGCGCGTACGGCATGTCGGTCGAGGATATATCCGGCAGATTGCAACTCCACCAGGCATTGAGGTTCTGCGTGGGATCGAGCTTGAGAAAGCCCGGCACCTGAACCGTCCGCGTCGCCAGCACGCCGGCCTGGGCGGGGTCGGTCCCCATGCCTTTGACGCTCTTCTGGACCTCGTTCAGGAATTTGTCGTCGCCGATGGTTTCCCACCGCGACGACGACCAGATGCTCTGCTGCGGAAATTCGGCATCGAATACGGGATCGTTGACCGGACCGAGATGGCATTCGGCGCAGATCTCCGCATAGAGCTTGCGGCCGCGTTTGACGCGCTCGCCATCGATCTTCCAGGCGTCATCGCCGAAGATGTCCGAGGGCCATTTCGGCGACGTCAGTCCGGAGAGCTGCTTCTTCGGATAGGGCGCCGATCCCTTCAGCAGATCCTCGATCCAGTTCAGATTCTTGATGTCCATCGACGAGCGGAACAGCGCGTCCTTCGGCGTCGTGTCGGACAGATTGAGCAGCGCCGTCACGCCCAGCGCCTCGCCGGCGTTGCGGATCAGCGGCTGTTCGATCGAGGCGTCATATTGCGCGAATTTGAGCCAGGGCACGGTCCAGATCGGCGGGAAGCTGACCGGCGCGTCCCGGGCATGCAGATTTTTTTCGAAGCCGCTGAGGCCTGAGAGCGTCATGTCCTGGGCGAAGACCTGATTGCCGATGCGGTTGAGCGCATCGAGACGGCCGTATCCTTCCTCCGTGTCCTGCTGCGGCTCTTGCCGCTTCGTCTTCTCGTTGAATCTCGTTTTGCTGTCGATGGTCTTGGCGTAGGTCTTCTCCCAGTCGACCAGGAAGGTGCCGATTGCAGCCAGCCTCTGCTTCAGCGCATCGCGGTCCGCATCGCTGGCGGCGGGGCCAAGCACGCGGTCGGCGAAGCGCGTGAAGCGGCCCGGCACGTAGAGTGTGTAGGCGATCGACAGGCCGGTCGTGACCTCGAGCTTCCTGAGGTCCGTCATCGCCGGGCCGCCGTCGAAACGGATGTCGATGCCCTTGTAATGGATCTGGCCGGTGTGGCAGGCGGCGCAGGTCAGGCCGATCCGGTCCTCGCCGATCTGGCCGGTCGCCGGATCGGGCACGCCGGTCATGCGGGCAAAGCCGACGGGCAGGCCGTCGACGTTCTCGGCCTGGGCGCCCCAGTTCACCGGCGGATCCCAAAGCCGCGCCGGCACCGGCTTCGTCTTGTCGTAGACGTTGGCATAGCCGAACCGGCGCAGCGTGGCCTCGTCAGTGTTGATCGTCTGCGGGCTCGGGATGAAGCCGAAGCGCTGGAGATGATCGCTGTCGTGCAGCATCCCGGGCTTTGCGAAGAAATGAAGCCGCGGCTGCTCGAGCGCCATGAACCAGCGATAGGGCACCGGGAAGGTCGCGGTGCCCTGGCTGGCGTGATGAAACCAGTGCCGGTCCTCCAGCGCCCAGTTTTGCTCGAGCCAATACGCCGCCCTGGGTTCGACGTGCTTGGGCAATGGCGGCGCCACCAGGTCGCCGAAGATGCCGGGCAGCATCGGCTGGAATTGATCGGGAAAGCGCAGCGCCACGACGCCAAAGACCAGGAGCGCGGCGACCAATCCGCCGGCAACGCGCAGGATCAACGAGGGCGGGGTGACCGGCTGGCTGACGACCCGCTGGGTGATCCGGTCCGGGAATTTGCGTTCGTTGAACAATGTCCTCACCTCGGCCACGCTGAGATAGCGGTCGTCACCCTGACCCTTGCCCATGATCTTGAGCAGGATCGGCCATTCGAACTTCATCAGGATCGGGTAGTACCAGCGCGATTGCTTGCCGGCGCGCTTGAGATTGTCGTCCATGAAGGTCTGGATTTGCGAGGCGTTGAGCCCGGTCTCTCTGCCGCCGTCGGGATCGTCATAGATGCCGCCGAAACCGGCGAGCCGCGCCATCTCGTCCTCGTTGACGCGCCCGTCCACGCCAAGGATGCGGGAGCCGGCTCCTAACTTGTCGAGCGGGCCGCCGCGCAAGCCGTCGAGCTGCGCGCCCCAGAAGATGCTTTGCAGGATGTGACAGGCGCCATTGGCAATCAGCGCGACGCCGCGGGTCTGGATGCGGGCCGAGGTCTTCTTCAGCCCGGTCTCGCCGCTGGCATTTGCGATGGTCTGTGACAGCGTCCGGAGCGGGACGGTGCCGCCGTCGACAAGACCTTCGCCGACGAGGCCGCGCAGGAACGGACAGGGATTGTTCGGCGAGACCTGGATCGAGGGGGCGAAGGGCGGCCTCGGAGCGGGATCATGCATGCCCAAAATCCTGAAAACAGCGAATCGTGAAAAACGGACGCGCCGATCAAGCGCGGAAAGTCCCAATAAAACGACAGCAGCCTATACTACTTCAGCGTGTAGCGAAGTGTGGCCCAATTCACTGTCGTGTCAATAACAGCAAGGCGTGAGGCCGCCAAGAATCGTGGAAGAACTGTGGTCCGCCGCTCAGGATTCGGCGGCGCGTTTGAGGTCGCTCTGGACCAGGGTCAATTTGCCGAGCGGCACGCCCGCCTTCAGCAGGCCCTCGCGGTAATGCGCAAGGTTCTCGGGCCGCTTCCAGTGGAAATTGCGCAAGTGCCGGTCGACATTCAGCGTCGGGTAGTTGCCCATCAGCACCTGGGTGGCCTCGCTCGCCTCGTCATGCCGTCCCAGCTGCGCCAGCGCCGCGGCGCGGATCGCCAGTGCCTGCATATGATTGGGGTTGATGTAGAGCTGCTCGCGGGCCCATGACAGGGTCGCATCGTATTGCCGCAGCAGGTAATGGCTGAAGGCGTTCAGCGCCGCCCATTGATAGCGCGGGTCGCTGTTGTCGCGCTGCGCGGCCATCGAGAACAGCTCGATCGCTTCGCGGTGCTCGCCGACGACGAAATGGCAGATGCCGAGCACGCCGCGCGCGCCGTTGTCGTAGGGATTGAGCGCGACCGCGCGCTTGGCGGCATCCATCGCCGCCTCGTAATGGCCTTCCATCGCATGCGCCCAGGACAGGATCGAGAACGCGAAGGAAGAGCGCGGGTCGAGCCGGACGCTGGTCTCGGCGAGGTTCATCGCCTCGGCCCACATCTCGCGCGTGCCCTTGACCCAGCCGAACTGGATGCTCTGGATCTGGATCGTGGCGAGATAGGCATGCGCGATCGACAGTTTTGGATCGAGCCTGATGGCCTCCCTGAACAGATCGACGGCGGTGGCGAGGTCCTCCTTGGTGTGCCGGTAGTAATGCGACAGTCCCTTGAGGAAACGGTCCCACGCGCTCACGTCGGTGGAGAGCCGGGCCGGCGCCGAGGCTTCCGCGCGGACGATCTCGGTGGCGATGGCGGCCGACAGATTGGTGGTGATCTCGTCCTGCATCGCGAAGAGGTCGCCGATGTCGCGGTCGTAGCGGCCGGTCCAGAGCTGCTCGCCGGTCTCCGGCGCGATCAGCTCCGCGGTGACGCGGATTTTTGCACCGGCGCGCCGAACCGAGCCCTGGATCAGATAGGTGGCGTCGATCTCGCGCGCGATCAGGCGGGTCGGGGCGTTCTTGCCCTTGAAGGCGAAGGTCGAGTTGCGGCTCAGCACGCGATAGAAGGATTGCAGCGACAGCGCGTGGATCAGATCCTCGGTCAGTCCGTCGGAGAAATATTCGTCCTGGGCGTCGCTGAGATTGGCGAAGGGCAGCACGCCGACGATTGCGGTGCGGTACTGCTGCGACAGCGCGGAGGCCTCGCGCAGCTCGGGGGCGAGCGCCGGCGCACCCTCGGGCGTCCAGGTCCAGACCCCGACCGCGTCCTTGATGTTCTTGAAGCGATGATCGCCGGCGTCGGTCAGCAGCACCGTGAGATGCTTGCTGGCTTCCCGGTAGGCCTTGGCCGAGATGGCGAAGCCACCTGGGCTCGCCACCGATTCGAGGCGGACGGCGATATTGACGTCGTCGCCGAAGACCTCGTCCTCGTCGGCGATGATATCACCCATGTGGATGCCGAGCCGGAACTGCATGGTGCGGTCGGAGGGCAGATGGTGGTTGCGCTCCGCCATCAGCGTCTGCATCGCGATCGCGGCCTCGGTGGCGCCGACGATCGAGGGGAACTCGAGCAGGAAGCCGTCGCCGGTGTTTTTGACGACTCGGCCGCCGTGATTGAGGATGATGGGGTGAATCGCGCTGCGATGGGCCTTGAAGGCGGCATGGGTGCCGGCCTCGTCGCTGCCCATCATGCGCGAATAGCCGGCGACATCGGCGCAGACGATGGCGGCCAGACGTCTTTCCATATCCTCGGAGCTCCAGGGGAATGAGGACCGGCCACGGCGTGGCAGTCGCCTCGAATCCCGCATTTCAAGAACCGTGCCTTTATAGAGCAGATGCGGCCGAGCGGAAGTATGATCCGCATCGCAAATTCGAGGTAAATTTGACGCAATCCCGGCGGTGGACGCCGGCGGGCGAACCGACTAAGCCCAATCCTTTGCGGCAGGCAGTCGGGCGGCAGGGCACCTCATATGCTGGGCATTCACGAGATCTGGCTCTTCGTCCTGGCGGGCGTGCTGCTCAACATCACGCCGGGGCCTGATACGGTCTATGTGATCGGCCGCAGCATGCAGATGGGCTGGCGCGGCGGCGCCGCCGCTGCACTGGGCATCAGCTGCGGCTGCCTTTTCCATGTCGCAGGCGCGGCGATCGGCCTGTCGGCCCTGCTGATGGCCTCGTCGACCGCGTTCTCGATTCTGAAGCTGGTCGGCGCGGCCTATCTCATCGTCACCGGACTTCAGATGCTGTGGTCTCGCCCGGTGCTGGCCGCGGCCATCGACGCGCCGGTGCAGAGCTCGCTGCGGGGAGTTTTCCTCCAGGGCGTCTTCACCAATGCGCTCAATCCCAAGGTCGCGCTGTTCTTCCTGGCCTTCCTGCCGCAATTCGTCGCGGCCGGCGCGCCGCACAAGCCGCTCGCCTTCCTGACGCTCGGCCTGATCTTCATCTTCACGGGGACGTTATGGTGCCTGGTGCTGGCGGCGTTCGCGGCCAGGGCCGCGCACCGCCTGCGGAGCTCCGAAGGCGCGATCGCCTGGGTCAACCGCGCGCTCGGCGGCCTCTTCATCTATCTCGGCATCCGCGTCGCCATGCTGGAGACGCGGTAGCTTTCGTTACACAAATTCCTTCGCCAGCGCGCTGCCAGCCAGATAAAGGCCGAGCAAAATCATCGCGATCAAAAACCAGCGGCGAAACGCCTCCGCCGGCATCCGCGCCCGCACCGACTGTCCCACGTACATGCCGGCAAAGGCCATGGCCATCGCGACGGCGCCCGGCACGGCATTGGCCGGCGTCAGCAATCCGCCGGCGGTCAGGTTGAAGGCGAGCGCCAGCGTCGCCGTCGTGAAGAACACGCCGAGCGCCTGCACCAGCTCGTCCTTCTCCATGCCGATCGCCTGCATGAACGGCATCGACGGGATCACCTGCACGCCCGTTGAGGCCGAGATCACGCCGGTGATGAGGCCGACCACGCCGCCGACCCATTTCTCGTTCTGCGGTGCGACGTGGAATTTGAACTTGCTGAGACCGATGATGGCGTAGATCACCAGGAGGGTGCCGAGCACCACGGTGCCGTAGCGCGCATGGGGGCCGGTCAGCGCGCCGGCGTTGAGCCAGCATCCGACTACGGTGCCGATCATCAGCGGCCATAGCCGCCTGAGAATGTCGCGCAAATGGGGGCCGACGAAGGTCTGCCAGATATTGGTGACGATGGCCGGCACGATCACGATGGCGATCGCCCGGCTGGGCGCCATGCTCACCGCGAGCAGGCCCATCGAGACGGTCGGCAGGCCGAGCCCGACCACGCCTTTGACGAATCCGGCGATCAGGAAGACGGCGGCGATGACAACGAGAAGCGGGTCGACCATACCGCGCACATTGACTGAAGCTGCGTCCCGGCACAATCTCGAGGTTACGGAGACAGCCTTCGTTGGAAGCGAAGGCTGAGGAGAAACTTGCCATGCGCTTCGACCTCGTCGATCTCCAGCTCTTCATTGCTGTCGCCGACCAGCGCAGCATCACCCGCGGTGCCGAGCGTTCGCATCTGGCCTTGGCCTCCGCCAGTGCGCGCATAAAAGGGCTCGAGGATGCGCTCGGCGTCGCGCTGCTCAAGCGCGGGCGCCGCGGCGTCGAGTTGACTGCCGCCGGCGAGAGCCTGCTCGACCATGCGCGGGTCGTGATCCATCAGATCGATGCCATGCGCGGCGATCTCGCCGGCTTTGCCAGCGGCGTGCGCGCCAGCGTGCACTTCCTCGCCAACACGTCGGGGCTGTCGGAGCATCTGCCGAAGGCGCTGGCCGGTTTCCTGCGCGAGCACCGCGACGTCGCCATCGACATCGAGGAGCGCGAGAGCACCGACATCGCCGCTGCCATCACCGCGGGGGCCGCCGATCTCGGCTTCGCCGCCGAGCACGCGCTGCCCGATCATATCGAGCGCTTCCCGTTCAGCGAGGACCGTTTGACGCTGGTGACGTCGCGGCGCGGCCCGTTCGCCGGCCGCCGCCAGATCGATTTCCAGGAGGCGAATGCTTGCGAGTTCGTCGGCCTGACCAGCGCCACCGCGCTCCAGATGCACATCGCAAAGCACGCCGCGCGGCTCGGCATGCGCCCGCATTTCCGCGCGCGCCTGCGCGACTTCGATGCGATCTGCCAGCTGGTCTCGGCCGATGTCGGCGTCGCCCTGGTGCCGGAATCCGCCGCCCGCCGCTGCGCCAAGCTGATGCCGCTCGCCATGGTCCGCCTGCGCGACGCGTTCGCCAACCGCAAGCTCGTGATCTGCGCGCGCAGCTTCAAGACACTGCCAAGGCCGGCCAAGATGCTGGTGGAGCATTTGCGCGCGGCGGCGATGTGAGGGGATTCTTACCCTCCCCTGGAGGGGGAGGGTCGGCACGCGATCGAGCAAAGCGAGATTGGGGTGACGGTCTCTCCGCGTCCAACGCTGCCCGAGTGGAGAGATCACCCCACCCCGCTCGCGCTGCGCGCGATCGACCCTCCCCCTCCAGGGGAGGGTAAGAAAGAGAGCTACTTCGCCGTCTCCACGCCGGCGTCCTTGATCACCTTGGCCCACTTCCTGGTCTCATCCGCGATGAACTGGCGGAAATGTTCCGGCTCGTCGCCGATCAGCGTTGCGCCTTGCTGGCCAAGCTTTTCCTTCACCGCCGGATCCTCCATCGCTTTGGTCGCGAGGCCATGCAGCGCGGCGACAATCTCCTTGGGCGTGCCCTTTGGCGCGACCATGCCGTACCAGTTCTCGATCCGCAGATCGGGAAAGCCCGCCTCCTTCGTGGTCGGCACGTCAGGCGCGGTCGGTGCGCGCTCGGCCGAGCCGATCGCGATGGGACGCAGCGCGCCGGCCTTGACCTGCGGCAGCAGCACCGGGAGATCGAGGAACGTCATCTGCACCTGCTGGCCGAGGAGATCGTTCACCGCAGGCGCGGCGCCGCGATAGGGCACGTGGACGATGTCAATCCTGGCAGTCAGCTTGAACAATTCTCCGGCAAGATGCGGCAGGCTGCCGGGGCCGGAGGAAGCGAAGTTGAGTTTTCCCGGCTGCGCCTTGGCGAGCGCGATCAGCTCGGCGATGTCCTTGGCTTGCACGTTGGTGGCGACGACCAGCATTTCCGGTACGGTCGCGATCAGCGTCACCGGTGTGAGGTCACTCAATGTGTCGTAGGCGACCTTTTCCATGCTCGGGCTGATCGCGAGCGCGCCGGCTGAGGAGATCGCGATGGTGTAGCCGTCGGGCACGGCCTTCGCGACCGCATCGGTGCCGAGCACGCCGCCCTGACCGCCGCGATTGTCGATCAGCACCGGCTGTCCTGATAGCTCCGACATGCGCTGGCCGATCACGCGGGCGATGATGTCGTTGGGGCCGCCGGCCGGAAACGGCACGATCAGCTTGATCGGTTTTGCGGGAAAATTCTGCGCCGACGCCACTGATGGCAGCAGCAGGAACAAACTCATGAGAAATTCAACGAGCAGCCTGCGTGAGATGGTCATGCAAGCCTCCTGCTCGCGTTATTGGTTCAGAAGCCTCAAGGCTTCTTCGTGAACCCGCGCATCGCCGGCGGCAATGATGCGGCCGCCGCCCTGCGCCGGCTTGCCTTCCCAGGTGGTGACGACGCCGCCGGCACCGGTCACGATCGGGATCAGGGCCGCAATATCGTAGGGCTTCAGCTCGGTCTCGACCACGAGGTCGACATGGCCGGCCGCCAGCATGCAATAGGAGTAGCAGTCGCCGCCATAGCGCGACAGCCGCGCTCCCTGCTCGATCTTGCCGAAGATGGCGCGGTCGCGCTCGTTCATCAGCAGCGGAGAGGTGGTGTAGGTCGTCGCCTGCGATAGCGAGGCGCAGCGGCGGACCTGGAGCCGGCGCGCGCCGGAGGGACCCTTGTACTTGGCCG
The DNA here is from genome assembly GCF_016616235.1 of Bradyrhizobium diazoefficiens. NCBI lineage: Bacteria > Pseudomonadati > Pseudomonadota > Alphaproteobacteria > Hyphomicrobiales > Nitrobacteraceae > Bradyrhizobium > Bradyrhizobium diazoefficiens. The sequence goes on from NZ_CP067100.1 coordinate 1,262,340, forward strand.
AGCCGTTGTCGCCGGAGAAGCGTTCGCCGATGAAGGGCTGGTGCATCATGCCGTAGACCGGCGTGCCCTTGTGCAAGAGCGCGATCAGCGTGCCCCAGATCGGAAAGCCGCCAATGAAGGATTTCGTGCCGTCGATAGGATCGAGCACCCAGACATACTCGGCGTCCTCGCGCTCGTTGCCGAATTCTTCGCCGACGATACCGTGCTGGGGGAAGCTGGCCTTGATCAGCCGTCGCATCACCGCTTCCGCGGCGCGGTCGGCCTCCGTCACGGGGTCGAAATCCCTGGCCTTGCCCTTGTCGTCGATCGACAGCGAGGTGCGGAAGAGCGGCAGGATGGTTTCGCCGGATGCGGTGGCGAGCCGTTCGATGAAGGCGGAGAAGTCGATCACCGTCACGGCGTATCCTCAAAGCGAAAGTCAGGTGAAGCTCGCTTCTAGCTAGCTCAAATCGACGCGCGGGTGCAGCGCTGTCTTGATTTGCGCCCTGGTATTTTGGATCCGGACGCCGGCTTGCCACATCCGGGCCATAGGGCGGCCAAAAATCGATCACCGAGTTGAAAACTTAGTTCCGAAGATGCCTTGTTCGTATGCAAATGACTATCAACCCATTGAATTTCCTTATCAAAGAAACTGAATCTAGGTTTCTCTTAAAGCAATTGAGCCATGTGCATATTGCATGGGAAACAGCTCAAAAGCCCTTGCACTTTGTGCGGCGCGGCCGCATATTGTTGCGGTGCGGTAGCGCTTGGCGTTACCGCTGCCCTCCTTGGGCGTTTCCTCCCTAGACTTGGGCCGCTTCTTCATCAGAAGCGGCCCTTTTTTCTTTCAGCCTCAGCTTTCATTTCGGCGCGCGCAAACAGCGAAGCGAAAACGCGTGCGCGCCAATCGCTGGTCGCGCGATCGTCTTAAGAAAAAGCTCTCGCCTATTCCGCGGCGGCCTGGAACGGGCCGAGATCGCCGAACGGGACCGTGGTGGCCAGCACATCGGCAAGCACGCCAAAGTCGTTTGCCACCTGCGCAAAGCGCGGGCCGCGCTCGCGCCGCCGTTCGTCCATGTAGATTGCGCGGTTGAGCTCGAGCTGCACGGCGTGCAGTCCGCTTGCCGGGTTGCCGTAGTGTTCGGTGATGAAGCCGCCGGCATAGGGCTTGTTGCGGCCGATCGAATAGCCGAGCCCGGCGAGGGTCTCCTCGACCCGGTCAGGCAGCAGCGGCGTGCAACTGGTGCCATAGCGGTCGCCGATCACGACGTCAGGCCGGCGCGGCTCGTCCCTGCTGACGCCGACCGACGGCATCGAGTGGCAGTCGACCAGCACCACGGTGCCGAACATCTGGTGCACCTTGTTGATCAGCCGGCGCAGCGCGCGATGATACGGCTTGTACAGCGTCTCGATCCGCGCCAGCGCATCGTCGACCAGGATGCGGTCGCGGTAGATCTCCTGGCCGTCGCCGACCACGCGCGGAATGGTGCCGAGGCCGCCGGCGACCCGCATCGAACGGGTGTTGGCAAAGCTCGGCAGGCGCCCGGTGAACATGCGCGGATCGAGCTCATAGGGCTCGCGGTTGACGTCGACATAGGAGCGGGGAAAGTTGACCCGCACGGTCGGAAAGCCGCGCTCGCTGAGATGGCCGATCAGCTCGTCCATGAAGGAATCTTCGGAGCGCCGCAGCGTCGGCAGGTCGATCCGCGAGGCGCTCAAAAATTCGTCCGGATAGGTCGAGCCGGAATGGGGCGAGTTGAAGATGATTGGCGCGCGCCACTCGGCGGGCTCCACGATCTCGAAGGCTGGCGACACCTCGCCGTCAAACCGGGTCATCTTCTCAGGCTTCGTCCCTTAGGCTCAGGCTTCGCCCCCTTGGCGCCGCGGCATCCGGATGGGTCCGGATCGAATGATTCGGCCGGTCGAGCGGCTCTTATGTGTCGTCATTGTCCGGAATCGCAACCATTCTGCCAAGTGAAAAGATGCGATCCGTGCTGGAACATGCCTTAACCGTGCGGACATCGAGGTGGGATCGATGCGACTGGCTCGATTGATTCACAACGCGTTCGGGTTCACAAGGAGCCGGGCAGCGCGCGCCGCGAGGGTAAAGATTTTCACCCCAAATTTACCCTCTGTCGGGCTTAGTGACCTCTGCTGATATCCTCTGGGGATTCGACGTTTCCTGCCATGCCAAAGATCCTGCTCGCCGAAGACGACAACGACATGCGCCGTTTCCTGGTCAAGGCCCTGGAAAACGCCGGTTTTCAGGTCTCGTCCCATGACAACGGCATGGCCGCCTATCAGCGGCTCCGCGAAGAGCCATTCGAGATGCTGCTGACCGACATCGTGATGCCGGAAATGGACGGCATCGAGCTCGCCCGAAGGGCCTCGGAACTCGACCCCGACATCAAGATCATGTTCATCACCGGCTTTGCGGCGGTCGCCCTGAACTCGGATTCGGACGCGCCCAAAAACGCCAAGGTGCTGTCCAAGCCCGTGCATCTGCGCGAATTGGTCAGCGAAGTGAACAAGATGCTGGCGGCCTAAATCGGCCCGCTCGGTCCTTGCGCACGCTCCCTTGAGCCGTTATAGGGACCCGACCCGACGTAAATGGACTTTTAGGGCACGTAGCTCAGCGGGAGAGCACTACCTTGACATGGTAGGGGTCACAGGTTCGATCCCTGTCGTGCCCACCATCCTTCGCTCGCGAAGCGAGTGAAGGATGCCACGACGGAGCCCAAAGGGCGCAGGCGGGCTGCCGTCGCGAGCTTCGGCTAGGCAAGCCACGTTCCAACCAATCCTAACGCGAAGCGTGTCCGGCGTAGCTCGCAGAGCGAAGACGGACTGGAGCAACTTGGAACACGCCTCCACACTCCGGCATTGTTCCGCCATGCCCAAACCCTTCCACCGCGGCGATCACGTCAGCTGGAATTCCGAGGTCGGTCGCGTGCGCGGCCACATCCTCCGCGTCCACACCAAAGACGTCGATTACAAGGGCCATACCCACCACGCCTCTCCGGACGATCCGCAATACGAGATCAAGAGCGACAAGACCGATCACGTCGCCCTCCATAAGGGCAAGGCGCTGCGGCGGCTCAAGAGCTGATCGGCGCAAGATGAGCTGACGAGGCGTCCCATGGCTCATCCCTTCTTTACGATCGGCCATGCCACACGCTCGATCGAGGAATTCGTCGCGCTGTTGCGAACCAGCTCCGTCACCTTCGTCGCCGATGTCCGCACGGTACCCCGCTCGCGCACCAATCCGCAGTACAATCGCGAGACACTGCCACAATCGCTTGCGGCCGTTTCGATCGGCTATGAGCACATCGCCTCGCTCGGAGGCCTGCGCAGCCGCAAGCGCGAGGTGCCGCGCGAGACCAACGCCTTCTGGCAGAACGACAGCTTTCACAACTACGCCGACCACGCCATGGGCGCAGCCTTTCACGAGGGTCTCGCGCATTTGCGCGAACTCGGGCGGGCCAGGCGATGCGCCATCATGTGTGCGGAGACGTTGTGGTGGCGCTGCCACCGCCGGATCATCACCGATTATCTGCTCGCCGCCGGCGAGACGGTGTTTCACATTCTTGGCCCCGGGCAGGTCGACGAGGCCAAAATGAATCCGGCCGCGCATATCCTACGTGACGGCCGGCTCGATTACCCCGCGCCCTTCAGCCCTTGACCGCGCCGGCGGTGAGCCCCGAGACGAGATAGCGCCGCACCGCGAGCGAGAAGATCAAGACCGGTGCCATCACCAGCGAGCCGCCGGCGGCGATCTTGCCCCATTCCCAGCCCTCGTAGTTCATGAAGTTGACGACGGCGACCGGTGCGGTGCGCGCGTTGGTGCGGGTCAGGATCAGCGCGAAGAAGAAGTCGTTCCAGGCGTAGAGGAAGCACAGGATCGCGGTCGCGGCGATGCCGGGCGTCACCATCGGCAGCACGATTCGTGTGAACACCGTGCGCGTCCGCGCGCCGTCGACGAGCGCCGCCTCCTCCAGCGAGACGGGAATCGTGTCGAAGAACGGCTGCATCATCCAGATCACCAGCGGCAGGTTGAAACTGGTGTAGACCAGCACGAGGCCCGTGATGGTGTCGAGCAGGCCGATCCAGCGATAGAACAGGAAGAAGGGAATCGTGAACGCGATCGGCGGCGCCATGCGCGTCACCAGGATGGCGAAGGAGAGGCCGTGCTTGCCGCGGCCGGCCCAGCGCGACAGCGCGTAGGCGGCGGGGACTCCGAGCAGCAGCGCCAGCGCGGTCGAAAGCGAGGCGCTCAAGAGGCTGTTGACGAAGGAGGCCGAGAACGCGCTGTGCCAGAGCGAGATGTAATTCTCCAGCGTCGGCGTGAAGATCAAAGGCGGCGGGAATTGCAGGATCTGGTCGTTGGTCTTGAAGCTCATCTGCAGCAGCCACAGGAACGGCGACAGCAGGATCAGCAGCGTCACCGTGATCGCGATCAGCCGGCCGGGCGTCGCCTTGCGCAGGGACGATTCGCTCATGCCAGCGCCTCTCGGCGCCGGCCCATCCAGACCAGGCCCAGGCTGATGCCGCAGACCAGCAGCAGCATCACCACGGTGACCGCGCTGGAATAGCCAATCTCGTTGGTGTCGAAGGCGAGCAGATAGGCATAATAGTTGGTGACCTCGGTAACCGTGCCCGGGCCGCCGCCGGTCAGGAGGAAGATCAGCGGGAACGCCTTCACACTGTCGATCAGGCGGAACATGCCTGATATTACCAGGATCGGCGTGATGAAGGGCAGGGTGACGTACCAGAAGATCTGCAGCTTGCTCGCGCCGTCGACGAGGGCAGCTTCCGAATATTCGTCGGGAATCGTCTGCAGCGCCGCCAGCACCATCAGGAAGGTGAACGGCAGCCATTCCCAGGTGTCGGCGATGATGATCGAGGTCAGCGCGAAATCGACGTTGGAGGTCAGCGCCGGCAGCGTGACATGCAGCGCTTGCGCGGCGTAATAGAGCGGGCTGATGTCGGGTGCGTAGATCAGCTTCCAGATCACCGCGACCACGATCGGCGGCAGCACCATCGGGATCAGGAAGAAGGTGCGGGCAAACTCGACGAAGCGCGACGGCACGTTCAGGAGCAGCGCGAGCAGCATGCCCAGCAGCACCTGGAACAGCACGCTCCAGACCGAGAGCTTGGCTTGCACGGCAAGCGAGTTGACGAAGCGGGGGTCGCCGGGCAGCAGGCCATAGTTGCGGAACGGCTCGCTGAAATCGGTGGCCGAGCCCGGAATCGTCAGCTGGAACGGCGTCAGGCTGGTCACGACGAGATAGATCGCCGGCAGCACGGCGACCGCGAACAGCACGATCAGGCTCGGGGTGAGCGCAAAGGCGATGAACCTCTTGCGCTCACCGTCAATTCCGCTCTCGCTCAAAGTTTTGTCCCGGCGCGGCGGAGTGCGGCGATGGCCTGATCTTGCGCTGCGTTCATCGCATCCTTGGCCGGCAGCTGGCCCGTGGCGACCTGCTCGAACGCCTTGTTGAGGACGTCGCCGACGATGGGGAATTCCTTCGACGTGCGGTAAGCCATGTAGTTCTCGCCCTTGCCCGGCAGCTCCAGCACCTCGAGATAGAGCGCGCCGAGGTCCTGGCCGTTCACGGTGTTGAGCTTGCGATAGGCCTCACTGGTGATGATCGAGCGCCGGCACACCGAGGAGTGGCCATGCTCCTTCACGAGCCGCATCGAGATCTCGGGCGACAGCGCCCATTTGATGAATTCCCACGCCGCCTTCTGGTTCTTGGCGTTCTTGGGAATGCCGAGTCCCTGGCTGTTCGAGGCCGGATAGTCATGCACGGGACCGGCTGGCGAGCGCACCACGCGCGAGGTGTCCTTCACCTTGCTTTCGTCGGAGAGCAGGATCGGCGTCACCCAGGCGCTGGAATGGATGAAGATGTTGGCGCGGCCGGTCAGCATCGCCTGCCGCGCCTGGTCTTCGGTGTAGGTCAAGACGCCCTTCGGCGCGCTCTTGAGGAGGTTCGCATAGAACTCGATGCCCTGGATCGCCTCGGGCGTATTCAGCGCCGGCATGACATCGCCGGGCGGATTCCTGAAGATGTTGCCGCCAAAGCCCTGAATGTAGGGCGGCAGATTCCAGTTGTGGAGGAACCACGACACGATGCCGCTGACGCCATCGGTGCCGTTGATCTCGGCGCAGACCTGCTGGAGCTCGGCGAAGGTCTTTGGGATCTTCAGCCCCTTCTTCTCCATCAGGTCCATGCGCGACAGCCCCATCAGCATGGCGCCGCCTTCCCAGGAATAGCCGTAGGTCGCGCCCTTGGCGTCGCGATAGGGCATCTGCGCGCCGTCGACGAAGTCGTTTGGATTCCAGTCGGCCGGCGTCAAATTGGCATCGCCAGTGAACTCGTCGAGATTGGCGAGCAGGCCTGCCGCGATCCAGCGGGTCGCAAGCGTGAAGGTGACATTGACGAAATCATAGGCCGAGCCGCCCGAGGACAGTTCGAGATTGGCCTGCTGGTTGTAGACGGGCAGGGCCGAGAGCTGGAGGTCGACCTTCATGCCGGTCTTGTCCTCGAACTCGGGGATGTATTTCTGCAGCAGCGTGAAGAAGCGGTGCTGGAACGAGGCACCGTGCAGCGTGACGCCGGCAAACGGCTTGGTTTGTGCGATCAGCGGCGCCGGGAATGCGGCGAGCGCGGCGGTGGCGGCGCTGGCCTTGAGCAGCTTGCGCCTCGTGATCGAGCTCACGCGCGGTGCAGTCTTCATTGTTACCTCCCTCACTTTTTGTCTGCCGGTTTCAACGCGCCCGTCTGGTGCGGGCGTTCTCGTCCTCGACGTCCTTCTTCTTCTGGCGCGACATGGCGGTGACGATATTCTGTTCGGTCAGATCCATCAGCTTGTGCATGGCCTGGCGCGCTCCGTCGGGATTACGCGCCCAGATCTCGTCGAGCACCGAGCGGTGATAGGGCAGGCTCTTGCGCGGCGCGCCCGGATTGGTGCTCGACAGGTTGAACGACATGCGCAGCGCCGCAGCCACGGTCGCACCGAAGGCGATCAGGAAATCGTTCCCCGTGGCGATCAGGATTCCGCGGTGAAACTGCAAGTCCGGCTCGGCATAGGCGACGCGGTCCATGCCGGCCGCGTCCATGCCGCGATAGGCGCGCTCGATCCGGGCAAAATCCTCGTCGGTGCCGCGCTCTGCGCAGATCGCGCAGGCCTCGGGCTCGACGATCCGGCGGACCTCCATGATCTGCTTGGCGAACTCCTGCGTCGGCAGTGCCGATAGCGTCCAGTTCAGCAGTTCCTCGTCGAGCATGTTCCAGTCGAACCGCGCCCGCACATGCGTGCCGGCCTTCTGCTTCGAGGCGATCAGTCCCTTGGCCTTGAGCAGTGACAACGCCTCGCGAAGGGAGGCGCGGCTGACATCGAAGCGGGACGCCAGCTCGATCTCGCGGGGCAGCGTCGTGCCCTCGCGCCAGACGCCGGTCAGGATCAGCCGCGCCACTTCGCGGGCGATCGACTGAGGGCTGTCCTTGCTGCGAGATTTTGCCACGTTGATTCCGGTCTTGTGGAATAAAATGTCTGATTTATTGTAAGTGTCGACGAAGAGATCTGCGACGTACGGCCTCAAGCCGCAGATAATCAAATCAAGGCCGGTTTGACAAGAAATATTATGTCAGACATATTTTCTGCCGAGCAATCCCCCGCAGGACAAATCAATCGTGACAAAGCCCCACATCATCCTGGTCATGACCGACCAGCAACGCTTCGACACGCTCGCGGCGACGGGCCATCCCTACATGAAGACGCCGAATCTCGACCGGCTGGTGCGTGAGGGCGTCTATTTCGACAATTGCTTCATCAACGCGCCGAGCTGCGTGCCCTCGCGCGCCGCACTGTTCTCCGGGCTCTATCCGCACGCCTCGGGCGTGCTGAAGAACGGGCAGCACTGGCAGAAGACCTGGGTCGGCAATCTGGCGGAAGCCGGCTATCACTGCGTCAATGTCGGCAAGATGCACACCATCCCCTATGACGCCAAGGCCGGCTTCCACGAGCGCTTCGTGGTCGAGAACAAGGATCGCTTCTTCGAAGGGCGCTGGTTCGCCGACGAGCTCGACAAGGCCTTCGCCTTGCACAAGCTGACAAAGCCATCGCGCGCCGGCTATCGCAGCCTACCCGACTATGGCGACCGCATGGGCGCCTTCACCTGGGAGATGCCGAAATCGCTGCACCCCGACATCTTCGTTGCGGAAACCGCGATGTGGTGGCTGGAAACGCGCCCCAAGCCGGATGCGCTGTTCATGCAGATCGGCCTGCCCGGCCCGCATCCGCCCTATGATCCCCTGCCGGAATATCTGGAGCACTATCTCGCCCGCAACGACCTTCCGGTGCCGCAGCCGACCGAGGCCGAGATCGAGGGCCTGCCGGCGTATCTCAAGGAGAAGCGCCGCCACGACACCGAGGTCGACCACGATGCGGTGTCGTGGAAGCTGGCGCCGACGCACGAGGAGATGCGCCGCCTGCGCGCGCATTATTATGCCAACGTCACCATGATCGACGAGCAGATCGGCCGTCTGCTGCAAACGCTGGAGGACAAGGGTTATCTCGACAATTGCGTCGTCATCTTCATGTCGGACCACGGCGACAATCTCGGCGAGCACGGCCTCAGCCAGAAGTGGTCGATGTACGAGCCGGTCACCCGCATCCCGCTGCTGTTCTGGTCGCCGAACCTGTTTTCGCCCGGCTGCCGCATCCGCGAGAAGTGCCAGCTGTTCGATCTTGCGCCCACCATTCTCGATCTTGCCGGCGCGCAGCATCCAAAGCCGTTCCAGGCGCGCAGCCTGCTGCCAGCCTTGAAGGGCGAGGCGTGGTCCGGCCGCGATATCGTATTCTCCGAGCAGGCCGGCGACGTCGCCATGACCGGCGCGCGGCTGATCACCATGGTGCGCGACGACAGGTGGAAGGTCGTGTTCATTCACGGCGCCGAGGACGGCCAGCTCTTTGATCTGGAGACCGATCCGTTCGAGCAGCACAATCTCTGGGGTGTGCCCGAGCGTGCCAGTGAGATCAGCCGCCTCAAGGACGCTTTCATCGACTGGCGCCAGAACAGCCTGCTTGAGACGATGGATCTGAACGCGGCGGTGCGATAGGGCGGTCTCCCTCGCGCCGCTTGCCCGGACGGTGCGCGGTCGATGATGTGCAAAGCTTCGCAGCCTTGATCCGTGACTCGCCGCCTGCCATTGTCCGGCCGTCCACCACGGCAACGAGTGGTGAGATCCAATTTTGTGGCGTTCGCCGAAATCTGTCGCTTCGCCGGACGTGAAAGGAAGCCAGCGAGATGAGCAGCGTGAACAAGCCCGGCGGCAACTATCTGCCGGTGATCATCCATGGTGGAATCGCGTATGTCAGCGGTCAGTTGCCGCGCCGCGGCGAAGACCTGCTGTACGCGGGCAAAGTCGGTGCGGATGTGGACATCGCGGCCGCGCAAGAGGCTGCTGCCCTCTGCGCTGATCTCTGCATCTCGGCCATCGACCACGCAATGGGCGGAGAGGACAGGATCGTCCAGGTCCTTCAACTCGTGGGATACATCGCCTCGGCGCCTGGATTTACTCAGCAGTCACAAGTCATGAACGGTGCCTCTGACCGGCTGATTGATCGCCTCGGCGATCGCGGTCGTCACACGCGTACGTCCGTCGGCGTCGCCGAGTTGCCGCGAGGGGCTCCGGTCGAGCTGAGTATGATTGCTGCTGTTCGGTCATAGGCCTCCGATCGGTGATCGACGTCGCGACAGGCGGCCTCATGCGACGAGATATTTTTTGACCGCCGCCTCGTCCCATGCGATTCCATTCCCCGGCTCTTCGCCCGGCAAGGCAAAGCCGTCCTTGATCTCCAACCGGCTCGCCAGCACGGCATCGGCCCAGTCGACATATTCCAGCCAATGCGCTGATGGCGTCACGCACAGCAGATGCGCGCTGACCTCCGAGAACAGGTGCGTCGACATCTCGATGCCGGCGGCATGCGCGAGCGCGGCCGCGCGCAACCAGCCAGTGACGCCGCCGATGCGCTGGACATCAGGCATCACGTAGTCGCAGGCCTCGGCGGCGAGGGCCGCCTGCATCGAAAAGGCGCTGTCAAAATTCTCGCCGATCTGGACCGGCGTGCGCAGTGCGTCTGCAATGCGGGCGCAGCCCGCATAGTCGTCGTGCCGGATCGGCTCCTCGATCCAGGTCAGGCCCTCGTCGTCGAGCATCTCGCCGCGGCGGATCGCTTCGGTCACGGTCAGTGCCTGGTTGTAGTCGCACATCAGGGTGACGTCGTCGCCGACGGCGTCCCGCACCGCCCGCACCACGGCGAGATCGTCCCGCGCGTCGGGCCGCCCGACGCGGATCTTTGCGGCGTGAAAACCTTCGGCCAGCAGCTTGTGCGCCTCGTCCACGGCGGCGCCCGCCGGCATGATGCCGAGCCCCTTCGAATTGTACGCGCGCACCGGCTTCGGTGCGCCGCCGAGCAGGCGCGCCAGCGGCAGGCCGCGTGTGCGGGCCAGCGCATCCCACACCGCCATGTCGATGCCGGATTGCGCCAGCCGTTGCAGGCCGGCGAGCCCGAGCAGGGTGAAGCGCTGGGTCAGCTTGCGCTCGATTTCGAACGGCAGCAGCTCGTCGCCGGTGAGCAGCTCCGACATTGCCGTGACCATCGCTGTCAGCGGCTTCAATGCTGAGGGGGTGATCGAGAACAGATAGGCGTGCCCCCGCACGCCCTGGTCGGTCTCACAGTCGATCAGCACCAGTGGTGCCTTGTCGATCGCACCGGTGCTGGTCTGCAGTGCCAGGTTCATCGGCACGATCACGGGCCGCACGACAATGCGCGTGATGCGAAGGGTCTCGGTCATGGCTCGCTCCGTCTTGGGTGCAAGAGCTTGGCTGCAAGAGCTTGGCTGCAAGAGCTTGGGCGCAAGAGTTTAGACCGGCAGCGCCACCGATGCCCATCTGCTCGTCGATCAAAAACCGTTCGCGGTCTGCCCGTCCACAGACGCATCATTCCTGTAGATATGACTATTGTGTGTGTTGACACGCGCGAGAAAATTTTTGGCGAGAGTCGCAAATCGAACGGACACGTCGCAATTTCGTCGCGCATACTCGTGTCCGGGCTGGATGCTCAACAGACAACTGATCGAACACCGAGGCGGGACAAATCCTCGCCTCCACGCGCTCTCGTGACGCAATGCAGCGTCGCGAGAAATAGTTTCGTTTGAACGGGAATGGTTTCGTTTAAGAGGGAGTTGGTGCCGTGAGTGAAAGTGAAGTGAAGGTCGCGCCAAATGGAGCGAATGGTTTTGCGACGCCGTTGTTCGGGTTCCCGAAGATCGAGGTGCCTGCTGTGATCGGCGAACTCGCAGAGCAGAGCGTCGTCCGCGCAAAGCAAGGCTGCGAGCGGATCAAGATCGCAACGGAAGAGATGGCGGACACGTTCCGTGAGACATACTCAAACAATGCGAGGAGCGCGACAGACTACGGGCTCAAGCTGTTGGAGATCTCGAACGCAAATACGGCCGCAACGATGGATTTCTTCGCCGATCTTCTGGGCAGCAAATCGGCGACTGATGTTGTCACCTTGACGGCGGCGCAATCGCGCAAGGTCTTCGACGCTGCATCCGCCCAGAACAGGGAATTGTGGAAGCTTGCTGAGAAGCTGACGATGGAGACGAGCGAGCCGATCAAGAAGCACTTTGCCAAGGCCCTTCAGAAGGCAGGCTAAAAAGCGGCACTCCAGGTTCGTCCAAGAGGGAACTGTCGGTTGGAATAAGCCCCGCCACGAGCATGCGTCCCATGCTCGGTCAACAAACGGGCAGGTGCACGATGCCCCCAAGTAATCGCACCTCAAGAGGCGCATTCCAACCGGCGGCGTTTGCTTCGAAAACCAGCAAAAGCCAAATTATGGGAGGCTCATATGGGTATGGTTATGGTCAGATGCCCGCAGACCGGCCGGGCGATCCCCACCGGTATCAGGACAGATCGCGAGAGCTTTCGGCGCAGCGTTGTGTTCTTCGCGCGCACCCGCTGCCCGATCTGCCAATCCGATCACGCCTGGTTCGCGCCGGAGGCCTGGGTCCATGAGCCGAGCGGTCGTGGCATCACAGCGCGGCCTCGTGGAATGGTTGATGTCCAAGCAGATCATCACTGATTGCGATGGAGGGACACCATGGCGCACACGCAAAACTATATTGAGGCGTCCAGCTGGCTGATGCAGGCCAGGGATTTTCTTGACGAAGCACGACGGCTCAAGCCGGGCCCTGCGCGCAACGAATTAAGAGAGGTGGCGAAGGTGCTGCGCGAGCTTGCGAGGCTCGAGGCGCAATCCCAATGCGGACAGAGCCTGGATCGGACGAAGCGAACCTGATTGGGTCTAAAGCATGATCCGGAAAACTGCGAAGCGGTTTTCCGGAAGGAATCATGCGCAAGCAACAACCTGAAGCGCGACGACGATTCAACCAAATCTCATCGCGCTTTGGAAGCGGCGTTGATTGCAGCACCGGCGTCGCGCCGGCGAATCTTTTTGGGGCTGGCGCGGCAAGGCTGGCGCGGCAAGGCTCACGCGGTATCGCCCGATTCATCTCCTGACATCCGCCGATCGTCTTGCGCAGCCATGGTGTGAGATCGGGGCGGTTTCGTCGAGAAGATATCCTCGACTTCGAGACAGATATTCTCGTGGCATTCGCACGCTGCCGCGGCGAGCCGGGTTGGATCGATCTCGATATGGCCTCGTCGATCGGACTTGATCGCTCCAGACGCGCGCAGTTTGCGCATCAAGAGCGTCACTGTCGTTCGTCGCACACCAAGTATTTGCGACAGCGCCTGTTGAGTGAGCGGCAGGACGTTATCGTCGATGCGGTCGCGAACCTGGAGCAGCCAGCGGGCCATACGGACTTCGACCGGATGCAGCGCATTGCAGGCCGACCCGAGCTGAAGCTGCACCAGTATCGCCCTGATGTGAATCTGGATCGCGTGCCGGATTGCGGGACTGCGGCTGAAAGCGGCGTAAAATCGCGATGCAGGGACTCGCGCGGCGATGCCGGCAGCACGGACGATGGTGGTCATGGCCGAAGGAGACGGCCCCAGCACCGAAAGACTACCCACCGCGCCTTCGCGCCCGACCATGGCGGTGGCAACCGTCCGTCCGTCCGCCATGTCAGCCATCAGTGAGATGGCGCCGCTATGAGGGAAGAAGACATACTCGATCCGGTCACCCGCTTGCGAGAGGACTGCGTCCTGGCCGAGCACGACCGTCTCCAACTCAGGCGCCAGTAGATGGAAATCCGCGGGTGGCAGCGCAGCCAGAAGTCGGTTACCCGTTCCGCTGGAACTCATTACTGTAGCCCACCCGCGGCGGCGCGTGCGCCACCTTGTTCGCTCCGCGCGCAGCGAAAAGGCGAACTTAACATTTGATGGAATCTGCTTCGTTATTTCGCATCATGTTCCATATCGCTTCTGCTCCGCCGCGAGCCGTTTCCCTCGCACCATCTAGGACTAGATGCAAACGCGCGGCGAGAGACAACTGCAAAATCGGTATGGGTAACATCGTAGGCGCCACGCGCGCGGAGTTCCGAGCTTGAGGCGCCTTCCGTGAACGCGGTCTCGATCACCGCGCCGAACGGTTGCCAGGAGCGGCCGTCGAACTGGACCAGCCGCATCTGCCTGATCGGCAGATAGCTGTCCGGCGAGCTATTCATCCTGATATTGGGCAGCGCAACGGTGTGGCGATAATTCCTCAGCGCAGCCGCCTGGCGCATGATGTTGTCGCGAGGACGTGACGATTCAGATCGCCAAGGCCTTCCTGGATGCCCTTGTACAGCGTGCGCCCGAAAGCGTGTGGCTGCGCTACCGCTTCTTGTCGGCAGGATCGAAAACGGCAAGCGTATTGACGTGCCTTCTGCATCACCATCATCCAGGATGACGGTGATGGACTGATCGTCCAGATTGGGTTTGTAGCCTGTAGGGGTGCAGCAATGGGGACGCTGAGACAGCTGTGCCCGCAATGCTCCACTACGGCAGCCCTCGCGCCTCCAGCTGATGCACCAGCAGCAGGGTCGGCTCGGCGAGGCTGTCGCCCGAGCCATCGAGCCCGAAGGCGCTCGCGATGCCGTCACGGCTGCGCAGCAGCGTGGCGCGCGGGCAATGGCCGGCGCCGCACAGCGTCTTCTTCAGCGTCTCGCCCTGCGCCACCACGCCGGCAGCATCGTCCGTGGCCCAGGCCAGCACGATTGGCACGTCGACATTGAGGATGCCGGGATAGATCGACCGCTTGTCATACTGGGCGGCGTCGGTGCCGAGATAGGCCTTGACGCTGTCGCTGGCGTCCTTGCCGGCGCGGTAAATCCCGGAGACCAGCACCACGGCGGCGACCTCGGCGCGATCGGTCTGGAGCTCGGGATGGGCCAGGAGGGTCGCGACATGGAACGCGCCGGCGCCGTAACCGACCGCGACGATCTCGCGGGGATCGCCGTTGAACAGATCGATATTGCCGTGGACCCAGGACAGCGCCGCCGCCACATCGGCCGCGCCGGCCGGCCAGATCGCCGAGGGCGCCAAGCGGTAGCTGACGCGCACCCCGATCATGTCGTTGCGCGCGGCAAAGCACATGGCCTGGTCCTGCATCTCGCGCGACAGGTCCGGAGCTCCGCGGTCGCCGGTGAAAGTGTCGCCGGCCACGAACACCAGCACCGGTCGCGGCGTCGTCGCCTTGGTCGCGCTGGCGGCGACATCGAGCACGTTGGCTTCGCTCTCGCCATAGCGCAGGCCGCGCGAGAAGGTGACCTGCTCGCACAGCCGCGCGGTGCCGCCGGCGGCCGTGTCGGAATCGGTGAGGCCTGCCAGGACGAGATCGGAGGGGGCGGTCAGCCGCGCCGGCAGCGGGCCATGCGCGGAGGCGGTCGTGACGGTCAGGAGAAGGAAAAATGCGAGATAATTCTTCATGATGGGTACGGGCCTTGCGCGCCCTATCATGGGTCGCTGATCGGGCCTGTCTTTTCAATTCGCCTTATTAGTTAGCTCGTCTTGAGGCGATTTCGCGGCGCCTGCAGCGGGGCTCAATTCCTGACAGGCGATTCGGAAGGCAAGATGTCAGCCGCGCGATGGTTTGCGCGGCCCGGCTGTTTTTGCACCGATGTGTCAGATGTTTGCGCGGCCTGACCCCGCGTCATGCCGGATCAGGCTTGCTACTGTGCATGGGGTTGTTTTCGCAGATTTTGCCTGGAGCTGCCTGTCACGGCCGCTTCATCGTCCGGAAGGTGATGGAATAGCGGCGTGCCTCGACCGGCGGGATGCTGTGCTCCCATTCCGACCGCGCCTCGCCGTCCATCATGTAGAGCGACCGCGGCAGGGCCTCGAGCGTGTGGCGCTGCCATTTGTCGCCGCTGCGGCGGCGGAAGCGGAATTTGCAAGCCGAACCCAGCGACAGGCCGAGGACCTTGTCGAAATGCGGCTTGTCGCGATGCCAGCCGATCCCGACGCCGGCGTCATACTCCGTGCACAGCACCTGCCGCACGCTGCCCTCGGGCAGGCCCGCCCAAGCCTCCGCGCGGCGGGCGACAGGCAGCACCCAGTCCGGGATCGGCTCGGCCTCAGCGAGCTGCTGCAGCGTGTAGTCGTAGCGGTAGCCGAATGAGGCCACCCGGCGGTTGCCCTCGAAGGCGCCGAACTGGAAGCGCTGCAGCGGCAATGCTGCGATGCGGCCGATCAGCTCCTGCTCGGCGGCGGCTTCGATAAAATTGTCGGTGTGGCGAAGACCCGCCGGGCCTTCCTGCGGATCGGCGAACAAACCAAGCTGCGTCATTCCTCGCATGTCCGTGACGGAACCTTTTGGCGCCCCCAACGACTTATCTATGACGCGGAGAAGTCATGTGCGAGGCTGTCATGGCAGAGAAGCATACCGCCGATCCGGCAGAGATCATGCGGGCGACCGGTCATCCTGAGCTGGAATATGCCGCCGGCTGGACCATCGCCGGTCTCGTCACCATCGGCACCATCGTCGCCGCCTGGGTGTTTGCGATCTAGGCTACCGGAAACTGGAGCTCGAAGGCCACGCCCTCGTCGGTCGGCTTGAGCCTGATCGAGCCGCCATGGCTCGCCATCACCGCGCGCGCGATCGCCAGCCCCATTCCGGTCCCGCCCTGGTCGCGGCGGGTGGTGAAGAATGCATCAAAGATCCTGTCGCGGTTCGGCGCCGAAATCGGCTCACCGTCATTGCTCACGGTCAAAAGCAGGGTCGTGCGCTCGTCGACCGCCTCCAGCCTGATCGTCCCAGCCTTGTGCCGCATCGCGTTATCAGTGAGATGCGATAGCACGATCAGCGCCTTCTCCGAGGACATGCCGATAGCACGGTCGAGGCTGCCGCTGGTCTCGATAGAGCTTGCCGGAAACCGGCTTTTGAGGTCGGCGATCACGGCTGCCAGCTCGGTGCGCTCGTTCCGCGGCAGGCTCTCGGCGCGGGCGAGCTCGCGCAGCCGCTGCGCCATTGCTTCCAGCCGCTTTGTGTCGGACAGGATGTTGGCGATGAAGGTGTTCTGCTCGGCCGGCGTC
This sequence comes from Bradyrhizobium diazoefficiens, assembly GCF_016616235.1. Lineage (NCBI taxonomy): Bacteria > Pseudomonadati > Pseudomonadota > Alphaproteobacteria > Hyphomicrobiales > Nitrobacteraceae > Bradyrhizobium > Bradyrhizobium diazoefficiens. The sequence continues at coordinate 1,278,866 of NZ_CP067100.1, forward strand.
AGGCTGCCGGCCTTGCCCTGAACCGAATCCTGCAGCAGCTCGGCCGCGCCCTTGATCGAGGTCAGCGGCGATTTCAGCTCGTGGGTGAGATGGGCCGAGAACGTGGCGATATAGTCCGAGCGCCGCGCCAGCTGCTCGGCCATACCGAGGAAGCTGTGCGAGAGCTGGGCGAACTCGCGGGTGCCGTAATGCCGGAGCGGCTGGAACGCCTCACGATCGCCGCGGCCGATCCGGGCGGCGCGATCGATCAGCTCGCGCATCGGCAGCGTGATGGTGCGCGAGAACACCAGGCCGATCGCGATGGTGCCGAGGATCACGGCGAGCCCGGCCAGCACGAACTTGGCCCGCTCCTGATAGAGATGGTCAAAGATGTTGCTCGGCGTCCGCGTGGTGTAGATCACCCCCGCCACGCGGTTGTTGACGATGACGGGCATCGCCGAGAACACGTGCACGCCGAGGCCGCGGCTGAAGGAATAGATCGGCGGTGGCGGCCGGTCCGGGACGCGGTTGCGCAAGGTGGCGCGGTATTGGCCGTGCAGCGCATCCGCGACCTCCTCGATATGAGCGAGGGATTGCCCGACCTCGTAGCGGCCGGCGATCACCACGCCCTGCGGATCGAGGATGCGAAAGCCGGCCAGCGTCACCTTCTGGGTCTCGCGGATGATCGGCGTCAGCTTTGCGCCGATCTCGACATAGGCTGCTTGCGCCGGCTGTGACGCGGGGAGCGCATCCGGCCGTCGCCGCAACAGATCATCGGCGGTGAGGTCGAGCGCAGGGCGGATCGGGGTGACCTGGTCGCCGGGATCTGGCAGCACGTTCGGCGGCACCTCCGCGCCGAGCGTCAGGCCACTGTCGAGCCGTACCGTGACCTCCTGCGCATAGATCGTCGCCAGCACGCGGCTCTGCGCGATCAGCTCGGCCTGGGTCTGGCGGATCAGCTGGTTGTCGTAGAGGCGGAAGAAGAACAGGCCAACCAACGGCAGCACGCCGACGGTCGCCAGCACCGTGAAGATCACGAGGGTGAGCGACGGTCGCCATTTGTCGGGCGCCGCGGTCATGCCTCTTTCTCGCAGCGGCCGAGCTTGAAGCCGACGCCGTGGATCGTCTCGATCGCGTTCTCGCAATCTTGCGCCGCGAGCTTGGCGCGGATGTTGCGGATGTGGCTGTCGATGGTGCGGTCGGAGACCTGGATGTTGAGCTGATACGCCGCACGCATCAGCTGCTCGCGGTTGAACACCGAGGTCGGCCGGGTCAGGAACGCGCGCAGGATGCCGAACTCGATCGCGGTCAGCTTCAGCGGCGTGCCGGCAAAGGACGCCACATGCTGCTCCGGATCGATCAGCAGGCCGCCCTGCACCAGCGCGGCCGGACCGGCCTTGGCCTCGCCGTTGCGCGGGCTGAGCCGGCGCAGGATGACGTTGACCCGCGCCACCAGCTCGCGCGGGCTGAACGGCTTCGTCACGTAGTCGTCGCCGCCGATCTCGAGGCCGAGGATGCGGTCGATTTCCTCGTCGCGCGCCGACAGGAACAGGATCGGCACGTCCGAGCTCTTGCGCACCTCGCGGCAGACGTCGAGGCCGTCGAACTCGGGCATGCCGATATCGAGCACGATCAGGTCGGGCCTGTCGCCGGCAAAGCGGGTGAGCGCCTCCTTGCCGTCGCGGGCCTCGATCACGTCCATGCCGGCCTTCTTCAGGGCGACGCGGATCACCTCGCGGATGTGGCCCTCGTCGTCGACGATGAGAATGCGATGCGCCAAGGATTTCTCCGCTCACCCTACCGGCTGATCCCTGAACTGACCTTTGGCTGCGGCATCTAGCCTATGTTGCAGCCGCCAGCTCCGTAGGCCCCAGGCCCGCCAGGCCATGTCCACGCTCTGAGTCCCCAAAAGCCGTTCACGCAATCCGACAAGTCTAGCATCGGAACGAAACGGCATCATCTTCTCGATTGCCGGCAATGCCTGGGGTCCGAGTTGCGCGAGGTAGTAGATATCGATCGGCATGCCTCTGCCCGAAATTTCCCGGCTATGGGCGACATTATAGTCGGCAATGAACGCGTCGAAGTTCACGAGCGAGCAGGTATATAGCACGATCGTTAACGCGATCAGATTGGCACTGACCAGCCATCGGTTGGACCGGTTGAGCGCGATGCGAGCCACGATCAGGACCAGCCCGAGCGCCACCAGCCCCATCCAGATGAAGGCGGCGATGCGCCAATAGGTCAGCATGTAGATGTCCACATAGAGGTCGAGGCGGAGGATCGAGGACGCGACCAGCAGGACGTTCTGCCCGACCCAGAGATAGACCAGCGGCCGGATCACCGTCGATTTCTCGGCTGGTCCGCCCGGACGCATCGCGGCCAGCACGAAGGCGGCGGCGAGCAGGGCGGTCGCGATCAGCGGATAGGCGCCGCGATGGGCGTAGGCCGCATAGGTCATGTTGGCCGGCAGCGCCAGATGGCCCCAGAGATAGAGGCCGTCGAGGACCGATTGCGCCGCGAACAGCAGGTTGAACAGGATCAGCGACCGCAGAATGGTGGACGCTCCAAGGAACTCGGCAGGAATGAACTCGGCGGGAATGAAGGGCGGGAGGGGCGCCAGCTCGGGGGCATCAGGGGCGATGGTGGTGGCAACCTTCCCACGACGCCAGCGCACATGGATGAACGGCCAGACCAGCGCCAGCATCATGGTCCAGAACAACACGCGCGGGATGCTGATGTATTGGAGGATGAGCTTTGGATTGAGCAGCGACACCCACTGCTCGATCACCGGATTGGCCGCGGCAAACAACGCCACGAAAACGGTGCTCAGCACCGCCGGCAGCAGCCAGAGTGCGATGCCGCGGGTGAACGCCGACATGTTGAAGACCTGGAGCGCCTCGGGGAAGAACCTGAGGGGACCAAACAGGAAGAAGTTGCGCAGCGCGCGGGCGCGCTCGGCCAGTTCGGTCGTTTCCGGATTGGTCGCGACCAGTAGCGCAATCGTCAGCGATGCGAGGAGGATCAGGAAGGACAGCGTGTTGAGCTCATCGACGGCCGGCACAAGGCCGGCGACGAGAATGGCCGCACCGATCGTGGCGCGCCGCAGATCAAGAGCCGCATGGTTGAAGAAAACCGACACGCCAGCGATCGCGATCGCAAACAGCGTCAGCGACAGCCCGATCCGCTCGCCATAGAACAGCCAGTCGGCGAGTGCGGCCAGCACCAGCGCGAGGCCGATCTTGGCGGGGATCGAGGAATGACTGATCGGCTTGATTTCCGCGACGATCGTCGAAGCCAGGCTCGTCATGTGTAGAAGACCTTTCGTGATGGATGGCATCACGAAGTCTGAACGGCGCTTGTGCAGAAGGCGGGAGCATCGTTTGCACGGTTTCAGGAGTCTTTTGCAGTTTTCGTGCAGGGGCGCTTTTGCCTCTCGCGCGGCGCAAATCGCTTTGTTAGGTGCGAGACATTCATCCCTCATCGCATGTGGCGCATCATGCAATTCCTCCGCCGTATCGGTCTGATCCTGGTCTGGCTGGCCGCATCTCTCGCTGCAGTCGCGGCTGCAAACAAGAACGATCCCTATCTGCTCGCGCTGCGTGGCGCCGGAAATATCGCGCTTGTCATCGCAAGCCTCACGATCGTCGTCGTCCTGCTCCGTCGCAGGCGCTGGCGCAGCGTCGCGGGCAAGCTGCTTGTCGTGCTCTGGTGCCTACCGCCACTGCTGATGTCAGCGGCGCATCTCAGGTTCGAGCTGCGCAAGCACGACGTTCTCAGCGCGAGCGCCGCCGAGGCGCGGCAGCTCGGGCCGCACTTCATGGTCGGCTATTCCTCCCTTGCCGAGGTTGCGGGCCTTGCCGAGCAGGGCTTGATCGGCGGCGTCTACGTCACCCGGCACAACATCCGCGGCCGCACGACCAAGGTGTTGCGTGCCGAGATCGCGGCGCTCCAGGACAAGCGGCGCGCGGCCGGCCTGCCGCCGCTGGTCGTTGCCGCCGATCAGGAAGGCGGTATCGTCGGGCATCTGGCGCCGCCGCTGACCAAGGTGCCGGCGCTGGCGACGCTCACCGGGCTTGCGCCCGACGACCAGCAGGCCAAGGCCGAAGAGTTCGGCCGCATCCACGGCCGCGAGCTGTCCGAGCTCGGCGTCAACCTCAACCTCGCGCCGGTGCTCGATCTCAAGCCGCCGGCGCGGCGCAACCGCCTCGATTTCCACACGCTGATCGGCCAGCGTGCGATCGCGACCGATCCCGTTGTCGTCAGCACGATTGCGAGCGCCTATGTTCGCGGTCTGGAAGAATCCGGCGTCGGCGCCACGCTGAAGCATTTTCCCGGCATCGGCCGCGTGCGCACCGACACACATCATTTCAGCGCCAATCTCGACACACCGGTGAAGGAGCTCGAAGCCACCGACTGGCTGCCGTTCCGCGAGGTGTTGTCGCACTCGCGCAGCGCGCTCATGGTCGGTCATGTCACGCTGACCGCGGTCGACCCCGATCGCGCCGCCTCGCATTCGAAGCGCGTCGTCGATGGCATCATCCGCGGCAAATGGGGTTATCAGAGTGTGGTGATGACCGACGACCTCGTGATGGGCGCGATCTACCAGAATGACGTCTGCAAGGCCGTGGTCGAGGCGATCAACGCCGGCGTCGATCTGCTGCTGGTCGCCTATGACGGCGCGCAGTTCTACCGCGTCTTTGCCTGCGCGCTGGAGGGATCGCGGCAGGGGAAATTAGATACGGCGATGCTTCGCGCCAGCGAGGCGCGGCTGGAGCGGGCCTTTGCGACCGAGCAGGCGCGAGCTGCCTCACGCGCTGTCAGCCTCGCTCGTCAGAACTAAAGCATGATCCGGAAAAGTGCGCAGCGGTTTTCCGAAAAGATCATGCACAAACAAAGAGCTAAAGCACGATGGCGATTCATCCTAATCGTATCGCGCTTTAGGTCGCAAGCGGTTTGCAGTTGCGTCTGCGGGCGGCAGCCGCTTGCTATTCAGCCTGTTCCAGGGCGGCAGGCATCTTCGCCACCGACATCAGCGAGCGCGCCACCTGGTTGAGCAGGAGGTCGGCATTCTCCTCCTCGGCGAGCGATTTGGACAGCAGGGCGACGATCGCACTATGCCGGAGTTGCTGCGCCAGATTGCGTGCAGTGGTGTAGCCGGCCATCTCGTAATGCTCGACGCGTTGAGCTGCCCCGATCAACGCGAGGTCGGCGGCCGCATCCTCCTTCTCTGCGCCCTCCTTCATGACCTCCTGGCCTTCCTCCACCAGGCCCATCATGCCCTTACAGGGTTTTGCTCGTGCGTTCTCGCCGAGCAGTTCGAAGCACTCGTTGATGCGCTCGATCTGATTTTCGGTTTCGCCCAGATGCTGCTCGAACAGTTCGCGCAACTGGTCGAACCGCGCGGCCTGCGCCATTTTGGGAAGTGCCTTGGTTAACTGCTTCTCGGCATGGAGAATGTCGCGCAGCTCGTGCAGCAGGAGATCGGTCAGGCCGGCTTCGTCTACGGGCGGCGAGCTCTCCGCGACGATCGGCGTGGCAGCGCCGGGGTCGGCGGACTGAAGCGCGGGCGATTCCGTGAACACCCAGTCTTCTCCTTCGTTCCAGGGACCGCGGGTGTCGATTTCGCCGTGGTCGCCGCTGCCGGTGGAGTCGTTGAAGTATTGATTCACAAGGCCCGGCGTCGGCGCGATCCTGCCGACGCTGAAGGCCGGTTTCGACAGGCTTTCGAGCGCGCGCGAGAACGCTTTCATGTGCGTGATCTCTCGCGTCATCAGGAATTGCAGCGCGTCCTTGCTGCCAGCGTCGTCGCAGAAATTGATCAGGCGCTCGTAGACGATCTTCGCGCGAGCCTCGGCCGCGATGTTGCTGCGAAGGTCGACATCGAGTTCGCCGGTGATCTTGAGATAGTCGGCGGTCCAGGGATTACCCTGCGAATTGAACAGATTGACGCCTCCGCCGCCGGCAATCGCAATGAGCGGATCGGCTTCCGCTGCCTGACGGTCGTTCCGCGACGGCGCCAGATGCATCCGCGCCAGGCAACCGACGACCTCGAGATGGCTGAGCTCCTCCGTGCCGATATCCATCAGCAGGTCCTTGCGGTCGGGATCCTCGCAGTTCAGGCCTTGAATCGAGTATTGCATGGCGGCTGCGAGTTCCCCATTGGCGCCGCCGAATTGCTCGAGCAGCATATTGCCGAAGCGGGGATCGGGTTCGTCGACGCGCACGGTGAACATCAGCTTCTTGACATGGTGATACATGGGATGGCTCGCGCTCTGAGGGAAACTACGCGCGACAACGAGCCCCCCGAGCGTTCGTTCCTGGGGCGCTTTCGACGATCTGCGCATTCGCGTGTTGGCCGGCGCTGCTCGGGCGCGCGGCGGCCTTCGTTGCGTCTGACGCCGACGGGCGCAGATTGCACGCTTCTGCGCCATCGCCGTCTCGGGCGTGCCGGCCATCGGCCTCATGACAGACACCTTGCCGTCCTACATCGAGGCGATCTTGCGGCTTACGAGCCGCTCCTGCTGCGCAATCGTCTCGCAGACGATCGCGTGCTGCGGCGCGCGGACGCACTGTGGGGGCATCCGCCGGATGATCCGGCTGTGGAGCGGCTGGTCTCGCTATGGTCGCGGCCAACGCGCCGCACCTCGTCGTACTCTCGTCCGATCCGGTCGATATCCTCGCGCCCGCGGTTCCCATGGCCTCGGCCGATCCCGCCACCGAGACCGCGATCGCGCTGGTGCAGCGCATCCTCATCATGGCGGATGATGCCGCGCCTCGCGCGATGACGGCCTGATCTGATACCGCGCCTGCGAAATGCAACCGAGCCATGACGGATCGCGCGGGGATGCGCCCTTGCGCGCTGAAGCGGGCAGGGGCACTCTGCACACGCGGCGCACAAGAAGGCCGCCAATAAGACGTTTACAAAATCTTGGCGAGGAAGCCCCATGGCGGTGACGCGGATCGACTGCGACATCCACCCGGCGGTTGGTGGCACGCGCACGACGCTGTTGCCCTATCTCAGCGATCACTGGAAGGAGCAGGTGGTGAGCCGCGCCATCGACGGGCTCGATCTCACCTCCTATCCGCCGAGCATGCCGCTGACCGGCCGCGCCGACTGGCGGCCGGCCAACGGCGCCAAGCCGGGCTCCGACCTTGCGATGGTGCAGAAGGGCGCGTTCGAGCAACTCGGCGCCAGCCACGGCATCCTCAATGTTCTCTACGGCGCACAGGCCGTGTTCGATGCCTACATGGCGGCCGATTTCTGCAAGGCCATCAATGACTGGATCGCGGCCGAATGGCTATCGCGCGAGCCGCGCCTCCACGCCTCCATTGTGGTTCCGATGCAGGACCCCGATCTCGCCATCGAAGAGATCGAGCGCCGCGCCGGGGACAACCGCTTCGTTTCCATCCTGTTGCTGGCGCAGGGCGAGACGCTGCTGGGCCGCCGGCATTTCTGGCCGGTGTACCGGCTCGCGGAAAAACATCAGCTGCCGCTCGCGATCCACGCCGGCACGCAATATCGCCAGGCGCCGAGCTCGGCCGGCTGGCCCTCACATCGCTACGAATATTACTTCGTCGAGGCGCAGGCGTTTCAGGCGCAGATTTTGAGCCTGATCTACGAAGGCGTGTTCGGCAAGTTTCCGAACCTGAAGGTCGTGCTGATGGAGAGCGGCGTGAGCTGGCTGCCGGCCTTCATGTGGCGCGCCAACAAGACCTGGCGCGGCGTCCGCGTCGAAGTGCCCTGGGTCGAGCGCGAGCCGGCCGCGATCATCCGCAACAATTTTCGCGTCACGATGCAGCCGTTCGATGCACCTGGCGACACGAAAAGCGTCGAGGAGATCATCGATCAGATCGGCTCCGAGAAGATGTTCCTGTTCGCGTCCGACTATCCGCACTGGCAGTTCGACGGCGATGACCCGATCCCGCCGAACCTGCCCAAGAGCATCATCGCGAAGATGTGCGTCGACAATCCGCTGGAGACGTTTCCGCGGTTGTCGATCAGTTGAACTTGGAGGTTCGCATGAGCGAGGTCATCGATCGTCCACTTCTTGAAGAAGAAAAGACTGCAACGACGCGGCTGCGCATCGTCGATTGCGACGTGCATCCGAGCCTGAGATCGACGGACGATCTCAACGAGTTCCTGCCGAAACGCTGGCAGCAGCACTTGAGGGAGTATGGCAGCCATCTGCGCACGCCGTATCTGTTCACGACACCCTATCCACGCTCATCTCCGCTGATCGCGCGGCGTGACGCCTGGCCGCCGACGGGTGGGGTGCCGGGGTCCGATCTCGCCTTCATGCAGAAGCAGCATCTCGATCCGCTGGACGTCGAGTTCGGCATCCTGCAGGTACTCGATCTCTTCATCTTCTCGCAGCAGAATCTGGAATTCGGCGCCGCGATCCAGCGCGCCATCAACGATTGGCAGCTGGCGTTCTGGTCGCACCGCGATCCGCGGCTGAAGGCCTCGATCCTGGTCGGGCAGGACGGGGTGGACCTTGCCATTGCCGAGATCGAGCGCTGCGCGAAAATCGGGGAATACATCCAGATCAACGTCTCGCCGCGCGCGAATGAGCCGCTTGGCCGCCGCCGCTATTGGCCTATCTACGAGCGGGCGCAGGAGCTGGACCTGCCGCTCGGCATCCACGTCGGCGGCTATGGCGGGCATCCGCCGACCGGCGGCGGCTGGCCGTCCTATTACGTCGAGGAGCATCAGTCGAACGCGCACACGATTGCGGCGCAGCTTGCCAGCCTCGTCATCGAGGGCGTGCCGGAGCGGTTTCCAAGGCTGAAGATCGTCTTCATCGAAGGCGGGTTCGGCTGGATACCGTCGGCAGTGTGGCGGATGGACCAGCATTTCGAGCGCTTCCGCAGCGAGGTGCCGCATCTCAAGCGCAAGCCGTCGGAATATGTCCGCGAAAACTTCTGGTTCACGACGCAGCCGATCGACGAGCCGGACGAGGCGCGGCATCTGCGCGCGCTGATCGAATGGGTCGGTATCGACCGCCTGTTGTTCTCGTCGGACTATCCGCACTGGGATTTCGACGATCCGCGCTTCGCCTTCAAGACGCCGCTCACCGAAGCTGAGCGGAGGAAGATCTTCAGCACCAATGCCCGCGCGGTCTACAAGTTCTGAGGGTTTTGAACGGATATGGCCCGTCACATTGTCGCGTCCACCTCGGAGATCCCGCCTGGCGGCAACAAGGTCGTTGATGTCGCCGGTCGCGACATCGTCGTGTTCCACGTCAACGGTGAGTTCTTTGCGCTCTTGAACCGGTGCCCGCACGAGGGCGCGCCGCTGGAGAAGGCGGCCTGCGTCGCACGCCTGACATCGCCCGAGCCCGGTGTCTATGAGCGCTCGCGGGTCGGCGAGATGCTGCGCTGTCCCTGGCATGGCTGGGAGTTCGACATGCGCAACGGCCAATCGTGGTTCGATCCGAAACGCGTCAAGATCCGGTCATATCCGGTCGCGGTGGAGCGTGGCGACGAATTGGAGAAGGGCCCGTATGTGGCCGAGACGTTCCCGGTGCACGTCGAAGACAGTTACGTGATTGTCGAGGTTTGAATCGGCATTGCCGATTGAGATTCCAATCTAGGTGCGATATGGCTCTCGCGCTTTCCAGAGGTGGAGATGAGCTTTGTCGAAACAATCCCTGCGTGAGGAGGCCGAGCGCCTGATCCGCGAATCGATGGAAAAGAAGGCCATCGTCGTCAAGCAGGGCACGACCCGCATCGAGGCCGCCTGCGGCAAGTGCGGCGCGCCAAACCGGGTCCAGGCGGAAAAAGGCCAGAGCCGCGTCAAGTTCGCCTGCAAGAATTGCGGACACAAGCAGGAGACGCTGTAGGCACTTCACCCTCTCCCTTGCGGGAGAGATTCCGCCTACTCCCCCTTCACGAAGCTCGCGAACGCATCCGCATAATCCGGATGCCAGCGCGACAATGGCGGGCGGTTCTCGACGATGTCTCCCGCTGCCCACAGCATGCGCTTCTCGTCGAGCGCGCGCGGCACGTCATTGTCCGGGCACAGGATGTAGAAGTCACCGGCCTCCAGCCGCGTCAGCATGAAATCCACGGTCTGCTCGGGCGTCCAGGCGCCGGCCGGCTTTTCGGTGCGGCCCTTTGCGGTCAGCCCCGTGAAGACGAAGCCGGGGATCAGGAGATGCGCGCTGATCTTGCAGTCTTTCGTATTGCGCAGCTCGTGCTGGAGCGCTTCCGTAAAGGCCTTCACGCCGGCTTTCGAGACATTGTAGGCGGGATCGCCGGGCGGCGTGGTGATGCCTTGTTTGGAGCCGGTGTTGATGATGAGCCCGGCTTTGCCGCGCGCGATCATGTTGGGCGCGAAGATGCGCGAGCCGTTGATGATGCCCCACATGTTGACGCCGATGACGCGCTGCCAATTGTCGGGTTCATCAAACAACGTGCTGCCGGGCTGGATGCCGGCATTGTTCATGAGGATGTCGGTGCCGCCAAAGCGCTCGCGCACGGCACGCTCCAGTTCCATCACGCTCTCGGCCTTGCTGACGTCGACGGCGAAGGTCATCACATGTGTGGCGGATGCGACGGATGACAGTTTTGTTGCGGATTCCGCCAGCCGAGCCTGATCCACGTCAGCGATGCACACCTTCATGCCGCCGCGCGCAAAGGCTTCTGCGGCAGCCAGTCCGATGCCGGATGCACCGCCCGTGATCACGGCAACGTTGTCCTTCACGATGACTGAATAGGGCATGGTTGGTCTCCGCAGCAGGGGCTGGACCGAGCTATAGCATAATGCAATTCGACCCTGCACAAGTCGGCATGGCAGGGCTTCGGCCCACGCCGCCTTTACGCCTCTCCGGCGCCGCTGTATCTTCTCTGACTAACGATCCCGCCCAGATCGAACCCAATCAATCACAGGACAGGGAGTGCAGCCATGGCTGTGTCGCAGGCTATTCCGATCACGCGCCATCCGTTCGCTAACGGGTCCTACAAGCAGATGCTGATCGATGGGAAGTGGGTCGATGCCGCATCGGGCAAGCGCTTCGAGACCCACAACCCCGCCACCGGCGAACTGCTCGCAACCGTCGCCGAGGGCGACAAGGAAGACATCGATCGTGCGGTCGCCGCCGCCCGGCGCGCCTTCGAGGGGCCCTGGAGCAAGGTCAAGCCGTTCGAGCGGCAGAATCTCCTGCTCAGGCTTGCCGACCTCGTCGAGAAGAATTTCGACGAATTGTCGCAGCTCGATACGCTCGACATGGGGGCGCCGCTCAGCCGCACCCGCGCCTATCGTCTGCGTGCCGTCGGCATGCTGCGCTATTACGCCGGCCAGACCACCGCGATTCATGGCGAGACCATCGAGAACTCGCTGCCCGGCGAGATCTTCTCCTATACGTTGAAGGAGCCGATCGGCGTCGTCGGCGCGATCATTCCCTGGAACGGCCCGTTGACCGCGACGATCTGGAAGATCGGTCCGGCGATCGCGACCGGCTGCACCGTCGTCCTCAAGCCTGCCGAAGAGGCGCCGCTGACCTCGCTCCGCATCGCCGAGCTGGCGATGGAGGCGGGCATTCCGCCAGGCGTCGTCAACGTCGTGCCCGGCTATGGCGACACCGCAGGTGCTGCGCTCGCCTCGCATCATGACGTCGACAAGGTCGCCTTCACCGGCTCGCACGTCACGGGACAGTCGATCATCCGCGCCTCCGCCGGCAACCTCAAACGCGTCTCGCTCGAGCTCGGCGGCAAGTCGCCGGACATCGTGTTCGCGGATGCCGATCTCGATGCCGCCGTGCCGGGCGCGGCGATGGCGGTGTTCGCCAATTCGGGCCAGATCTGCAGCGCCGGCACGCGCCTGTTCGTCGAGCAATCGATCTACGAAGAGTTCGTCGGCCGCGTCGCCGAGTTCGGCAAGAATCTCCAGGTCGGCAACGGCCTCGATCCGAACACCCAGATCGGCCCGCTGGTCTCCGAGCAGCAGCTCGAGCGCGTCACCGGTTATCTCGATATCGGCCAAAAGGAAGGCGCGCGGGCGCTCGCCGGCGGCGGCCGCGTCACCGAAGGCGCGCTGTCGAAAGGCTTCTTCGTGTCGCCGACGGTGTTCGCGGGCGTCCAGGACAACATGCGCATCGCGCAGGAGGAGATTTTTGGTCCGGTCATCTCCGCGATCGCGTTCAAGGATATGGACGAGCTGGTCAAGCGCGCCAACAACACCACGTTCGGTCTCGGCTCCGGCCTGTGGACGCGCGACGTCAGCAAGGCGCATGCGGTTGCGAAGCGCCTGCGCGCCGGCTCGGTGTGGGTGAACTGCTACCAGGCGATGGACCCGGCCGTACCGTTCGGCGGCTACAAGATGAGCGGCTACGGCCGCGAGTCCGGCAAGCAGCACGTCGAGGAGTATCTCAACGTTAAGGCTGTCTGGATCAAGACGGGCTAGGTCGTTCGCCTCTCCCCGCACGCGGGGAGAGGCCGACGCGCGCCGAGCGATGCGAAGCATCGTCCGGAGCGCGGCGGATGAGGGGGAGGGGGCTCTCCGCGAGTCCGTCTCTCACCGTGATTGCCGAGGCGGCCCCTCCTCCAACCCTCTCCCCGTAAGGATGGGGAGAGGGAGATTAGGCAGCACCTTTCATCTCGTCATTCTCCCTTATATGATCCGCATCCTTCATAGCCATTCGGGGCCCACATGAAATTCGAGGCGTTGTTTAGACCGTTGCAGGTCGGTCCGTACAAGCTTGCGCATCGCGTCGCGATGGCGCCGCTGACGCGCATGCGCGCCGAGCGCGAAAGCTTTTCGCCGCGGCCGCTCAACGCCGAATATTACGGCCAGCGCGCCACGCCAGGCGGCCTGATCATCGCCGAGGCTTCTCCCGTGCTCTCGCACGGCCGCGGCAACCCGGCGACGCCCGGCATCTATTCAGAGGCGCAAGTGGCTGGCTGGCGCAAGGTGACCGATGCCGTGCATGCCAAGGGCGGCATCATCTTCCTCCAGCTCTGGCATGTCGGCCGCGTCTCGCATTCGTCCTATCATGGCGGCCAGCTGCCGGTGTCGGCCTCGGCGATCGCGATCAAGGCCGAAGGCATGAAGGCGATGACGGCCGACGGCAAGATCGCCGATTACGAGACGCCGCGCGCGCTGGAGACCGAGGAGGTCAAGGGCATCGTCGAGGCGTTCCGGCAGGGCGCGAAGAACGCGCTCGCCGCCGGTTTCGATGGCGTCGAGATTCACGGCGCCAACGGTTATCTGCTCGAGCAGTTTTTGCAGTCGCGCAGCAACCAGCGCACTGATCAATATGGCGGCTCGATCGAGAATCGCGCAAGGCTTCTGCTCGAAGTGACGCAAGCCGCGATCGACGTCTGGGGTGGGAACCGCGTCGGCGTGCGGCTGTCGCCGCACGGTATCGCCAACGATTCCGGCGAGCCAGATCCGATGCCGCTCTACACCCACGTCGTGAAGGCGCTCGACAAGCTCGGCCTGGCCTATCTCCATTTCATCGAGCCGCGCTCCAGCGGCGCCGGCCGCGCCGACGTCCACTGGGAGAACGTGCCCTCCGCGATGGTGCTGTTCCGCCCGCACTACGGCGGCGTGCTGATGTCGGCCGGCGGCTTCACCGGCGAGACCGCGAATGCGGCGATCGCCGAGGGACATGCCGACATCATCGCCTTCGGCCGCATCTTCATCTCCAACCCCGATCTGCCGCGGCGCCTGGAGCGCGGTTACCCGATCACCCCCTACAATCGCGCGACGTTCTATGGTGGCGAGGAGAAGGGGTATACCGACTACCCGACTTATGACGAGCTGACGCCGGCGTAAGCTCCTCCTCCGTCATTCCAGGGCGATGCGAAGCATCGATCCCGGAATCCATTCCGCCTCCTGGTATGCGGCTAGATGGACTCCGGGCTCGCGACTTAGTCGCGCCCCGGAATGACCGGCTTGATTTGTTGCGCGACTGCCAACACAATTTCCGTCATTGCGAGCGCAGCGAAGCTATCCAGAGTCTTTCCGCAGAAGCAGTCTGGATTGCTTCGCTGCGCTCGCAATGACGATGAGGAAGCACCATGACCAAAGCCGCAGCCGCCGCAGGGATCGCCACCGGCCAATGCCTGTGCGGCAAGGTCACCTTCGAGATCGACGTGCCAGCACGGTGGGCTTGGCACGATCACTCCGTCAGCAGCCGCCGCGCGCATGGCGCCGCCTACGCGACCTATGTCGGCAGCTGGAAGAAGCGTTTTCGCATCACTTCCGGCAAGACCGCGCTCACCCGCTACGAGCACAAGGCGACGAAAACCGCGCGCAGCTTCTGCTCGCATTGCGGCACGCCGATCGCCTATGAGCGCCCGCGCGGGCCGCACATGGTCAACATCCCCCGCGCGCTGTTCAAAGAGCGCACCGGCCGCCAGCCGCTCTATCACATCGCCATCGAGGAGCTGCAGGAATGGGCCTATACAGGCGAGCCGCTGGTGCCGCTGAAGGGTTTTCCAGGCGTCGTCTGGCAGCGCTCGAAAAAGAAGAAGCGCGCGGGCGGTGAAGATCCGTTCGAATTGGGTCGGGAGGAGATGTAGCGCTGCGCTCCCGCGCAACGCAGCCATGACCGCGCTTCCTTGCGCGCATCCCGTGACTTCGGCCATCATGTCCCTGTCCTTGCGGCAATGTCCGCTCCTGGAGGAAACATGAAGAACAAGATCACCGGCCGTTCCGCCTTTCTCGCGCTGCTCAAGGACGAGGGCATCACGCATTTGTTCGGCAATCCCGGCACCACCGAGCTGCCGATCATGCATGCGCTGAAGGACCATCCTGACCTCACTTATGTGATGGCGATGCAGGAGAGCCTGGTGGTGGCGATCGCCGACGGCTACAGCCGCGCCTCGGGAAAACTGGTCGCCTGCAATGTCCATGTCGCGCCCGGCCTCGGCAACGCCATGGGCTCGCTCTACAACGCCCAGTTCACGGGCACGCCGATGATCCTGACCGCCGGCCAGCAGGAGCAGGGCCACGGCCTGATGGAGCCGGTGCTCTATGGCCCGCTGGTGCGCATGGCCGAGCCGCTGGTGAAATGGGCGGTCGAGGTGACGCGGCTAGAGGATCTGCCGCGCATCGTGCGCCGCGCCGCCAAGGTGGCGATGACGCCGCCGACCGGGCCGGTGTTCATCTCACTGCCCGGCGACATTCTCAACAGCGAAGCGGGCATCGATCTAGGCCGCTCCACGCGTATCGATGCGCGCACAAGACCGTCGGATGAAGCACTCAGGGCTTTTGCCGCGCGCCTACTGAAGGCCGAACGTCCTGTCGTCGTCACCATGGATGAGGTGGTCAAGAGCGATGCGCTGAAGGAAGCCGCCGAACTCGCCGAGCTGCTCGGCGCCGCGGCCTACCAGTCCTCGACGCCCTATGGCGCGCATTTCCTCTCGGAGAGCCCAAGCTTCATGGGCACGCTGGCGCGGGTGCAGAAGGCCGCGCGCGATACATTGGCGTCCTACGATCTGCTGATCGCGCTCGGCGGCGATCCCTTGCGGATGTCCGTCTACAGCGAGGTCGATGCGCTGCCGGACGGCCTTGCGATCGTACAGATCGGCCTGGCCGACTGGGAAATGGCCAAGAATTACGGCGCCGAGATCGCGCTGAAGGCGGACGTGAAGGAGACGCTGCGCGCGGTGATCCCGGTGCTGAAGGAGATGGGCGGCGCGGCGCTCGCAAGCCGCTCCAAGCAGCGCCTTGCCGAGCTTGCGCCGAAGAACTGGAGCGCCCGCCGCGCCGCTTTGGTCGAGCAGATCGGTAAGAGCGCCGGCCGTATGCCGATCGATCCAGATTTCCTGGTGTTGCAAATGGTCGAGGCGATGCCCGACCACGCGATCCTCGTCGACGAAGGCCTCACCTCCAGCCGCCAGATCACGGCGCTGCGTCCGCACCGCCACCGCTATGGCTATCACGGCCTTGCCTCGGGCGGTATCGGCTGGGGGCTGCCGGCGTCGGTCGGCGCCAGCATCGCCAATCCGGATAGCCCGGTCGTGTGCTTCTCCGGCGACGGCAGCGCGATGTATTCGATCCAGTCGCTGTGGACGGCGGCTCACCACAAGCTCCCGCTCAACGTCGTCATCGCCAACAATGGCGGCTACCGCATCATCAAGCAGCGCCTGCTCGCGTTTCACGGCGATGACAATTATGTCGGCATGGATTTTGTCGATCCACCGGTGGATTTTGCGGGCGTGGCAAAAGCGCTCGGCTGCGAGGCGATCGAGCTCAGCGATCCCCGCGAGCTGAAAGCGGCGCTGTCGTCGGCGTTCGGCCGGCCGGGGACGAAGCTGATCGAGGTGATGGTGGACGGGAGAGTCTGAGACGCGATCGAGTCTCCGCACGCGCGGTGTCATCCCCCGGCTTCGACCGGGCGATCCAGTATCCAGAGACGGCTGCTATCTACGGGAAAGCCGCGGCGTACTGGATTCCCCGCTTCGCGGGGAATGACAGCGAGCGCTAAGGAGCGCTACCCCTTCTTCCCCACCCGATATCCCGCCGCCGGATGTGGCGCGTCGAGCCGAGCGCGACCCGTGCCAAACAGCTTCTCCCGCAGCGAGCCCTGTGCGTATTCCGCCTTGTACCGCCCGCGCTTGGTCAGCTGCGGCACCAGCATATCGGCGATGTCCTCGAAATCGCCGGGCGAGATCGCAAACGCAATGTTGAGGCCGTCGACATCCGTCTTCTCGAACCAATCCTCGATCTTGTCTGCGACGCTTTCCGGCGTGCCGACCACGACCGGGCCGGCGCCGCCGATGCCGACATGCTCGATGACGTCGCGCACGGTCCAGACGCGATCGGGGTCGCCGCGCGTGACGTTGTCGAGCGCGCTGCGGCCGGCATCGTTCTGGACGTGGCGGACCTGCTGGTCGAGTTCATAGCCGGAGAAGTCGATGCCGGTCCATCCCGACATCAGGGCCAGCGCGCCTTCCGGGTTGATGTGCGACCGATAGTCGGCGTATTTCTCTTTCGCTTCAGTCTCGGTATTGCCGAGGATGATTGTCATCATCGAGAACATCAGGATCTCGGCAGGGTTGCGGCCGAGCGCAGCGGCCTCTTGCCGGATCGCGGCAACGCGCGGCGCGATGATCTTGGCCGATGGCCCCGACATGAACACGCATTCGGCGTGCTTGGCCGCGAATTGCCGGCCGCGCGGCGAGGTGCCGGCCTGGTAGAGCACGGGCGTGCGCTGCGGCGACGGCTCGCTGAGATGAATGGTATTGTTGATGCGGTAGTTCGCGCTTTCGTGGTTGATGCGATGCACTTTTGAGGGATCGGTGAAGATGCCGCGCTTGCGGTCCCGCAGCACGGCGTCGTCCTCCCAGCTTCCCTCCCAGAGTTTGTAGACGACCTCCATATATTCATCCGCAATGTCGTAGCGGTCGTCGTGCCCGGTCTGCCTGTCCTTGCCGGCGCCGCGCGCGGCGCTGTCGAGATAGCCGGTGACGACGTTCCAACCGATCCGGCCCTCGGTGAGATGATCGAGCGTCGACATCCGCCGCGCGAACGGGTAGGGCGGCTCGAACGACAGATTGCTGGTGACGCCGAAACCGAGATTTTGCGTCACCGCCGCCATCGCCGAGAGCAGCAGCAGCGGCTCGTTCGACGGCGTTTGTGCTGCATTGCGCAAGGCTGCGTCAGGACTGTTGCCATAGACGTCATAGACGCCGAGCACGTCGGCGAGGAACAGCCCGTCGAAACGGCCGCGCTCGAGCGTTTTGGCGAGGTCGATCCAGTAGGGCAGGCGGTTATAGTCAGCGGTGCGGTCGCGCGGATGGGTCCACAGGCCCGGTGATTGGTGTGCGACGCAGTTCATCGCAAAGGCGTTGAGCCTGATCTGTTTGGCCATGATCGTCCCCGGCGCTCTGTACTGAGCGCTCTTCGAATGATAGATGTGCGCCCCAACCTGGCGAAGTTCTTGCATATGCTTCGATGTTGGCAAGGCCAAAATCAGCGGCGCAGCCTCGCTTGGCAAGGCAATCTCAAGAGAGCAAGAACGAAATCCACCAAGAGCTAACCAAATCCCCGCCTCTTCGACGGCCAGTGTAGCCCGCCAGGTTCGCCTCGTCGAAACCTTGAAAACGAAAGCAATGACCAGAGCCGACGCCATCGCCCGCGCCCGGGACGACTTCAAATCCGGCGCCTTCCTCGCCGAGCTCGACCGCCGCGTCGGCTTCAAGACCGAGAGCCAGAATGCCTCGCGTGGCCCCGAACTGCGCGCCTATCTGGAACAGGAGATGATGCCTTCTTTCGCCGCGCTCGACTTTACGAGCCGCCTGGTCGAATCTCCGAGCGGCAAAGCGCCGTTCCTGTTCGCCGAGCATCACGAGAGCGCAACGGCGCCGACCGTGCTGATCTACGGCCACGGCGACGTCGTCGACGGCATGGAAGGCGAGTGGCGCGAGGGGCGCGATCCCTGGCGCACGACGGTTGCGGGTGCGCGGCTCTACGGCCGCGGCACCGCCGACAACAAGGGCCAACACAGCATCAACATGGCGGCGCTGCGCGCAGTGCGCGAGGCTCGCGGCGGCAAGCTCGGCTTCAACGCCAAATTCATCGTCGAGATGGGCGAGGAGATCGGCTCGCCTGATTTAGGCAAAGTCTGCGACCTCAACCGCGAGACGCTCAAGGCCGACCTGTTCATGGCCTCCGACGGGCCGCGCCTGTCGGCCGACCGCCCCACGCTGTTCCTGGGATGCCGCGGCGGCATCCGCATTCATCTCGACGTGAATTTGCGCGACGGCGGGCATCATTCCGGCAATTGGGGCGGTGTGCTCGCCAACCCCGCGACCATCCTGGTCAACGCGATCTCCTCGCTGGTCGACGGCCACGGCCGTCTCCAGCTCGACGCCCTGAAGCCGCCACGGCTCACCAACCAGATCCGCTCCTATCTCGCCGACGTGCAGGTGATCCCGACAGAGGACGAGCCGGCGCTGGCGGAAAACTGGGGTGAGGAGGGTCTGTCGGCGGCCGAGCGGCTCTACGCTTGGAACACGCTCGAAGTGCTGGCGATGTCGTCGGGCAATATCGAGAAGCCTGCCAACGCCATTCCCGGCCATGCCAGTGCCGTACTGCAGCTGCGTTTCGTGGTGGGCACGAAGATTGATGGCCTGATCGAGGCCGTCCGCGCTCATCTGGTTCAGAAGGGCTTTCCGATGGTCGAGGTGCGGGCGGCGCAGAGCTTTGCCGCCTCGCGCACCGATTTTGACAGCCCCTGGATCAAATGGGCGGCGGATTCGGTGCAAGAGACCACCGGCAAGGCGCCGGCGGTGCTGCCGAATTTCGGCGGCTCGCTGCCCAATGACGTGTTTTCCGAGATTCTCGGCCTGCCGACGATCTGGGTCCCGCACTCCTATCCCGGCTGCTCCCAGCATGCGCCCAATGAGCACATCCTGCTGCCGTTGACCGAAGAGGCCTTGACGGTGATGGCCGGGCTGTTCTGGGATCTCGGGGAATTGCCAGGACCGCTGAGCTGAGCGGTTAACCTGAGCCTCCGGTCCAGCCAAAAGTCACATTCAAATCCGGCGCGATTTGTGCTTGCATCCCGCCCGCATCATCCTGAAAGGGGATAAAAAGTGAGACATTTCCGTAGCATTGGGCTCGCGCTCGCCGCGACCTTCGCCGTCAGCCAGGCCGGGGCCCAGGAGCTGACCGGCACGCTGAAGAACATCAAGGACACCGGCGCCATCACGCTCGGCTTCCGCGACTCCTCGATTCCGTTCTCCTATCTCGACGACAACCAGAAGCCCATCGGGTTCGCGATGGACATCTGCTACAAGATCGTCGACGCGGTGAAGAAGGAGCTCAAGCTCGACAAGCTCGAGGTCAAGCTCAACCCGGTGACGTCGGCGACCCGCATCCCGCTGATGGCCAACGGCACCATCGACCTCGAATGCGGCTCGACCACCAACAACGCCGAGCGCCAGAAGCAGGTCGCCTTCACCAACACTCACTACCTGACGGCCAGCCGCTACGTCTTCAAGAAATCGAGCGGACTGAAGTCGATCGATGACCTCAAGGGTAAGACGGTGGTCTCCACCGCCGGCACCACCAACATCAAGCAGCTTACCGAAGCCAATGTCGCCAAAGGCCTTGGCGCCAACATCATTCCGGCCAAGGACCACGCCGAAGCCTTCCTGATGGTCGAGACCGACCGCGCAGTGGCCTTCGTCATGGACGACGTTCTGCTCGCGAGCCTCGTCGCCGGTTCGAAGTCGCCGGATGACTACGTCATCTCCAAGGATGCGTTCTCCAAGCCCGAGCCCTACGGCATCATGCTGCGCAAGGACGACGCGCCGTTCAAGAAGGTGGTCGATGCGGCGACCGCCGCACTCTACACCTCCGGCGAGGGCGAGAAGATCTACAACAAGTGGTTCACACAGAAGATCCCACCGAAGGGCCTCAACCTCAACACGCCGATCTCGCCCGAATTGAAGCACGAGTTCGCAAAACCTTCGGACTCGCCGAACCCGGACGACTATAAGTAGGCTATAACCTCGATCTTTCGATCGGGATCATGTCCGGCCACTCTTGACACCAGGGTGGCCGGACATTTGCATAGGCGCCGGGACATCCATAGCTGGCGCGTTCGCGCGGGGGACACGTGAACTACAACTGGAACTGGGGAATCTTTTTCCAGCCGAACCCGATGGGGACCGGCACCTATCTCGACATGTTGCTGTCGGGACTGGTGCTGACCCTCAAGACCGGGGCGCTGGCTTGGATCATCGCGCTGATCACGGGTTCGATCGTCGGCGTGATGCGGACGCTGCCGTCGAAGGGCGCAAACTGGTTCGGCTTTGCCTATGTCGAATTTTTCCGCAACATGCCGCTGCTCGTGCAGCTCTTTCTGTGGTTCTTCGTATTGCCGGAACTGCTGCCGAAAGCCGCCGGCACCTGGCTGAAGCAGCTGCCAAACGCGCCGTTCTGGACGGCGGCGATCGGCATCGGGTTCTTCATGTCGGCCCGTGTCGCCGTGCAGTTGCAGGCTGGCATCGGATCGCTGCCGCGTGGGCAAAAGATGGCCGCAACCGCGCTGGGGCTGACGACCGTGCAGGGTTATCGCTACGTGCTGCTGCCGATGGCGTTCCGCATCATCCTGCCGCCGTTGACGTCCGAGTTTCTCAACACCATCAAGAACACGGCGGTCGCCATCACCATCGGCCTGCTCGAGCTGACCGGCCAGGCCCGCTCGATGCAGGAATTCTCGTTCCAGGTGTTCGAAGCCTTCACGGCCGCGACCGTCCTCTATCTCCTCGTCAACGCCGTCGTCGTGACCGCAATGCGCTTCCTCGAGCGCTGGGTCGCGATCCCCGGCTACATCACGGGGAAATAGCGCCATGTTCGGCAATCTCGATTTCGACGTTATCCGCCGCGCGCTGCCCTATCTGTTCTACGAGGGCATGACGTTCACGCTGATGCTGACGGCGCTCGCCGCGCTCGGCGGTCTGATCTTCGGCACGGCGATTGCTCTGATGCGGCTGTCCGGCTTCAAGATCCTTGGCCGCATCGCCGGCATCTATGTCGACTTCATGCGCTCGCTGCCGCTGGTGCTGGTGATCTTCTGGTTCTACTTTCTGGTGCCCTATATCGGGCAGTGGCTGACCGGTGCCTCGCGCCCGATCAGCGTTGGCGCATTTGCATCCTCGCTCATCACCTTCATCATGTTCGAGGCGGCCTACTTCTCCGAGATCATGCGCGCCGGCATTCAGTCGATCTCGCGTGGCCAGCCCGCCGCCGCCAATGCGCTGGGCCTGACTTACGCCCAGACCATGCGTTACGTCGTGTTGCCGCAGGCCTTCCGCAACATGCTGCCGGTGCTGATCACGCAGACCATCGTGCTGTTCCAGGACACCTCGCTGGTCTACGTTCTGTCAATCACCGACTTCTTGGGCGCGGCGAGCAAGGTCGCGCAGCGCGACGGCCGTCT
Organism: Bradyrhizobium diazoefficiens; assembly: GCF_016616235.1. Taxonomy (NCBI): domain Bacteria; kingdom Pseudomonadati; phylum Pseudomonadota; class Alphaproteobacteria; order Hyphomicrobiales; family Nitrobacteraceae; genus Bradyrhizobium; species Bradyrhizobium diazoefficiens. The sequence continues at coordinate 1,300,747 of NZ_CP067100.1, forward strand.
GGTCGAGATGTATCTGTTCGCCGCGGTCGTCTATTTCACCATTTCCTGTGTCGCGTCCTTCGGCGTGCGTCGCCTCCAGGCGCGCATCGCCATCATTCGCTAGGTCTTGCCGCCCATGATCGAAATCAGCCACGTCAACAAATGGTACACTCCGAGCTTCCAGGTGCTGACGGATTGCACCACCAGCGTCACCAAGGGTGAGGTCGTGGTGGTCTGCGGCCCCTCGGGCTCAGGCAAGTCGACGCTGATCAAATGCGTCAACGCGCTGGAGCCGTTCCAGAGCGGCGACATCCTGGTCGACGGCACCAAGGTCAACGATCCCAAGACCAATCTGCCAAAGCTGCGCTCGCGCGTCGGCATGGTGTTCCAGCACTTCGAATTGTTCCCGCACCTCAAGATCATCGACAATCTCTGCCTCTCGCAGGAGAAGGTGCTCGGCCGCTCCCACGACAAGGCAGTGGCAAAGGGCATGCAGCTGTTGGAGCGGGTCGGGTTGAAGGAGCAGGCGCAAAAGTTTCCGGCGCAGCTGTCCGGTGGCCAGCAGCAGCGCGTCGCCATTGCCCGCGCGCTCGCAATGGATCCGATCGTGATGCTGTTCGACGAGCCCACCTCGGCGCTCGATCCTGAGATGGTCAGCGAAGTGCTCGACGTCATGGTCGACCTCGCCCGCGAAGGCATGACCATGATGGTCGTGACCCACGAGATGGGCTTTGCCCGCAAGGTCGCCAACCGCGTCATCTTCATGGACCGCGGCGAGATCGTCGAGGACGCCCCGAAGGACGACTTCTTCGGCAAGCCGCGCAGCGATCGCGCGCAGAAATTCTTGTCGAAGATTCTCTCCCACTAACCGGTCGTCATCCCGGGGCGCGCGTAGGGCGAGCCCGGGATCCATCAGGCGGCGTAGGCGGGGCGAAATGGATTCCGGGCTCATTCGCTTTGCGAATGCCCCGGAATGACGGATCGAGGGTTTATCGGGCGCACCAAATCTCCTATACAGGTGGTCAAATTCCCCTTTCCCCGCCAGGAGACCCGCCTTGGACTCGATCGCCTATGTCAACGGTTCATTCGTCCCGCTTTCGGACGCCAAGGTCTCGGTCCTCGATCGCGGCTTCCTGTTTGCCGACGGGATCTACGAGGTCTCAGCCGTGCTCGACGGCAAGCTGGTCGACAACGCCTCGCATCTGGCGCGGCTGGAGCGCTCGGTCGGCGAGATCAAGCTGAAGCTACCTGAAACAGTCGAGCGCATCACCGAGCTGCAGAAAGAGCTGATCGCGCGCAATGAGGTCGTGAACGGCCTGGTCTATCTCCAGGTCACGCGCGGTGCCGACAAGGGACGCGACTTCGCCTTCCCGAAGGGCGACGTCAGGCCGAGCCTGGTGATGTTCACCTCCGAAAAGGACATCGTCAACGCCGCCTCGGCCAAGACCGGCATCAACGTGATCACCGTGCCCGACATCCGCTGGGAGCGGCGCGACATCAAGAGCGTGGCGCTGCTCGCGCAGGTGCTGGCGAAGCAGGCCGCGGCCGAAGCCGGCGCGGGCGAGGCCTGGATGCTGCAAGACGGCTACGTCACCGAGGGCGGCTCGTCCTCGGCATTCATCCTGACGAAAGATGACGTCATCGTCACCCGCAAGAACTCCAACGCGATCCTGCCCGGCTGCACTCGCAAGGCGGTGGTCGCACTCGCTGAGGAGCGCCAGCTCCGCGTCGAGGAGCGGTCCTTCACGGTTGCCGAGGCGCTCGCCGCCAAGGAGGCTTTCGCCACCTCGGCCTCATTGTTCGTGCAGCCGGTGGTCGCCATCGACGGCAAGGCGGTCGGCGACGGTAAGCCCGGGCCGGTGGCGACGCGGCTGCGCGAGATCTACGTGGAGTTCGCCAAGGCGACGGCGGTTTAGGAAGCCTTGCGAGCCGGATGGACTTTTGGTCGGCCACATATTGCCATGCCCCTCACCCGGATCGCGCCGGACGATGCTTCGCATCGCCGGGAGCGATCCGACCTCTCCCCGCAGAAGAGCGGGTAGAGGTTAAGCGCGTCCCGATGGACTTCGAACCTGAATTGCTGCTGTGAGGGATGCACCGCTCTCTCACTCCCTCGCCCCGTTCTTACGGGGAGAGGGCGGGGTGAGGGGCTGCTGCCGCGGAGGAACTGCCTATCGTGGCCAGCTCACGCCACCGACGTCTTCACCTTCACCGGATGCACCGCGCGGAACGCAATCGCCAGCCTGTTCCAGGCATTGATGGCGCCGATCAGCATGGTCAGGTTCACCGTCTCCGCCTCGGAGAATTGCGCACGGACCTGCTCATAGACATCGTCCGGCGCATGCGTCTCGGAGATCAGCGTCACGGCTTCGGTCCAGGCCAGCGCGGCGCGCTCGCGGTCGGTATAGAGCGGGGATTCGCGCCACGCGTTGAGCAGATAGATGCGCTGCTCGGTCTCGCCACGCTTGCGCGCGTCCTCGGCGTGCATGTTGATGCAGAAGGCGCAGCCGTTGATCTGCGAGGCGCGGATCTTGACGAGCTCGATCAGCGATTTTTCCAATCCTGTCGACTGGATCTGCTCTTCGAGCGCCATCAGCGCCTTCATCGTGTCGGGGGCGGCCTGGTAGAAATTCATGCGCGGTTTCATGGTCGTTCTCCTTTGGTCTAGTTGAGGTCAGTGGGCGCCGCCGGCCGAGGCATGGCCGGCTTTCTTCAGGAAGAGGACGACAATCAGGGCCACGATCAGCGCCACGCCGAGCAGATAGAAGGTGTCGCTGAAGGCGAGGATATAGGCTTGCTTCTGGACGGTATGACCGATCGCGACATAGGCTCGATGCGAGGCATCCGCACGGTCGAGCACGCCGTGATTAATGAAATACTGCGTGAGCTGTTCCAGCCGCGTGCGGGTGGCCTGTTCGAACACCGAGACGGACTGCATCAGCACGTTGGAGTGATATTGCTCGCGCTTGGTCAGCACGGTCTGCAGCAGCGCGATGCCGACGGCGCCGCCGAGGTTGCGCATCATGTTGAACAGGCCGGACGCAGAGCCCGCATTCTCAGCCTCGATGCCGGCGGTTGCCACCGCCGACAGCGGCGCCAGCACCAGCGCTTGCCCGATGGCACGGACGATATTGGGCCACAACAGTTGGTCGGAACCGTAGTCGTTCGTCATATAGATGTTCATGAAGTTGGAAGCCGCGAACAGGACGAAGCCGACACCGATGATGATCCGCGCATCGAAGCGCTGCATCAGGCGTGGTACGAGCGGGATCAGGAGCAACTGCGGCAGTCCGGTCCATGCCAGCACCATGCCGATCTGCTCGGAATTGTAACCCTGAATTCGCGACAGATATTGCGGCAGGATGAACACCGAACCATACAAGGCGACGCCGAGCAGGACGTTTGCAAGTATCCCGAAGCCAAAATTGCGGCGGACCAGCAGGCGCAGATTGAGCAGCGGCTTCTTCACCGTGAGCTCGATGATCAGGAAGGCGGCCAATGCCACGGCTGCGATGACCGATAGCTTGACGATGAAGGGCGAGCCGAACCAGTCGTCCTTGTTGCCTTCCTCCAGCACGGTCTGAAGCGCTGACAGGCCGATCGCCATGGCGATGATGCCGGCCCAATCGCCCTCGCGGAGCAGTGCGAGCTTCATCGGCCTGGCGTCGAGCGCGTACCAGAGCATGCCGACCATGATCGCGCCGGGCACGAGGTTAACGTAGAAGATGTACTGCCAGCCGAAATTCTCGGTGAGATAGCCGCCGATGGTCGGGCCGATCGCGGGGGCGAACGTCGCCGACAGCGCGAACAGCGCAAGGCCGATCGGCTGTTTTCCACGCGGCAGCAGCGTGATGATGAGTGTGAACGCCATCGGGATCAGCACGCCGCCGGTAAAGCCCTGCACCGCGCGCAGCACGATCATCTGCGGCAGGTCCTGCGCCAGCGCGCAGGCCGCCGACAGAGCCAGGAACAGGATCGCGTTGGTGAGCAGGTAGATGCGGATGGAGAACACCTGCGCAAGCCAGCCGGACAGCGGGATCACCACGATCTCCGCGATCAGATACGAGGTCGAGATCCAGCCGCCGTCGTCGATGCCGGCGCCGATTGCGCCCTGGATGTCGGCGAGCGAGGCATTGACGATCTGGATGTTCAGCACCGCCATGAAGGCGCCGAGCGTGGCGCCGATCACCGCGATCCAGGTTTTGACGGAGACGGCTGGCGTTGCGGGCGCCGCGGCCGGAGCGGGAAAGTTGGCGGAAGAAGCGGCGTTGACGGTCGGTTGAAGCGTGCTCATGGAAGCCTCGTCTCGGTCTGAGACAGGATGCATCAGGCGAATGGTTTCGATAATCGATGAAGTTCTGGAAGGATCATCCGGCAGGAGTTGTCAATTCCTGCCGGATGCGACGGACTCAGCTGCCGTTTGGACGGGCTGCATTGTCGGCGAGGCGCTTGACGGTGTCTCGCTCGGCGAGGACCGTCGCTTTGGTGTCGACGGTCGGCACCGCCGACATGCCGGGTCGCAGCAGGCCGGTCAGGCTGCGGTCGTCGAGCACGATCTTCACCGGCACGCGCTGCACGATCTTGGTGAAATTGCCGGTGGCGTTGTCAGGCGGCAGCAGCGCGAATTCCAGACCGCTCGCCGGCGACAGGCTGTCGACATGACCGTGCAGGGTCTGGCTGCGGAAACTGTCGATGCGCAGTTCGACCGGCTGGCCCGAACGCACATGCGTGAGCTGCGTCTCCTTGAAGTTCGCGACCACATAGACCGCATCGAGCGGCACCACCGCCATCAATTGCGTGCCGGCCTGCACGAACTGACCGGCGCGCAAGCTGCGGGCGCCGACGGTGCCGTCGACCGGCGCGGTGATCTCGGTATAGGACAGATTCAAGGCGGCCTGCTGCGCGACCGCGCGGGCGCGCTCGAGCTGCGCCGCGGCCTGGGCGCGCTGGGTGGTGAGCACGTCGACCTTGCGCTGCGCGGCGACGAGGCCCGATTTGGCGTGCTGCAATTGCGCGTTGCTGGCGCGCAGCGCCGCATCGGTCTGCTGTGCGCGCTGGATCGTGCCGGAGCCCGATTTCATCAGGTCGTCGTAGCGGGCGCGCTCTTCCTGCGCGAACTTCAGATTGGCGTCGGCAGCGGCGACATCAGCCGTGCTCTGCTCGATGATCGGCTGCTGCAGTTCGAGCTGCGCATCGATATTGCGCACCGAAGCTTCGCCGGCGGCGACGTCGGCGCTGGCCTGGTCGAGCGCCGCCTTGAAATCGCGGTCGTCGATCTTCGCCAGCGTTTGGCCGGCCTTGACCTTCTCGTTGTCGCCGACCAGCACCTTGGCGATGTAGCCGGACACCTTCGGCGCGACCATCGTGGAGTCGGCCTTCACGTAGGCGTCATCAGTCGTCTCGAGATAGCGGCCGTTGGTCCAGTAGTCGTGGCCATAATAGGCAATCGCTGCCGTACCCGCGAGAAGCGCGAGCATCAATGCCGCGCGCCGAACCATATTCCGCGCCGGAACACGCAGCGGCGGATCTAGGTAATCACGAGTGATTTCAGTTGCTTGCTGAAAGGTTTCGGTGCGAGGCATCTCAGTCATGGCGGACTCCTGTCGGCTTGGCAGGGAGTATGGGTCTTTCCGGCTTGAGCGATAATCAGCGAAATACTGGAAGGATTGTCCATTAGGAGCGGATAGTTGGGTCTGGCCCTGGTGTGGGCGTGGTCTACCGCGACAGACACGCGACTGCCCAGACCGTTTGCCGCGCCTGTCGAGCGATTGCTGCCAAGCATGCGCCGTGCGAGCTGGTTTGATGGATAATCGGGGCAAATTCCTTGAGATTATCGATCGGAGCTGGATAATCAGGCGCATGGACCGATTGACTAGCCTCGAAGTCTTCAGCCGGGTGGTCGAGACCGGCGGCTTTTCTGCAGCAGCCCGCAAGCTCAACATGTCGACAACCATGGTGAGCAATCACGTTCAGGCGCTGGAAGACCGGCTCGGGGTGAGGCTGCTCCAGCGCACCACCCGCAAGGTCAACCTCACCGAGATCGGCAAGGCCTATTACGAGCGCTGCGTCCAGATCCTCGCCGATCTCGAGCAGGCCGACGACATCGCGAGCGAACTGCAATCGGTGCCGCGCGGCACGTTGCGTATCCATGTCGCCACGCACATGGTGCCCTTCGTCGCGACCGTCGTGGCGAAGCTTCTGTCGACCTATCCGGAGGTCAAGGTCGATCTGCGCATGGGAGAAGGCGATATCGACCTGATCGAGGAGGGATATGACGTCGCCCTGCGCATGACCCCGCCGCCGGATTCGAGCCTGATCGTGCGCAGCCTCGCCACGTGGCGCCATGTGCTGTGCTGTTCACACGGCTATATCGAGACGCACGGCCGGGTGCAGCGGCTCGACGAACTCGCCGCGCACAATTGCGGCCGCCATCTGAACTATCCTTTCGGGGACGAGTGGCGCTTCGTCGATCGCAAAGGCACGCCGGCGTCAGTGCGCATTTCCGGCAGCCTCGTCACCAACAGCGGCGAAGCGCTGCGGAGGATGGCGCTCGACGGCGCCGGCATCTGCCTGATGGCGGGATTTCTGGTCCGGGACGATCTCGAAGCCGGCCGGCTCGTCCGCCTGCTGCCCGAATATCGAACGGTCGAAATTTCGATGAACGCGGTCTATCCGCATCGCCATCATCTGTCGGCAAAGGTGAGGACCTTCATCGACATGCTCGTGCATCACAGCGCCGAGCAGCAGAAGCTGATCAATCCCTACTCCTGAGGTGAGCGCCCGGACACCGGTTCCCCTGGCCAGGTTTGCCCGATAGAGTACCCTGACATGTATGTCACCGCCGCCGAGAGCCGGGTCCTTGGTCGCATCTTCGGGCTGTTGTCCGAAGATATGGCCGAGCACGAGGTGCGCGAGGCGATCGCAGATCATCTGCTCGAACTGCTGCAGGCCGATTATTATGCCTCCTTCGTCTGGCAGGAGGCATCGAAGACGTTTGGCAAGGCGGTGATCCTGAACATGGACCCGCGCAACGTCGCGAACTACGACGCCTATTTCCAGTATCACGATCCCATCACCTTCAAGCTCCAGGCGCGGCGCGAAGCGACCCTGGTGACGCAGGTGATGCCGCAGCGCGACCTCATGCGGACCGAGTTCTTCAATGATTTCCTCGCCCGCGACGGACTTCACTGGGGCGTCAACGCCTACAGCTTCGTCGGCAATCGCAACATCGGCGATGTCAGGATCTGGCGCGGCCGCCGGCGGGAGAATTTCGACGCTCATGCGCTGGAGTTGCTGCGCCTGATCGAGCCGGCATTCACCGGCGCGCTTACACGTGCCGACGGCGGTGCTGCCGGGGCCGACGAGTCGCCGGTGCTCAGGCTGTCGGTTCGCGAGTTCGAGATCGCGCGCATGATCGCCGACGATCTCAGCGACAAGGAGATCGCGCGCAGGCTCCAGGTCGAGGTGTCAACCGTGCGCACCTACCTGAAGCGCATTTTCGACAAGCTCGGCGTCCGCCGCCGCAGTGGCGTCGCCGGCTTGCTGTCGCGGCATTAGCATGATCCGGAAAAGTGCGCAGCGGTTTTCCGAAAAGATCATGCTTAAGCAAAGAGCTAAAGCGCGATGGCGATGCATCCTAATAGCATCGCGCTTTAGCGCGTCGGCGGCGGTAGCCGGCCAAACACCTTCTCCACCGCCATTCCGATCGCGAGCAGCCGGCGGTCGCTTCCGGCCGGTCCATCGAGCTCGAGACCGACGGGCAGTTTGCTGGAGGCGCCCAGCGCGACCGGAATCTGGATGCCGGGAACGCCGGCATTGCTGCCGGGATCGGTGTTCTTGATGAAGAGTAGGAAGTTCGGCAAGCTGCTGGAATCGGGATTCGAGGCGATCGCGACCTTCGGTGTGGTCGGGAAGGCGATGGCGTCGAGCTTGTTCCTGGCAAAGGTGTCCCGATAGAGCGCCTGCAGCGCAGGACGCGCGGTCTTGATCGCAGCGTCATAAGCGGGCTTGCCATCCACCACGCTATTGTCGGGGCCAGGCAATTTGCGCGGGATCACCAGGCCGTCATAGGTGCCCTTCACGTCAGGGCTCGCAATCTCCTTGGCCAGCGCCTCGATGGTGAGACCGGTGCCGGTGTGCTTGAGATAGGCGACCATGTCGTCGTTGGCCTCGTAGATCGCCACGGGAAAGCTGACCTTCCCGTTGAGGTCGTCGAGCTCAGGCATCTCGATATCGACCACGGTCGCGCCCTGAGCCTTGAGCTTGTCGATCGCCGCGCGGAAGGCGGCGTCGGTATCGCCATCGAGATTGGCCAGCATGGACTTCACCACGCCGATGCGCACCTGCCTCAGATCGGCGGGTGCGATCGCCCCGCCACCTGCGATGACGCGGTCGAGCGCCGCGACGTCCGTCATGGTGGCGGCCATCGGGCCTGCGGTGTCGCGGGTGTGGGAGATCGGCGCGATGCCCTGTTGCGGATAGCGGCCGACAGTCGGCCGCAGCGAGGCACAGCCGTTGAGTGCGCAAGGAATCCGGACCGATCCGCCGGTATCGGTGCCGAGGCCCGCAGTCACGATCCTGGCGCCGATCGCCGCGGCCGTTCCGGAAGAGGAGCCGCCGGCGATCTTGCCGGTGTCATAGGCGTTGCGGACACCGGGCTCGCTGCCGGTCTTGAAGCCGGCATTGTAGCCGGAGATACCGAAGGCCAGCTCGTGCATGTTGGTCTTGCCGATGATGATCGCGCCTGCCGCGCGCAGCCTTGCCGCGACCGGTGCGTCCGTCTTCGGCACGAAGCTCTTGAGTGCCGGCGTGCCGGCGCTGGAAGGCAGTCCCGCGACTTCGATGTTGTCCTTGATCACGATCGGCACGCCGCCAAGGGGCTTGCACGCACCCTTCTTGCGCTTGGCATCGAAGGTTTCGGCGGCCTTCATGGCGCCGGCCTCATCGAGCGTGATGAAGGCGTTGAGATTGGCGCTGGCCTTGGCGCGCGCGAGCGCCGCCGATGTCAGCGCCTTGCTGGTGATCTTGCCGGCACACAGCTCGCCGGCGGCCTGGGTCATCGTCAGCTGGTCGAGATCGATCGCCGGCTGCGCCAAGGCGGGTGCCGGCAACGTGGCAGCAGACAGGATAAGGCTTGCGATGGCTGAATTCAGCGAGAAAGGTCTGCGTTCCATGAGGCTCCCCATCGTGAAAGGGTCAGGACAGAAGCTTACCCCGCCGGCGGGGTGGCGCCTGTCCTCATTTTTGGGGACGCGGGCGCCGGTTCTCGGGAGCGCTCAGGCCGCCCGGGCCCACGGCGGCTGCGCCAGTCGCGAGCCGATGTCGGCCTTGACCTTTGCAATCGCGGCATCCTTCACCGGGCCGTAGCCGCGGATGTCCATTGGGGCCTTGGCGATTGCGACGATGTCCGGCAATCTATCGGCATCGAGGCGGGCGAGCATCGTCTCGATCAACCCTTCATACCAGGTGATCAGCCCGCGCTCTGCGCGCCGCTCGGCGCTGTAACCGAACGGGTCGAACGGCGTTCCGCGCAATCCCTTCAACCGCGCCAGTACGGCGAGCGGTGTCTGGATCCACTGGCCGAAGGCGCGCTTGCGCGGGCGGCCGCGGGCGTCGCGTTGGGAGGACAGGAACGGCGGGGCGAGGTGATACTGGACGCTGAAGCCGTCCTCGAACTCGCGCTTCAGTTCCTCGCGGAAGCCGCTCTGCATGTGCAGGCGCGCCACCTCGTACTCGTCCTTGTAAGCCATCAGCTTGAACAGGGCGCGCGCAACCGCCTCGGTCAGCGCCGTGCTATTCAGGGCCGTTTCGGCGTTGCGGACCTTCGTGACGATCGTCCGATAGCGCGCCGCATAAGCTTCGTCCTGATAGGCGGTGAGGAAATCGGCGCGGCGGTCGATGAGCCGGTCGAGCGTCTCGGCCTTGGGCGCCTCGTCCGTCTTCGGCAAAAAGTCAGGATCGGCGGCGGCAATCCGGCCCCAGGCAAAAGCCTGCTTGTTGCGCTCGACCGCGACGCCGTTGAGCTCGATCGCGCGCAGGAGCGCGGACAGCGACACCGGCACCAATCCGTGCTGCCAGGCAAAGCCCAGCATGATGATGTTGGCATAGACGGCGTCGCCGAGCAGCCGCTCGGCCAGCGCATTGGCGTTGATGGTGTCGAGATTGTTCTCACCGACGACTTGGCTGATCGCGCGCAGGCGGGCGGGCGCAGCCAGATCGGCATCGCGGAAACGGACGACGTCGCCGGTCGGCATCTCCGCGGTATTCACGGCAGCGCGGGTGCCGCGGCGGTAGGTGCCGGACGCCTTGGGCGAAGAGCTGACGACGAGATCGCAGCCGATCAGCGCATCGGCTGCGCCCTGATCGATACGGACCTGATGCAGCGCGTCCGGGGATGCCGCGAGCCGGATATAGCTCAGCACCGGACCGAACTTCTGGGCAAAGCCGGTGAAGTCGAGCACGGAAACGCCGCTTCGTTCGAGGTGCGCGGCCATGCCGATCAGCGCGCCGACCGTGATCACGCCGGTGCCGCCGACGCCGGTCACGAGCAAATCGTAGGGACGGTCGAGCGTTGCAGAGGCGGGCAGGGGAAGATCGGCAGCGCGGCCGATTGCGTCGATCTCACTGGCGCTTTTCCTCCGGCGCGTGGCGCCTTCGACGGTCACAAAACTCGGGCAGAAGCCGTTGAGGCAGGAGAAATCCTTGTTGCAGGCCGACAGATTGATCCGGCGCTTGCGGCCGAACGGCGTCTCCTTCGGCTCGACGCTGAGGCAATTGGACTCCACCGAGCAATCGCCGCAGCCTTCGCAGACGAGATCGTTGATATAGGCAAACCGCCTGGGGTCGGCCATCTGGCCGCGCTTGCGGCGGCGCCGCTTCTCGGTGGCGCAGGTCTGCTGGTAGATCAGCACCGAGACGCCGGGGACCTCACGGAGCTCGCGCTGCACCGCGTCCATGTCTTCGCGTGGGTGGACCGTGACGCCGATCGGCAGGTCTGCCGGAGAGAACTGCGCGGGATCGTCCGAGACCAGCGCGATGCGCGCGACACCTTCGGCCCGGACGCTGTGCGCGATGGCATGGACGCTGACAGGGCCATCGACCGGTTGGCCTCCGGTCATCGCCACGGCGTCATTGAACAAGATTTTGTAAGTGATGTTGGTTTTGGCTGCGATCGCCTGGCGAATTGCCATCGAGCCCGAGTGATAATAAGTACCTTCGCCGAGATTCTGGAAGACGTGCTTGTTGCCGGTAAATCGCGACGATGCCGCCCAGTTCACGCCCTCGCCGCCCATCTGGATCAGCGAGGAGGTCTCGCGGTCCATCCAGCTCGCCATGAAATGGCAGCCGATGCCGGCCAGCGCCTTCGAGCCTTCGGGCACCTTGGTCGAAATGTTGTGTGGGCATCCCGAGCAGAAATACGGCGTGCGTGTCGCACCGGCGACATTGATCGTGGGCGCGGCCTCCGGCATCAAGGCGGCCGCGCGCGCGGCGAGATTGAGACCCGGAAACATCGGATCGAGCCGGCGCGCGAGCACGCCGGCCACCGCGCGCGGCGACAATTCGCCGATCCAGGAGATCAGCCGTGCCCCGCGCTCGTCGTGCTTGCCGACCATGCGCTCGGGCTTCGCACCCGGATAATCGTAGAAATACTCCTTGAACTGGCTTTCGATGATGCCGCGCTTTTCCTCGACCACGAGGATCTCGCGCTTGCCTTTCACGAATTCCATGGCGTCGTGCAATGCCAGCGGCCAGACCATGCCGACTTTGTAGATGTCGATGCCGATGCTGCGGCAGGCGGCCTCATCGAGGCCCATCAGCCGCAACGCCTCCATCAGGTCGAGATGCGCCTTGCCGGTCGTGACGATGCCGTAGCTGGCATGGGGGATGTCGTAGATGTGGCGATCGATCGGATTGGCCTTGGCAAAGGCGTAGACCGCGTGCTTCTTCGCCTCCAGCCGCTCCTCGATCTGCGGCCCCGGCAAATCGGGCCAGCGATAGTGCAGGCCGCCCAGTGGCGGCATGAAATCCGGCGTGCGGAAGAGGCGCGGCGGACGCAGCGCGACGGAGGCGCCGGACTCGACGATTTCCGAGATTGCCTTGAAGCCGACCCACATGCCGGAGAAGCGGCTCAGCGCATAGCCATATTCGCCGAATTCGAGATATTCGCCGACGCTGGCCGGATGCAGCGTCGGCATGAACCAGCTCATGAAGGCAACATCGGACTGGTGCGGCATCGAGGAGGAGACGCAGCCATGGTCGTCGCCGGCGACCACCAGCACGCCGCCATGTGGCGAGGAGCCGTAGGCGTTGCCGTGCTTGAGTGCATCGCCTGACCGGTCGACGCCGGGGCCCTTGCCATACCAGAGTCCGAACACGCCATCGACCTCGCGATCCGCCTGTGTTTCCACCTGCTGCGAGCCGAGCACGGCCGTTGCCGCGAGGTCCTCGTTCACTGCGGGGAGAAATTCGATGCGGTCTCGCTTCAATCGCTCCTGGATGCGCCACAATTCGAGATCGATGCCGCCGAGCGGTGAGCCGCGATAGCCCGAGATGAAGCCCGCGGTGTTGAGGCCGCTCGCGCGGTCGCGCCTGATCTGGTCGAGCGCGATGCGGACGATCGCCTGCGTGCCCGTGAGGAAGACGCGGCCCGCCTCGCGGTCGTAGCGGTCGGAGAGTTCATAGGTGTCGAGTGACGGAATGGCGTCCATGCGGACCTCCCGCGGCATCCCTGCCGATCAGCGGAGGTTAGGCCCGGGCGGCTGGCAGGTTCTACCTATTTTCCCCCAAGCGGTGACTATTCTGGTAACTTTGCCCGATACAGCGCAAGTTTCGGTAGAATATACCAGACCGGTGAACCCCATGATCGAAGACCATGACGCCTTGATCCTCGCCCATCTCCAGAAGGACGGCCGTGCCACCAATCAGCAGCTCGCCGATCAGGTCGGCATGTCCACCTCGGCCTGCTGGCGCCGGGTGCGCGCGCTGGAGGAGAGCGGCGTCATCCGCGGGTATGCGGCGCTGGTCGCGCGCGAGCGGGCGGGGTTTGCGATGTCGGCCATCCTCCACGTTTCGCTGGAGCGGCACGATGCCAAATTCGTGGATGAGTTCGTGACCCGGGTGACCCGGCGCCGCGAGGTGCTGGAGTGCTTTGCGACCACGGGCGATGCAGACTACCATCTGCGCGTGGTCGTGCGGGACATGGCGGCCTACAACCGCTTCCTCGACGAGTTCATGTTCCGCATCCCCGGCATCCGCTACGTCCGCAGCAACGTGGTGCTGAAGGAGATCAAGACCGGCGTGGCGCTGCCGTTTTGAGGCAGCATGATGCGGTCGCAATTGCTGCGAAAAGGGATTCTGACGAAGCGATTGGCGTTCTCGTCACCGCGTGGCGGATTGCGATCCTCGCGCGCATCATACTGCTTTTGCTTCGGATCCGGTCCTCAGCAGAATCGTGAAGACAAGAACATGGCTGACGAGCAACAGCGGCACATAAAGGGCCGGAAGATAGATGCCGGCGCCGAACAGGCCTGGATCCTGGATTTTCGTCACGCCCATGTAGTACGCATTCAGCAGATCCAGCGTCCCCCAGACGTTGAAGATCCAGACGATCGGAACGGCGACCGACCAGCGCCAGGAGAGCGCTGCCATTGAGGCGAGCGCGAGGGTGGCTGCGATGAGATCGCCCCAGCCGACCTCGGCGGCGAAATCGGGGCTCAACTGTGCAGATACGAAGCCGGCCACCATGAAGTTCATGCCCAGGAATCTGAACGCGTTGAAGGCTGCGAGAAGCCTCAAGGCGTCATAGCGCGGCATCGCGCGGAGTGCCGGCCAGACGTAGATGGCGGCCACCACCGCGCTTGTCAGGAAGGCACCGGCGACGCTCAGCACGAATGGAAGATTGAAGCTCGGTGGCACTTTGGGATCTCCTTGCCATCTGTCTGATCGGGAGATATCGAAACGGCTCGAGGCCGCGGACGCTCAGGGTTTCATCATGAGCAGGCGGAGCGGCATCAGCGGGCCGATTGCGATGTATTCGTGGTCCACGAGATCCTGCTTGGCCAGCGGCAGGCCATCCATGATCGCGTGTCCCTCGGCAACGTCCTTGACGTTCAGCAGGAACAAGGCGCCGCGCCCATCGGACCGCGAATACCATTCTCGAACCATCCCATTGAGGTAGAGCTGAACTGTCTGCCTGACTTCGTCGGGCATGACGGCCGTCACCTGTTCGCGGGTGATGCCCGGCTTGACGGTCAGGATGACCATGACGCCAGTCGTCGGCGATGTCGCTTGTGCTTGCGGTTGCGCTTGGGCATGGGATGAATCAGCCATGGAAGTAGCACCTGTCAGTGTGAGGGTGAGGGCCAAGATGACGTTCGAGGCGACGTCGCGGATTGTCTTCATCGGCTTCATGTCTCCGGTCACGGCGGTCGCCTTGATGTCGCCGGTGCCGCCGCAGCGAGCGGTACGGCTTATCAGCAATTCGGATTTAAGACCGCTTTCCGCGCGCGACTATTCGCGATAATGTTGACAGGCTATGAAGCAAAACTTCACAGTCAGGCAGGGCGCGCTCGACGGCGTGGAGGCGTTCCTCAGCGTCGCCCAGCACCGCAGTTTCCGCCGGGCGGCAACTGCGCTCGGCGTCACGCCATCGGCCATCAGCCAGGCGGTACGTGCCCTCGAGGCGCGCCTCGGCGCCGCGCTCTTCATCCGCACCACGCGCAGCGTCGGTCTCACTGAAGCCGGCGAAAGATTCCTTGCCCGTGCACGACCTGCCTTCGAGGAGCTTATCGCGGCAAGCGGGGCAGCGCGAGAGCTCGGCCAGCGGCCGGCCGGGCTGCTACGCCTCACCGTACCGCGCTCGGTCGTGCCGATCCTGCTGGAGCCGCTGGTGGCCTCGTTCTGCCAAGCGTTTCCCGAGATCGAGGTGGAGCTTGCCGCAAGCGAAGAGCTGGTCGACCTTGCAGCCGAAGGTTTTGATGCCGGCATCAGGCTGGGCCAGTTCATCGCTCCTGATATGGTCGCGGTGCGCCTGACCAAGCCGTTGCCTCTCGTCATCGTCGGCAGCCCGGCTTACCTCGCCCGCCGCGGCCGGCCCGAGCGCCCGGACGATCTGCGCGAGCATGCATGCTTGAGATTGCGACGATCGAACGGTGCGTTTGCATCATGGTCGCTCGACGACAAAGGCCATCCGATCGAGATTGTCGTTTCGGGACCTTTCATCGCCAACGACTTTCCGACGATGCTCGGAGCCGCCATCGAAGGCGTGGGTCTTGCGCAGGTGCCCGCGCCGCTGGCCACCGGCGCTGTCACGGCAGGAAAGCTGGTCCACGTGCTGGAGCAGTTCTCGCCGATGACGCCGGGTGTGTTCCTCTACTATCCCGGTCACCGGCAGATCATGCCGAAGCTGCGGGCCTTCATCGACCATGTGAAGGGCCGCTCAGGGGCCGCGAGTTGATCTACCGCCCTTCCCGCACGAACCTGTTTCGCAACGTTCCGATGCCGGTGATGTCGATCTCCACGACATCGCCGTGCTTAATATCAGGCGAGGCACCATCCGTGCCCATCCAGATCACATCGCCGGGCCACAGCGTAAAATACTTCGTCAGCTCGACCAGGAACGGCACCACACCAAAAATCATGTCGCCGGTCGCGAAGCGGTTGGTCTCCCGGCCGTTGACCCGGACGACCGTTTCCATTTTGTCGAGATCCGCCTCGGTCTCGATCCACGGGCCCATCGGCTTGAACGTGTCGGCGTTCTTCGCGCGCCACAGGCCGCGATCGGCCTTCTGCCAGGAGCGCTCGCTGACGTCGTTGCCGATGGTGTAGCCGAACACGCAGTCCATCGCGTTATCAGGGTTAAGGTGCTTCACCTTCTTGCCGATGACAACGACGAGCTCGCCCTCATAGTGGATCTTCTCGGTCGCGAAGGACGGGATCACGACATCCTCGTCATGTGCGATCAGCGCGTTCTGCGCGCGATAGCCGATCTCGGGCCGGTCAGGCACCGCCGGAATCTCGCCGCGCTTGTCGGCCGCCTCCTTGAGGTGCTTCAGATAGTTCAGGCCGACGCAATAGAAGGTGCGCGGGATCAGCGGCAGCTCGATCTTGACGTTGCTGAGCGGATACGTGCGTGAGGTGCGCTGGCATTCACCGAGCGGATCGCCATCGACCGCGATCACCTGGTCGTCTTCGATGAAGCCCCAGGAGGTTTTGCCGGAGGCGGTGAATTTCAGCCAGCGCATGGCGTGTCCTTGCTGTTATTCCGCGGCGTCGCGCGGCTGCACTTTCCAGCCGCCAGCGGCAGGCCGTTTGAGCCCGAGATTTTCCCGCAGCGTCTTGCCGCGATACTCCTTCTGGAACAGGCCGCGCCGCTGCAATTCCGGCACGATATGCTGCACGAAATCGGCATAGGAGCCGGGTACATAGGTCGCCGCGATGACGAAACCGTCGCAGCCGCGTGCGACGAACATCTCTTCCAGCTTGTCGGCAATTTCTTTGGGACCGCCGACCATGGCGTCCTGCACCTGGCCGCGGCCGGAGAAGGTGACGAAGTCGCGCGCGCTCGGATTGCTCTTGCCTGATGTCTTCAGCACGCCGTCGCGGATGCCGAGAATACCCTGCATGCTCTTCAGATCGTCCGTCGTCAGCGGCTCGTCGAGATCCTTGGAGGCGAAATCGTAGTTGAGTGCTTCGGCGAGCAACGACAGCGCGTCGATCTGGAGCGGCAGCTTGTTGATCAGCGCCATCTTGTCCTCCGCTTCGGCCTTGGTCGCGGCGCAGACCGGCGTCGTCAGATTGCAGAGGAACATCTGGTCGGGATCGCGGCCGGCCTTGGCCGCCTCGTTGCGCACGGCGGCATAGCCTTCCTTCGCGGCGGCGAGGTTGCGCGCGGCGGTAAAGATCACCTCGCCCCAGCGCCCCGCAAAGCGCTGGCCGCGGCCCGATGCGCCGGCCTGGATAATGACGGGATGGCCTTGTTGCGAGCGCGGCACCGTGAACGGGCCGCGCGACTTGAAGGCTGCTCCCTTGTGATCGAGCCGCTTCACCTTGGTGGGATCGGCAAAACGGCCGCTCTGCTTGTCCATGATGATCGCGCCGTCCTCCCAGGTGTCCCAATGACCGAGCACGACCTCCATGAACTCGTCAGCCTTGTCGTAGCGGGAATCGTGTTCGGGATGGGAGTCGCGCCCCATATTGAGCGCTTCGCCGTCGTTGAGCGAGGTGACGACGTTCCACCCTGCGCGCCCGCCGGACATCAGATCGAGCGTTGCGAAGCGGCGGGCGACGTCGAACGGCTCGTAGTAGGTCGTCGAGCAGGTTGCGCCCAGGCCGAGCTTGTCGGTGACCATGCCCATCGTGGTCAGCACGATCAGCGGGTCCATCTTCACGCAGCGAATGCCGTATTCGACGGTGTGGGCGTGGTCGTTGCCGTAGCGGTCCGGCATCGCCAGCCGATCGTCGAAGAACGCCATGTGGAACTTGCCGCCCTCGAGGATTTTGGCGATCTCCTGATAGTAGTCCGCCGACATCGAATCGTCGCGCGAGTCCGGATGCCGCCACGAGCTCGGCAGGTTCGTGCAGTTCTGCGCCTGAAGGAAGCCGACCAGGACCATCTGCCGATTCATGCTGCTGTTCTCCAAATTCGCTCAGGCCAGATCGAGCAATGTGTCGAGCCGGTACTCGCGCGCCAGCGCGCGCATCTTCTCCCAGGTGGCATCCTCGACCTCGATGCCGTCGCGCAGGCGCTGCCGCTCGCGGATTCCCTCGATCTCGCCGGGATAGTAGACGCCCTTGCTGCCTTCGGAGGGCGGGGTCGATTTCAGGTAGCGCGCGAATTCAGCCACCTCGCGCTTGAACTCCTTCAGCGGGCGAAACGCGGCGACATTGAACACTGCCATGAAGCATCCGTCATTGTGCCGTCCCGTCGGCTCGACGCCGAAGCCGAGGCCGGTGAGGAGGCCGCAGAGCACCTCGACCATGGCGGCAAGGCCGCTGCCCTTATAGCCCTCGGTGCCGCCCAGCGGCAGCAGCGCGCCGCCCTTGCGATATTGCCTGGGATCGGTGGTGTGCCGTCCCTCCGCATCGATGATCCATCCCGTCGGAATCTCCTCGCCGCGCGCGACGGCGAGCTGGATTTTTCCGGCCGCGACCGCCGAGGTCGCCATGTCCAGATAGAACGGCGCATCGAGATCAGACGGCACCGCGATCGAGATCGGGTTGGTGCCGAGCCGCGCCTCCTTGCCCCCGAACGGCGCCACGTGTTTCGGCGAGCGGCCGGAATCTGCCGTGGCGATCCCGATCATGCCCTCGCGCATCGCCATCAGCGGATAGGCGGCGAGGCGGCCGACATGGCTCTGGCGAAACACGGTGCAGGCGGCGACATTCGCCGTCCTTGCCTTCTCGATCGTCAGCGCCATGGCCTTGGCGTTGACATGGAAGCCAAATCCCCAATGGCCGTCGATCACGGTCGTGGTCGGCGATTCCTGGACGATGGTCCATGGCGCGCCGGGCACGATATGGCCGGCCTTGATCCGATCGATATAGGTGGGAACGGCAATCACGCCGTGGGAATCGTGGCCGGCGAGATTGGCGTTGACGCAGCCGGTGGCGACCGCGTCGGCCTCTTCCTCGGACGCTCCGGCGGCGCGGAGCAGCGCGGCGCTGACGCGCGTGAGGCGGTCGGCCTTGACGATCGGCATGGCGTTCCCTCGGCATTGTGCCCTTAACGGGCTGCTTGTTGGCCGCCATCGTCTCAAAGCGCGGGAGCGATATCAATGTCCCATAAACCAATACAGGGCTGCAAATTCGTAAAGAGAACGCGCCTTTGGTCGAAGATCGTCCCGTGCGGCGGTATTTTCCTCGGTTTTGCGCTGCGCGTTCGCAGCTCGTTCACTTTGATGGAGGGATTGCGGCGCGAAATAACGACCACTTAGCGATGGCCGTTCATAAAGGCACCGGGAGAAATAGGCAGAAATGCCCGGGAGCTAAGATCGTGCAGACGACCCTCGCGCGCACCTTTGCAGCGTTGAGCGCCATCAATGAAGCGATTCTCTACGCGAAATCGCCGGACGAGCTGTACCAGAAGGTCTGCGACGCCGGGTTTTCGAGCGGGGACTTTTTGGCTGTCGCAGTGTTCCTGGTGGACCCGGACGGGCAGCAGCTGCGTTTCGCGGCCGGTTGCGGCGACGACATTCCGCGGCTGCGCTCGCTGGTGATCACCACGGAGGCCGACACGCCCGAAGGATCGGGCGTCGGCGGCGAGGCTTTTCGCGAACAGAAGCTGTGCATCAGCAACGACTATCTAAACGATCCGCGCTCGCTGGCGTGGCGCGATGGGGCCGCGAAAGCTCACATCGGCGCCGCGGCGGCGCTGCCGCTGCTCTGCAACGGCAAGAGCGCCGGCGTGCTCTATGTGACCCGCCGTGAAGCCTACTCGCTCAACGAGCAGATGGTGTCGCTGTTCGAGCGCATGTCGGCCAACATTTCCTATGCGCTGGACAATTTCGCACGCGAGACCGCGCGGCAGACCAGCGACCGGGCGACGCGACGTCTCAACCGCATGTTCGGCGCGCTCAGCGCCACCAACGAAGCGATCCTGCACGCAAAAACTGAACTGGACTTGTACCAGCGCGTCTGCGATGCGGCCGTCCATAGCGGCAAGTCGCTTGCCACTTTCGTTCTGCTGCGTGAGCCGAATTCCCATTGGTTGACGCCGGCCGCCGCAACCGGGAAAAACCTCGATCTGATAAGACAAGGGCGCTATTCGATCGATCCGGATAACCCCTATGGCAAGGGCATTTCCGGTCAGGTCTTCCGAACGCAAAGGCCGATGGTCGAGGACGATCTCGCCGGTCGCATCAAGGGAACGCGGTGGGAGAAGGCCAACGTCAACGCCGGGGCCGTCGCTTGCGTGGCGACACCACTGGTCAAGCGCGGAGCCAGTGTCGGAGTGATCTTCTTCTTTGTCAGCAAGTCGTGGGCGAAGGACGAAGAGGTCGTCGCGCTGCTGCTGCGCATCACGGAGAACGTTTCGGTCGCGGCCGAGAACTTCGACCGCGACGAGGAGAAGGCGTTAATCGCCGCGGAAGAGGAGCGCTTGGCGCGGATGTATGCCGCGCTCAGCGAGACCAACGAGGCCATCATGCGCGCGCGGTCGCGCGCCGAGCTGTTCGACCTGGTCTGCGAGGCTTCGGTGCACGGCGCCAAGTTCGGCTCGACCACGATTGCGCTCGCCGACGACGGGAACGAACTGCTCCGGGTGGCCGCCTGTGCCGGTCCGAACGCCGAGGAAATGCGCAGCCTTGTATTCCCGACCATGGAGGAGGCCGCCGAGGGGAGGGGCCTGACGGGCACGGCATTCCGAACCAGGCAGCCTTGCGTCAGCAACGACCTCTGGGTCGAGGAGCGGAGCAAGCCCTGGCAGGAGCGCACCCTTCGCACGGGCATCAAGTCCTCGGCAGTGTTGCCGCTGGTCAATGGCGACCGGGCGGAGGGCGTGTTCATTTTCAACTCGCTTGAAGTGGATACATTCACGCCCGAACTTCTCGAACTGCTGGAGCGACTGGCCAAGAATGTGTCCTTCGCGCTGGAGAGCCTTGATCGGGCCGAGCAGAAAGCCCGGGCCGAGAAGCAGAAGGATCGGCTGAGCGGCATGTTCCAGGCGCTCAGCGCCACCAACGAAGCCATCATGCGCGCCAAGACCCGCGACGAGCTGTTTGAGGTCGCCTGCCAGGCGGCCGTGCTGGGCGGAATGTTCACTTCCGCGACCATTGGGATCATGGATCCGGGCCGCGAACTCGTCCGGGTCGTGGCCGCGAAAGGACGCATGCAGGAGCGGATGGTGGGCCGGACCTGCGTCGTCTCCGCCGACCACCCCGAAAGCCAGAGCCTGATTGGGACGTCGTTGCGCACGCGGCGGCCGTGTGTGATGAACGACTATCTGAACGACCCGCGATCCGAATATTGGCGCACGAAGGCGACCGAGGATGGCACACATGCCGCGGCAAGCTTCCCGCTGCTGCGCGCCGGGCGCGAATCCATCGGCATCCTGCTGTTCCTGGCACCGGAGAAAGACACGTTCACGCCCGACCTGGTCGAGCTGCTTGCTCGGCTTGCGGAAAACGTCTCCTTCGCGCTCGACAATTTCGACCGCGCCGAGGAGAAGGCACGCACCGAGGCGCAGAAAGAACGCTTGGCGCGCATGTTCGCGGCACTGAGCGCCACCAACGAGGCCATCATGCGGGCGAAATCGCGCGCCGAGCTGTTCGACCTCGTCTGCCTCGCCGCATCGAACGGTGCCAAGTTCACCTCCACGACGATTGCGCTGGCGAAGGCCGGCAGCGACCAGCTCGAGATCGTGGCTGCGGCCGGGCCGTCCGCCGGCACCACACGCAGCGTCCGCCTCTCCATCGATCCCGAGCGTCCCGAGGGGCGCGGGATGAGCGGCACGGCGTTCCGCACGCGCCAGCCGTGCATCAGCAACGACTATCTCAACGACGATCGCGTCCGCGTCTTCCACCCCGTCGTCCGCGGCGATGGCGCGCGTTCCGGTGCGGCCTTCCCGCTGATCACGCACGACAAGCCCGTCGGCGTCATGATCTACATGTCGACCGAGCAGGAGACGTTCACGGCCGAGTTCGTCGAGCTGCTGCAGCGTCTTGCCGACAACGTCTCCTTCGCGATGGAAAATTTCGACCGCGCCGACGAGAAGAACGAGGCGGACGAGCGGATCGAGTATCTTGCCTCGCATGATAGCCTGACCGATCTGCCGAACCGCGAGACCTTCAACGGGCTGCTGCGCAAGGCGATCGATCAAGCGCAGCGCCACGATCACCGCTTCGCGGTGCTGTTCATCGATCTCGACCGCTTCAAGGTCATCAACGATTCGCTGGGTCACGAAGCCGGTGACCTTCTCCTGCTCGAGGTCGCGAGCCGCCTGCGCGGCGCGCTGCGGGAGAGCGACGTGGTGGCGCGCCTCGGCGGCGACGAGTTCGTGGTGATCCTCGACCAGTGCGGCGAGATCGACGACGTCCAGCGCATTGCGACCGGGCTGCTCACGGCGCTCGCAGAGCCCATGGAGCTCGCCGGCCACGAGTGCCACACCACGGCCTCGATCGGCATCGCGATGTACCCGGCCAACGGCTCCGACGCGCAGATGCTGACCAAGAATGCCGACATGGCGATGTATCTCGCCAAGGAGGACGGCAAGAACGGCTATCGCTTCTTCTCGAAGGAAGTGAAGACGCAGTCGATCGAGCGGCTGTCGCTGGAGAGCGCGCTGCGCCGGGCGCTGGAGCGCGCACAGTTCTCGCTGAACTACCAACCCAAGGTGGATATTGAAACCGGCCAGATCACCGGCGTCGAAGCGCTGCTGCGATGGACCCATCCCGAGCTCGGCAACGTTTCGCCGGCACAGTTCATTCCGCTTGCGGAGGAGACCGGCCTGATCGTGCCGATCGGCCGCTGGGTGCTGAACGAGGCCTGCGCGCAGGCCATGGCCTGGCAGCGCCAGGGCTTGCTGCCGGTGTCGATGGCCGTCAACTTGTCGCCGCGGCAGTTCGCCGACGAGCATCTGTTGCAGGACGTCGACGAGGCGTTGGCGGCGAGCGGGATGTCGCCGGTGTTGCTCCAGCTCGAGGTCACCGAGAGCATGATGATGCGCAATGTCGGGCGCGCGCTCAAGGTGCTCGACGCCATCCAGAGCCGCGGCATTCGCCTTGCCATCGACGATTTCGGCACCGGCTATTCGTCGATGTCGCTGATGAAGCATTTCCCGATCGACACCATCAAGATCGACCGCTCTTTCGTGCGCGACCTGCCGCAGGATTCGGAAGACCAGGCGATCGCGCAGGCGATCATCAGCATGGGCAAGGCGCTCGGCATGACCGTGGTTGCCGAAGGCGTCGAGAACGCCGGGCAGGAGGCGTTCCTGCGCACGCATGGCTGCGACGAGATGCAGGGCTTTCTGATTTCGAAGCCGGTACCGGCGCAGCAGATGGCCGAACTGCTGCGGCCGACGCTCCTGCCTGTCGCGCCGCCGCTCCAGCCGGAGCCGGCTTCGGACGAAGCCGCCGCGCTTAACGCGACCTGAGCGGATGCGCCGTCTGGTGCCAGGCCCAGGCGGTGCGGATCACCGTGGCAAGGTCGGAGTGACGCGGCACGAAGTTCAGCACCTTTCGCGCCGCGGAGGGGTCGGCGACCAAGTAGGTGGGATCGCCGGCGCGGCGCGGCTTGACGGTGTGCGGCACCTCGCGGCCGGTCTCTTGCCTGATGGCGTTGAGGATCTCGCGCACCGAAAAGCCTGAGCCGGTGCCGAGATTGAAGCTGCCGCCGGCGTGTCCCTGTTCAAGCAGTTTCAGCGCGGCGACATGCGCTGCCGCAAGGTCCGTGACATGGATGTAGTCGCGGATAGCGGTGCCGTCGGGCGTCTCGTAATCGTCGCCGAATACGGCGAATTCGACATGGCCCTGCAGCGCCATCATGGCGCGCGGGATGAGGTGCGTCTCGTTGTCACGCAATTCGCCGATGCCGCCGGCCGGATCGGCGCCGCTGGCGTTGAAATAGCGCAGGCAGAACGCGCCGAAACCGTAGGCGGCGCGATAATCGGCGAGCATGCGCTCGATCATCCATTTCGATGCGCCGTAGGGATTGATCGGTGCGCAGGGAAAGTCTTCCGGCAATTCCTTGGAATCGGCGTTGCCGTAGACGGCGCCGGTGGAGGAGAACACGATGCGATGGCAGCCCGCGTTGCGCATCGCCTGGAGCAGCGATAGCGTGCCCTGGACGTTGTTGATGTAATATTTCTGCGGATCGGTCATGGACTCGCCGACGAGGCTGGCGGCCGCGAAATGCATCACCGCCGTGACCTTGTGATCGGCAAAGGCGCGCGCCAGTGCCGCGCCGTCGAGCAGATCCCCCGTCACCAGGGGCCCGGCCACGAAATTGCGATGACCTGTCGAGAGATTGTCATAAACGACGGGCTGATAGCCGGCGGCGGCCAGAGCGCGGCAGGCGTGCGAGCCAATATAGCCCGCGCCGCCTGTGACGAGGACGGTCGGTCGGTCGGTCATGTCGTCTTCTACTCTTCTCTCAGCGATTGAACGGCCGGTTGCGGCTGAAGAGAAGATAGAGTGCGCGGGGGTTGGTGGTCAAATAGCGCCAGAACAGCCGGCGTGGCTCGAGCAAGGTCCGCCAGGCCCATTCGAGCCCGATCTTCTGCATCCAGAGCGGCGCGCGTGCCCGGCTGCCCGACAAAAAGTTGAACAGGCCGCCGGATGTCTTGATAACGCCAACATTGGTGAGGTGCGACGAGAATTCCTCGACGAATGCCTGCTCGTTGGGCACGCCGAGCGCAACCCACAGATAATCCGGCGCGAGCGCGTTGATCTCGTCGACTTTGGCGCGGAGCGCCTCGCCTCGCAGGTAGCCGTGGCTACGGCCGACGATCTTGAGATCCGGATACATCTTCTGGACGTTCTCGACGGCGGCGAGGTTCTCGTCCTCGCTGGCGCCGAACATATAGAAGGTGCGGCCCGCCGCTTCGGCCTTGCGCGCGACGACATGGAATAGGTCTGTGGTCGCGACGCGCTCGGGCAGCGGAAACCAGGATTGCAGCTTCGAGGCGGCCACCAGCGGCTGGCCGTCGGCATTGATCAGGTCGGCGGCGCGGAACAGGCGCTCGGTCTGCGGCTCGGTTGAGCAGCGCGCCAGCACTTCGCCGTTGGCCGAGGTCAGGAACAGCGGACGGCCGATGCGATTGTCGGGATCGGTGGCCTCGATCATGAAATCGGCGGTCGCTTCCAGATCGAGTGCGGCCATGCGCAGGCCGCCGACGGTGATCCGCGGCACGTCGGCGGTCGCGGCCCGGCCATCCAGATTGACGCGGCGCTCAAGCATATTGTCTGCCTCGCTGGCGTGCTTGGGCCATGGGGGTGAGCTCGTCGAGCACGACGCCGACCAGCTTGCGCTCGGCGCGGCCGAGCGTGCTCAAAATCTCCTCCAGGCCGTCGTTGATGTCGAGGCTGGTCGGCAGCACCGCGACCAGCGCATCGGTGTCGTCGAGCAGCTTGCGGCTGCCGGCGGTGAGCGGCGTCACGGGGCCGTCGAGGATCACGAGGTCATAGCCGCCGGCCGAGCGCGCCTGCGCAATCGCCTTGCGGATGGCCTCAGCCGCCTTGTCGGCATCGCCTTCGGCGGCCGGCAGCACCGAGATGCCGTTGACAGTCTTGATCTCGCGCGCGGCCTTGCTGCCGTTCGAGAGCCAGCCGAGCCTGCTCGGCTCGCTCTTGCCGGTGCGGTTGACCTTGTTCGAGAGCGAATGTGCCAGATGGTCGGCATCGATCATCAGCACGCGGGCACCGTCGCGCGCAGCCGCGAGAGCGAAATTCAGCGCGGTCACGCTGCGTCCGGTGGTCTCACCGGCGCCGACCAGCGCGATGACCGGCATCGCCTTGCCGTCGGCGCGACGGGCCGCGGCCGCGCGCATGTCGCGCCAGGCGTTGAGCAGGCTCGTCAGCGGAAAGCCGGGCCGCAGCGTCGGCCAGCCCAGCCGGGTCAGGTCCACGCCGCCGCCCGTGGCGAGGATGGCGCCGAGCGTATGGATGACGTCGGCTTCCCGGAGCCGCGCGATCAGCGGCTTTTCGATCCAGGGCTTTTCGATCGGCGGCTTTTCGGCCATCGCAGGCTGCAGCGGTGGCGCGGCAAGTTCCGGCAGGACGTGCGCGACTTCCGGAGCCCGCGGGACCTGCTGCGGCGGAGCGGGTTCCGGTGTTGGTGCGACCTGCGGTGTGCGCGCGGTGTCCGGCGCCGGCGTGCGCTGGGGGCGGGCGGGAGTGGGCGCCGGTGCGGCCGCGCCCGTGCGCAGAAATTCGGCGGCGGCGAACCAGCCTGACGCGGCGATCGCGCCGAAGATGAAGCCGATCATCGCAAACAGCGTCATCCCCGGCGGGAACGAGCGCCGCTGCGGGACCGTCGCTTCGCCGATGATGCGGGCCGCCGAGGTATTCAGGGTCTCCTGCTCCTCGGTCTCGCGCGAGCGCTTGAGGAAGGATTGATAGACGTCGCGGCTGGCATCGGCCTCGCGCTCGAGCTCGCGCAGGCGCACGGCGGCCTGGCTGAGCTGGACGCTCTGCCGCTTCTGCGCCTCCAGCGCCCGATTTAGCGAGGCTTCGTAGTCGCGGGCGCGCGTGAGATCGTTCTTGGCGGACTGGGCGAAGCGGTCGATCTCTTCGCTGATGGTGCGCTTGAGGTCTTCGACCTGCTTCTCGGTCTGGCGCAGCGCCGGATGGCGCGGGCCGAGTTCACCGGCCTGCTCCGCATATTTCTTGCGCGCGTCGGCGTATTGGGCGCGCAAATTCGCGATGGTCGGCGATTGCAGCGCCTCGGGGATTGCACCCGCGTCCGCCGCCGTGCGCCGGCTCGCCTCGATCTGGTCGAGCCGCGCCTGCGCATCCATCGTCGCCGCGCGGGCCGCGGAAAGCCGCTGGTTGCTGGCGGAGAGCTGCTGGTCGCTGATCAACGCGTCCTGGGTGCCGACGAAATTATTCTGGGCCTTGTAGGTCGCCAGCGCGGTCTCGGCATTACGCAGGCGCTCACGCAATTCCTTCAGGCGGCCGGAGAGGTCGGCGGTGGCGCGACGCGCGGCCGAAGCCTGCGAGTTGCGGGATTCGGCGAGGTAGGCGTTTGTCAGCGTGTTGGCGAGCATCGCCGCCTTCGCCGGATCGGACGACCAGACCTCGATGTCGACGATGAAACTCTTCTCGGTCTTGCGGATGGTGATGTGCTTGTTCAGTGCCTCGAGCGCGCCGAGCTGCACTTCCCTGCTGTCCGCGGCCGAGGGCGCGCGAGACTGGAGGCCGATCAGGCCAACCAACGACGACATCAGGCCCCTGCCGTCACTGCCGCCGAATTCCGGATCCTTGTCGAGACCGGCTTGCTGGATCACCTGGAGCAGCACACTGTTGGATGTGATCAGGCGCGCCTGGCTCTCCACCACCATGGACATGCCGGAGACATCCTGCGCGCGCGGCGTGAGCTCGCGATCGACGAGCTGAAGCTCACGCGGATCGACATAGAGCTGGGCGGTGGCGGTGTAGCGCGGCGCCAGGCCCTTGCCGACGGCGACGGCAAGCGTGGCGCCGAGCAGGGCGGCGGCGGCAATCGCGACCTTGCGGCGCCAGAGCAGATTGGCGAGCTCCAGCACGTTGAAGCTGGCCTCAGGCTTCTGCTGTGCGGCCTCCGATCTGGCGCGATCTATCGGCTGGTTATAGTCAAGCATGATCCCCAGCTTTCATTCCAACGGCCGCGGGCTGAGGGGCCACTCTTCGCTTTACGCCACGCACCCGGGATATAGGTGCCCAATCTACGCAACAGGGAAAATTAACCATACGCATTGAGGGACTATTCACCGAAATGGCAAACAAAGCGTTTAAGCGCACGCTGCCGGTCGACGCGTGACCGCGCCGCAGTCCCTCGGACATTAACGCTTCGTTACCGCGCGCAATATCGCCGCGAAGCTTCGCTTCTCCTGCGATGGCCGGCGCGCGCATGGCCGTCAGCGCTTCCGCAGGATGACGTGATAGTCGCCGCGGCGGACGTCGGTCCCGCGGGGGAACACGGCATTCAGCACGGCGGCACCGGCATCGACCAGAGCGGCGAGCAGCGGCTTGCGCCGGCGCATCTCGGGATAGCGCGGGCTCTCGACCTCGCGGCGGTAGATCATCTCGAGGCCGCTGGCGGCGGCGAACGCTTCGAGCCGCGGCAGCGTGACCAGGGGATGGAAGAAGGTCGGAAACGGCGGCTCGCCGGGCAGCCCGGCTTCCTTGATGCCGCGGATGTTTCGATAGAACCAGACGTGAAACCAGTGCGGCGAATATTTGGTGACGACGCCGGACAGCGAGCGCGGATTGGGCGCCCCGATCAGGATCATGCCGCCGCGCTTGAGCGCGTCGCGGAAATTCAACAGCGCCGCGTCCACATGGGGCAAATGCTCGATCACGTTGTAGCAGATCACGAGATCGAAGGTCTCCTGGCCGAAGCGGTAGGCCTGCACGTCGCCGAGAATCGCCTCGTGGGCGTAGGTGTTGTTGCGGACCTGGTCCTCGTCGATGTCGACGACGGTAATCTTGCTGCGGCTCAGCAAATCCGGCGGCACGACGCTGCACGAGCCGCCGCCGGCTTCATAAATGGCGAGCGGGCCCAGCGGCAGCTCGCGGCGTAGCGCGTCCTGCACGGCAAGCAGGCTGTCACGGGCTTCGCCGGGCACGAGGTCGTGCAGCGCCGGGGCCTGTGCGGCGGCGATGGGGAGGTGGGTGACTGTCGTGAAGTCGATCGTCGCTGGCTTGTTCATTTTTTTGGACCGCGCTTGTTCTATTCAAATTTACAGGAAAAAGCTCGCGTGCCCGAAGTGCAAATCCGATGCCGCATCGCTTCACCGGTCGCGGTGCTTACGGTCGGGTTAATGCGCACTGCCGTTAACTACGGCATTGCTCATGTCAGGCCATCCTCGCCGCCATGGACCGCGAATTGCAGTACCACGCGCATAGGATTTCGCGGCAGAAACAGGCGAAAGCGGTTAAGTGCATTGGTGGGGAGAGATCTGCACTGTTGCGCTCCGCGGCGGCCGTTCATTTTGGGACCCATCCGTGCCGCGACAATGTGTCATCGCGGGACGATGCCCCATCCAGCGCGATCGAAGCAGGGCTTTTTCAATCTATCTCGGACATCTAGAACGTCATGACATTGATCCCGACAGACCTGTCCGCCGCGCGTATCCATGATGCCGTGTGCGATCCCAACCGGGAGATCGCGGCGAGTTCGCGCGTCATCGACCTGTCGGTCGGCATCGTGGTCTGCATTCCTTGCTTCCGCCGACCGCAGCATCTGCGGCTGACGCTGGACTCGCTCGTGAGCCAGCGCACCCCACGCGCCTTTGCCGTCGTCATGGTCGAGAACGATGCCGCACGGCGCGAAAGCGCGCCCGTTGCCGCCGAGTATCTCGCCGACGGCAGGCTGCAGGGCGTTTGTCTCGTGGAGAAGCGGCAGGGCAATTGCCAGGCGATCAACGCCGCGTTCGAGACGGCGCAGGCGCTGTTTCCCGCCGCGACCCGCTTCCTGATGATCGACGACGACGAGATCGCCTCGCCCGATTGGCTCGAACTCATGGTCCGCACCGCGGAGGCGACCGGCGCCGATGTGGTCGGCGGACCGGTGCTGCCTGACTTCGACGATGACAGTAAGCCGTGGCTTGCGCATCATCCCGCCTTCTGTCCCGCCTACGACTACACCGGCGCGGTGCCGCTGATCTATGGCTGCGGCAATTGTCTGATCACGCGGGCCGCGTTCGAGCGGTTCGAGCGTCCCGCGTTCGACCTGCGCTTCAATTTCCTCGGTGGCGGCGATTGCGATTTCTTCGTGCGCTGCCGCGATGCCGGCATGACGTTCCACTGGACTGCGGAGGCGGTTATCACCGAGACCGTGCCGCAGAACCGCTCCAGCTTCGGCTGGATCGCCAGGCGCGGCCTGCGCATCGGTGCGATCAATTACCGCGTGCAGTCCAAGGCCGCGCAAAGCGCCGGCGCGCGGGCGTGGGTGTTTGCGCAGATGCTGGGACGGCTGCCGCTGTCGTTGGTTCGCGCGGCCAGCCTGCTGACGTCGTCGAAAGCGATCATCGCGATACACCCGGTCATGGTCGCGCTCGGTGCCGTGCTCGCGGCGTTCGGCAGCGAGCCGAAGCCCTATGAGGCCTCGAAGATCGTATCCTGACACCACTGTGTCAGGTTAGATGCCGAAGCGGGCGAGGGCCGTCCTGGCCACCGCGCGCGGCAGCGCCCTGAGCGAGCGCCGGCCGATCATCCCCAGATAGCCGAGGGCCTGGCGATAGCGGCCGAAGCGGACCGCCTGCATCGCCGCATAGGTGACGAGATGGATCTCGGCGGCCTGGCGCAGTCCGGCTGCGGTGCTCTCGGGCAGCCGCGCCAGGATCAGGCCGTCGTCGAACACCCGCGCGATCGCGGGAAAGAAATCCTGCGGCGTCCGCACCGCCGCGTTCATGGTGTTGGCGGTGTGCAGGCGATAGTCGAGCAGCAGCTTTGGCGCGAACTCGAACTCGCCGATCGCGGCGAGACGGCACCAGCAATGCCAGTCCTCGCAATATCGGAGCGAGACGTCGAAGCCGCCGATGGCGCGGAAGGCTTCCGCACGCGCGAGCGCGATGCCACCGTTGACGATAAAGTTGCCGCTCGCGAGCCGCGCCAGCACGTCGCCGGAAGGCTTGCGGCGGCCTTTCAGCAGCCCGCGCCGGCCGATCTGCCGTCCCTCGCTGTCGATCGTGTTGTAGTCGCCGTAAACGAGAACCGCGCGCGGAGCGCCGCGCGCCGCCGCCAGCAGCGCCGCCGCGGCGCCGGGACGCAGGCGGTCGTCGGCGTCGAGAAAGAGAAGCCACTCGCCGCGCGCATGGCGCGCGCCAAGATTGCGGGCGGCCGACACGCCGGCGGAATCGTTGGTCATCAGGCGCAGCCGCGGGTCGCGAATGGCGCGAACGATCGCAATCGTGTTGTCGGACGAGCCGTCGTCCACGACGATCACCTCGCCCACCTCGCTCTGCGCCAGCGCACTGGCGAGGGTTTCGCCGACATAGGCCGCAGCGTTCTTGGCGGGAATAACGACCGACACCGGCGTGGTCGAGCTCGCCGGCAGCGGCAGACGCACGGCCGGAACGATGCGTGTGGTGGCCGGCAAATCGAGAACGTCTTCGGCGGTGATCAAGCTACGGCTCGTCTTTCAAGGATCTGTTAACCAGGGCGCAGCCGGAGATGCCGGCGAGTGCAGTCTCGACCGCGGCGGAAGATATCCGCATTAGTGCCAAAGCGTTGCCGCGAATGCCTGCGGCGCTGCCGGTTTCGCAGATTAGCGTTAAGCCGCCGGATCGAGCGTGCACCAATCTGCACGAACGCGGCCAGCCGCAGAGAGTGCTGGTTGACGGAAGGTTAACGGGGATGGCTTAAAACCTGAAGCTCTCCCGGCTTCATCACACGATTCAAGCCATGAGCCGCAACGCCGCCGACATGACCGACCTTGAGGCCCGATCGTTCGGCCGCGCCCTTCGCGAAGGGCTTGCGGGGCTGAGTGCCGTGCAGACAGCGCGCTGCCTCGTCGCGATTGCCGCCTTGCTTCTCGCGCTGGTAACGCTCGATCCGTTCCCCGACCTGCGCAATCCCGACGTGACCACCGTCGTCGGCGGACGAATGGCGGTAGCCTACATCTGTTTCGGCCTGCTCGCCGCGGTCGCGGTACTGTTCGTCGCGGTGACGGATGCACCCGCGCTGAAGACGCTGGTGAAGCCGCTGCATCTCTGCCTGGTCGGCTGGCTGCTGATCAACATCGTTTTCTCCGAGAGCCGCGGCGTGTCGGCCCAGCGCTTCGTGCTCGCCGCCAGCGCGACTTCGCTCGCCGTGCTCTTGCCGCTGTTGCCGCCGACGCAGCGCAGTTTCAATCTGTGCCTCGGTGCCGCCGCGCTCGTGCTGCTCACGCTCTGCTATCTCGGCGTCTTCCTGGCGCCGGAGTATTCGATGCATACCGCGCTCGATATCACCGAGCCGCAGCTCGCCGGCGACTGGCGCGGCAGTTTTGGCCACAAGAACGTCGCTTCGCCCGTGATGACCATCCTGGTCTATGTCGGCATCTACCTGGCTTCCGCTGGCTCATTTGTCATGGGGCCGGCAATCGCGGCGCTCGCCGGCATCTTTCTGATCTTCACCGGCGGCAAGACCTCCTCGGTGCTGTGCCTTGCGATCTACGCGCTGGCATCGCTGGTCTACGTGACGCGGAGCCTATGGGTAAAGCGGATCATCTGCTTCGTGCCATTGATCGCGATGAACCTGCTCACGGTCGGCAGTGTCCTCAGCCCGGCGCTCGGGACCATGACGCGGCTGCTTCCGCTCGATCCCACCTTCACCGGCCGTTCCGATATCTGGCAGTTCGCGCTTGCTGCCGTGGCCGAGAAGCCGGTCATTGGCCACGGCTACGCGGCCTTCTGGGACGACGTGACCGAACGGCAGACCGCTCAGGGCGCCGAATGGGCGACCTCGGCCGCGCACAGCCACAACAGCTATCTCGACCTCGCGGTCACCATCGGCCTGCCGGGCCTGCTGCTCGTCATTCTCGTGTTCGTGCTGGCGCCGCTGGTCAATTTCCAGTCCGCCCAGGCCCACAGCCGCAGTGGCGCGCTGGCCAAGCTGTTTCTGGCGGTATGGCTGTTCGGCCTCTACTACGGAACCACCGAGACCTTCCTGCTCGAGCGACAGAATCCGGTCTGGTTCATGTTCGCGCTCGCGGCGGCCGGCCTGCATTTCCTGGCCAGGTTCCAATGCGTCGCGCCGATGAAATCCGGACGCTGACAGTCTGTCGCAGCCGGTGCGGTTTTGGTGGGACCGGCTTAACGATAAGCAGCGACGTTGCTTGTGGTCCGCGGCAAAACATAATCTATCTGGAAAGATTCAGTAATCATGTGTCCCGCGGATGACGTTTCTCAGCGTCGAGCAGCTCAGCGATCAGGTGTCCAGCGCATCGGGACTCGCGGTCGATTTCGTGCGCGACTGGCGGCTGGCCGCCTCGCGCCTGAACGCGGGCCACCGCACCGCGTTCCAGCATGGTTACTGGCTCGGCGCCTGGTACCGGGCCTTCGGCGGCGTGGCGCCGCTGATTGCATTGATCTCCGATGCCGCGACCGGTAGGGATATCGCGGTGGTGCCGCTGGTCAGCCATGTGAGGCGCGGCATCCGCATCCTCGAGTTCGCCGATTTTGGCGTCTCCGATAACAACGCGCCGATCCTGGCGTCCGATGCCGCGCTGGATGCGGCGGCGATGGACGCGATCGGGCAGGCGCTGGTCGGCGCATTGTGCGCGCTGCCCGACGGCTTCGATCTGCTGCGCCTGAAGAAGATGCCGGCCCAGATCGGCGGCAAGCCGAACCCGCTGGTGTCGCTCGGCCGCATCGGGTCGAGCTCGCTCAACGGCAATCTCGTGCTGACCGGCGACGACTATGACGCCTACCAGGCCTCGATCAAGCGCATGCAGATGCCGCGCTGCTGGCGCGTGTTCAGCCGGCACCAAGGCGCGCGGTTCGAGATCGCCACAGATGTCACGCGCGCGCATGAGCTGCTGGACGTGATGGATCTCCAGCAGCAGGCGCGCATGAAGAAGCTCGGCTCGCGCTTCGTCCTCAACGACGACGCTCATGCACGGTTCTATCGCGAAGTCGCCCGCCACGGCGTTGCGGACGGTTATGCCGTCGTCTCGGCGCTGGTCTGCGACGAGGCCATCGTCGCCACCACGCTCGGCCTCAGGCATGGCGCGACCTATTTCCTCCTGCGCATCAGCCACGCCGGCGATTCATGGGCGAACTGCTCGCCGGGTCTGCTCGTCACCGAGCGCACCATGGCGGCGCTGCATGGAGAGGGCGTGCGCCGCTTCGATCTCAGCATCGGCAATCACGACTACAAGCGCCGCTTCGGCGCCGAGAGGGTGCCGCTGACCGACGTCAGCGTCGCGCTGTCCTGGCGCGGCGTGCCTTACGCCTTGCGCGACCATGCCGCGCAGGGCCTGCGCCGTTATCCCAGGCTTGCCGCCTTTGCCGCGCGCGCCATGGGAAGGACCGCACGCTGAGTGTGCGGTGCCGCCGGTTGCGGTGGCCACTCGCATATCGCAGTCGTTGTGGTACGGTCGCATCCGCTCCAGGGAGGCGACATGGAAGACCGTTCAGAGAAATATCGCGCGTTCTATGCACAGTTGATGTGCGCCGCGGCCAAGGTTACAGACCCTCGAATCGAACAAGCATTCCGGACCGTCAGGCGCGAGTCCTTCGCCGGCCCCGGGCCGTGGTCGATCGCATGCGGCGGTCACCCCTATGTCGTGACACCCGACGATGACCCGGCCTTCCTCTATCAAAACACGCTGCTGGCGCTCGATCCGGCACGCGGTCTCAACATCGGCATGCCCGGCGGACACGCTTATTGGCTGAACGGCTGCGCAGTGAAGGAAGGCGAGACCGTGCTCCAGATCGGCGCGGGCACCGGCTACTACACCGCAATTCTCGCCGAACTCGCAGGGCCCTCCGGCCGCGTCTATGCCTATGAGATCGACGAAGGCCTTGCCGCACGCGCGCGCGAGAACTTGAAGGATATCGCCACAGTCGAGCTGCGCGGGCACTCGGGCATAGCGTCGGACTTGCCGGACGCGGACGTGATCTATGTCTGCGCGGGAGCCGCGCAGCCGGCCACGGAATGGCTGGAGGCGCTGCGGCCCGGCGGCCGGCTGGTGTTCCCATTGGCGCCCGAGGGGGTGCACGGCGGCATGTTGATGATCACGCGCCCGGCGCAGGGCGCAATCTGGCCCGCCAAATTCCTGAGCCGCGCCCAGTTCATCGGCTGTGCGGGACTCCAGGATGCCGATGCCGGCCGCCGGCTGGCCGAGGCGTTCGCAAAAGGTTGGGACAGCGTGCAGTCGCTGCGCAGAGGCGCGACACCCGACGCAACCTGCTGGTTCGCCGGCAACGGCTGGTGGCTGTCGACTGCGCCGGCACCTGCGCCGGTGGTCGGCATTCCACCGCGTGCGGACCTCACGCAAGCGTAGTGTTCCGTGTGACGGGCGGCATTCTACGAAGAGAATGCCGTCCGCCTTGCATCAGCCATGCAACCGGTCGTGAAGCTTAAGGCGAGAAGCTCAGCCGAGCAGCTTCTTGGCGGTCTCCGCGATCTGGCGGCCCTGATAGCGCGCGCCGGCGAGCTCGTTAGCGCTGGGCTGGCGGCTGCCGTCGCCGCCGGTGATCGTGGTGGCGCCATACGGCGCGCCGCCGGTGACCTCGTCGAGCTTCATCTGGCCCGCGAAGCCGTAGTTCAACCCGACGATGGTCATCCCGAAATGCAGGAGGTTGGTGATGATCGAGAACAGCGTGGTCTCCTGGCCGCCATGCTGGGTCGCGCTCGCGGTGAAGGCGCCGCCGACCTTGCCGTGCAGCGCGCCCTTGGCCCAGAGCCCGCCGGCTTGGTCCAAAAAGTTCGCCATCTGCGAGGCCATCCGGCCGAAGCGGGTGCCGGTGCCGACGATGATCGCGTCGTAATTGGCGAGGTCCTCGATCTTGGCGACCGGCGCGGCCTGGTCGACCTTGTAATAGGACGCCTTGGCGACTTCGGCCGGCACCAGCTCGGGCACGCGCTTGATGTCGACGGTGGCGCCGGCTTCGCGCGCGCCTTCGGCGACGGCGTTGGCCATCGCTTCGATGTGGCCATAGGCGGAATAATAGAGGACGAGAACTTTGGTCATGGTGGTCTCCGTTGGGTGGTAGGGCAGTTGGTGTTCGTGATTCCGTCGTTCCGGGGCGATGCGAAGCAAGGAACTACGGCGCGATTGCGCACCGGAGAACCTCGAGATTCCGGTCTGGCGCTTCGCGCCATCCCGGAATGACGGCCGATGATGTCGTTCGTCGGACTTACGCCGCGTCGACGAGCACAAGCTCGGCATCTTCGAGGGCCGTGATCTTCAGCCTGTCCTCGTCGCGGATTGCGGCGCCGTCGCGGGCGTTGACGCGGATACCGTTGATCTCGACTGAACCTGCCGCCGGCACGAGATAGAGGTGCCGCGACTTCTGCGGGGTGTACTCCGCGCTCTCGCCGGCTTTCAGCGTGGTGGCGAGCACCCGCGCATCGGCGCGGATCGGCAGCGCGTCGGTGTCGTTGCCGTCGCCGCTCGCGATGGTGACGAGCTTGCCGGAGCGATCAGCCTTCGGGAACGGCTTTGAGCCCCAGGTCGGCTGTCCGCCGCGTGTCGCAGGCTCGATCCAGATCTGGAAAATCCGCGTTTTGGTCGGCTCCAGATTGTATTCGGAGTGACGGATGCCGCTGCCGGCGCTCATCACCTGCACGTCGCCCGCTTCGGTGCGGCCCTCGTTGCCGAGACTGTCCTGATGGGTGATCGCGCCCTCGCGCACATAGGTGATGATTTCCATGTTGGCGTGGGGATGGGCTGGAAAGCCGGTATTCGGCGCGATCTCGTCATCATTCCACACCCGCAATGCGCCGTGACCCATGTTGTTCGGATCGTAGTGGCCAGCGAAGGAGAAGTGATGCTTGGCCTTGAGCCAGCCGTGATCGGCGCCACCGAGCTTTGCGAAAGGTCTGAGTTCGATCATTTGCTTGATCCTCGTTTGAGTGGGAGGCGCCTTGATCAGGCGCCGCTCCAGTCCTGAATTTCCGATGACCCTTGGATAAGCTTCCGTTTGTGGTATAGAAATAGAAACTGTTGAAACGCATTGTTTCTCAATTAGACCTGTCGAGGGCGCTCACATGGCCAAGCTTCCCGATTTCGAGGCGCTCGCGATTTTCGCAAAAGTCGTGGAATTACGTTCGTTTGCGGGGGCCGCGAGCGAACTCGCAATGTCCAAGGCGACGGTGTCCAAGGCGGTGACGCGGCTGGAAGAGCGGCTCGGCGCCCGTCTGTTCAACCGCACCTCGCGCCGGCTGGCGCTGACCGACGCCGGCCACAAGCTTGCGGAGCGGGCGACACGTTTGCTCGTCGACGGCGAGGCGGCTGAGAACGAGGCGCTGGCACAATCGGTCGCGCCGCGTGGCCTGGTGCGGCTCGCCGTGCCCATGACCTTCGGCGTCAAGGCGGTGGCTCCGCTGCTGCCGGAATTCTTCGCGACCTATCCCGAGGTCTCCGTCGATCTTCACTTGAGCGATGCGACCGTCGACCTGATCGGCGAGGGTTTTGACATGGCGGTGCGGATTGCACGGCTGCCGGACTCTTCGCTGATCGCACGGCGGCTCTTCACCATGCCGCGCTTCACCGTGGCCGCGCCGTCCTATCTTAGGAAGCATGGCCGGCCGACGCATCCGATGCATCTGGCCGAGCACAAATGCTTCAGCTACGCCTATCTCTCCACGCCCAATATCTGGCACTACACCAATTCGGCCGGCGAGCAGGCCAGCGTGCGGCCGGGCGGACAGCTTCGCGTCAACAATGGCGAAGCCGTGATGCCGGCGCTGATCGCGGGCCTCGGCATCGCCGACTTGCCTGAATTCATCGTCGGCGACGCCATCTCCTCCGGCGCCATCGAAGTGATCCTGAAAGACTGGAAACAGGCCGAAGGCGCCGTGCACCTCGTGACCCCGCCCGGCGGCCCGCGCCCCGCCCGCGTCGAGGCGCTCGGCGATTTCCTCGCGGCGAAGCTGCCGGGCACGTGCAAGCGCCGGCCGCGCGGGAAGGTGAAGACATTGTAGCGAGCGCTCTCAACGATCTCGTCATTGCGAGCGCAGCGAAGCAATCCAGAATCCCTCCGCGGAGCCACTCTGGATTGCTTCGTCGCAAGAGCTCCTCGCAATGACGGTGTTCTTATTACGACACCTTCACCCCGTCGATCACGGCAATGCGCAAGCTCGGCTTCAGCGTCTCTTCCAGCTGCGACTTCAATTCGTGCACACGTGGGTCGCTCGAGCGGGCCGCGCAAACCGCGTATTGATGGACCGATTGCGCCAAAGCGCGCCGCGCTTCCGGCGTTCGCGTCACGTCGGGCTTCGAAAGTCGCAGGACGATCGCGGCGAGATTCACCAGCATTTCGTCCAGCGCAACGTCGATGGTCGCGAGTCTTCCCATGGCACCACTCCCTGCGAGGGCAACAATGGCCTCCGGGATGCGTTCCTGACCGGGCTGAACATGGCTAACGCTTCGTAAACGTCTTGTTCTTGCCGATTGCCGCGCTAGGTTACGGTGGAAACAAGAAAAATCGGGGGAGGGGACCTGTCATGGATCGACGCGATCTCTTGCGCGCGGTTGCCGCATTGCCGCTATTGCGGCTCGCAGCACCGGACGAAGCTTTCGCGCAAGCCTATCCGGTGCGCAACATCACCCTGATCGTGCCGTTTCCCGCCGGCGGGCAGGCCGATCTTGCGGCGCGCCCCGTGGCTATGGCGCTGGAGCGCATTCTCGGCAAGGCTGTGATCGTCGACAACCGCGCCGGCGGCGGGGGCGGATCGGTCGGCAATGCCGCAGCAGCGCGCGCCGAGCCCGACGGCTACACGCTGCTGATGACGCTGTCCTCGCTCGCGGTGCTGCCCGAGGCCGACCGGCTGTTCGAGCGCCCGGTCGCCTACGAGGTCTCGCAATTCATGCCGATCGCGCGCGTGCTCGCCGATCCCACTCTGCTTGCGGTGCCGGCCTCGGCACCGTGGAAGACGGCGCAGGAATTCGTCGAGGACGCCAGGAAGCGGCCCGGCCAGATCACTTATGGCTCGTCCGGCCCGTACGGCACGCTGCACGTCGCGATGGAGATGTTCGCAAGCAGCGCCGATATCAAATTGCTGCACGTGCCGTTCCGCGGCGCAGGCCCGGCGCTGACCGCGCTGCTCAGCGGCACCGTGCAGGCGATCGCCGCGGCGCCGGGGACGCTGAAGCCGCAGGTCGACGACGGCAAGCTGCGCGTGCTCGGCAATTGCGGCGCGCAGCGCATCGCGAGCTTCCCTGACGTGCCGACGTTCCAGGAACTCGGCTACAAGGACGTCGAGATGTACATCTGGGCCGGCTTGTTCGCGCAAAGCACGTTGCCCGCGCCGATTGCGATGCGCCTGCGCGAGGCGATGGCGCAGGTGATGAGGAGCCCCGACGTGCTCAAATCCTTCGAGGCTTCGGGCAGCCTCGTCGCCTATCAGGACGCGCCGGCCTTCTCCGAATTCGTGGCAGTCGACAGCGCGCGGCTGATCGCGGCGGTGAAGAAGATCGGCAAGGTGGAGTAAGTTCCGGCCGCACTTTCACATTTTGTTGTTGGTCCAGAACCGGCTCCGGCCTCATTGATTGGTGAGAATTCGAGGGATTCGAGAAGGATCGGGATATGCGAACAGAGCGGATTGCGCTGGGTGTCGTGCTCGCGATCGGCGGCATGGTGGCGCAAGGCGCTGCATCCGCCGAAGAGTATCGCGGAACCATGGAGCAGCAGATGGCGTGCACGCCGGATGTGTGGCGGCTGTGCAGCGATCAGATTCCGGACGTGAACCGTATCGTGGCCTGCCTGCAACAGAACACGCCGCAGCTCTCCAGCGGCTGCCGCGCGGTGTTCCGGTCCAACAACCAGGTGCAGCCGCAGCAGCAGGGGCCGCGGGGACGCGCCGCGCCCGCGCCACGTTACAATGCCGCGCCGCCTCCGCCGGCGGCCGCACCGGCACCCCGGCCCTATGATGATGACGATTAGTCCCTAGGGCCTGACTTCGCAGACGTCGATCCATTCGGCGCCGACGAGTTCAGCCATCCGTTCCGGCGCAATGCGCACCCCGCTGTGGGTCGAGCCCGCGGCAGGAACGACGATGTCGAACGCTTTCAGCGACACGTCGCAATAAATCGGCAGCGGCGACTTCAGCCCGAACGGGCAGACGCCGCCGACCTCGTGGCCGGTGATCTCGGCGACCTCTTTCAGCCCAAGCATCTTCGGCTTGCCGCCGAACTGCGCCTTGACCTTCTTGTTGTCCATCCGCGAGGTACCGCTCGCGACGATCAGGATGACGCGCTCGCCGATCCGCAAGGACAGCGTCTTGGCGATCCGGCCGGGCTCGACGCCATAGGCCTCCGCAGCGAGCGGCACCGTGGCCGAGCTGATCGGGGATTCGATGACGGTGATATCGGAGGCATTCTCGGCGAAGAAGGCGCGAACGGATTCCAGGCTCATTCACAACTCACGGGCGGCCGGCGATCTCTAGACGATTCCGGGGAGTTCAGATAGCGAGCGGACGCGGTGGTCCGGCGCGAAGCCAAGCTCGTCCATTTGGGTGCGGATCGCCCTAAACATCGTCAGCGGTGCCACGAATTCGTTCTCGACGCAAGCCAGCGCCATCGCCTCGGGCGTGACGCGCTCGATCCAGGCGACGTTCAATCCAAACGACTTGGCGCCGGCGACGTCCCAGGGATTTGAGGAGACGAACAGCACCTCGTCCGGTGCGGTGCCGAGCACCTCGCCGATCAGCTCATAGGCCTGCGGGCTCGGCTTGAAGACCTTCTTCGCATCGACGCTGATGGTGGCATCGAGCAGGCGATCGAGCCCGGAATTGCGCACCAGCGCATTGAGCATGTCCGGACTGCCATTGGAGAGGATGGCGAGCTTGCGCGGCTTCAATGCTGTGAGCGCCGCCGCCGCATCCGGATAGAGATCGAGATGCAGATATTTCTCGATCACCCGCTCGAACGCGTCGTTCTCGTAGGCGAGCCCGAGCAGGCGCAGCGTATAGGCAAGCGAGTCGCGCGTGACGGCGCTAAAATCCTGGTAGCGCCGCATCAGCGAGCGCAGCCAGGAATATTCGAGCTGCTTGATCCGCCAGACCTGCGTGATGATCTCGCCATAGCCCGGAAACGCATCCTCGGTGATGTCGGCGACCGACTGGATGTCGTAGAGCGTTCCGTAGGCGTCGAACACGACGGCTTTGATGGGCAATTGGCGCTCCTGCAGGCTCGTTGCGGGCGTCAGTACTATACCCGGCGCGCGAGATTGACCCAAAAGGAAACTCGGGCGCTATAAATCTGCACGTTTGGTCGCATGAGGGCCCATGAATACATCCATGAATACAGATGCCGTCCTCATAGCGGGACCCTTAGTTCGGGCCTCAAGCTGGGAGCCTACAGCCGAAAAGCTGCGCGACTCGGGATGGCACGTACAAGTGCCGGACATTTTAGCGCATCTAATCTCCCCGCCGGCATGGAGTGCGTGGAGCCGCAGTCTTGTCAATCACATTGCTCCTGCAAATGAACTGGTGTTGATTGGCCACAGCTCCGCCAGCGCTCTAGCCGCCGATCTGGCG
The DNA here is from genome assembly GCF_016616235.1 of Bradyrhizobium diazoefficiens. NCBI lineage: Bacteria > Pseudomonadati > Pseudomonadota > Alphaproteobacteria > Hyphomicrobiales > Nitrobacteraceae > Bradyrhizobium > Bradyrhizobium diazoefficiens. The sequence goes on from NZ_CP067100.1 coordinate 1,341,552, forward strand.
ACCAAGTTGCCCGCGAAGGCGTGATCATTGTCGATGGCGACATCCCGCCGATAGAAGGCGCGGCGTACCCGGTCAGGCCAGCTCTGCACGCCTTCATTCGAAATCTTGCAGGAGCAGATGGATCCCTTCCGGTGTGGTCAAAATGGTTCGACGGTGACGGACACCGCGCCTCTTTGGTGGGCATCGACATCTTGAAAAGTGATCGCAGCGCGTTCGCTCAGTTCGAAAATGGTCTGCCAAAGATGCACATCAGTTGGTTCGACGAGACTATCGACCTCGCCAGATGGGATCATGTTCCAGCCGGATTCATCCAAACTTCAAGGCTCTACGACCACGCAACAGTGGAAGCGCGCCGCCGCGGCTGGCCAGTTATCGACTGGGCAGGGACCCATCTCGATCCAACCCTCCGTCCTGCCGAAACCGCGAATGCTATTGCTGCTATCGCGCGCACCCTTGGAGCGATCCGTTAGCAGGTAAATCGGCTTCGTCTGCCGTAGTCCTCAACCGGCGGTTTTGGCCCATTGCAGACATCGGACATTGTCCCGCGGGCGATGAAAGCCTTTCGGAGGCATTGAAAAGACATCTTGCTTGGGGCCACTCCAGCGCGGCGGACCATGTCCAGAGCGGCCCTTCAATCATCCTACGTACCGCGCCGTTGACAGCAATTTGTTCCGATTACATCTTCGGATCGAAGTGGAGATGGGCGATGATCCAGCAACTGCGCATCTATGAAATCTTCGAAAACAACAAGGCAGCGTTCCACGCGCGCTTTCGCGAACATGCCGCACGTATCATGCGAACGAGATACGGTTTTCAAATCGTCGCGATGTGGGAAACAAGGTTCGGCGACAGAACCGAATTCGCCTACCTTTTGGAATGGCCGGACGAGGCGGTGAAGACCGCGGCATGGTCAGCCTTCATGGCCGACGCCGAATGGTCAGAGATAAAGCGGGTTACACATTCCGAGCACGGCCTGATGGTAGGCCAGATCGAGGACCGTTTGCTGACGCCGACGGATTATTCGCCATCGAAGGGGCAGAGCCTCTTGGTGGCATCTTGAACGCAACGGGTAGCCAGGAAGATTTGGTCGGACGAGCGAAGCCCATCATCTCCCGGACAACGGCAAGACGGTTGATGGGGTCGCTGCGCTCTAGGCGCCATAAGGACCAAGCAGACTCCGCTAGTCCATGTGGACGCGCCTAAATCCCCAGAATCTTCCGCGCGTTCGCCTTCAACACCTTCGGCCGGATCTCGTCGCGGATGTCGATCTTGGCGAAATCCGACAGCCAGCGGTCCGGCGTGATCACCGGCCAGTCCGAGCCGAACAGCATCTTGTCCTGCAGGATCGAGTTGATGTAGCGCACCAGGATCGGCGGGAAGTATTTCGGCGACCAGCCGGAGAGATCGATGTAAACGTTCGGCTTGTGGGTCGCGACCGACAGGGCCTCCTCCTGCCAGGGGAAGGAGGGGTGGGCGAGGATAATCTTGAGGTCGGGGAAATCGGCCGCGACGTCGTCCATGTACATCGGGTTGGAATATTTCAGCCGCATCCCCATGCCGCCGGGCATGCCGGAGCCGACGCCGGTCTGGCCGGTGTGGAACAGCGCGATCGCGCCGCCATTGTTGATCTCTTCATAGAGCGGATAGGCCATGCGGTCGTTGGCGTAGAAGCCCTGCATGGTCGGATGGAATTTGAAGCCGCGCACACCGTACTCCTCGATCAGCTTGCGCGCCTCTCGCACGCCCAGCTTGCCCTTGTGCGGGTCGATCGAGACGAAGGGGATGAGGACGTCGAGATGGTCGGAGGCGATCTCCAGCATCTCCTCGTTCTTGTAACGGCGGAAGCCGGTCTCGCGCTCGGCGTCGACCGGGAAGATCACCGCAGCGATGTTTTTCGAGCGGTAATAGGCCGCGGTCTCCGGCACCGTCGGCGGATGCTTGTGCGGCGACTTGAAATATTCCGCCATCTGCGCCTGGAAATCGTCATAGCCGTCGTCGGGATGGGTGCCGCAGGGCTCCTCGGCGTGGGTGTGGATGTCGATGGCGACGACGTTGTCGATATCAGGCAGCTTCAGCTTCGGCATGGGTGTCCTCCCGAGGGGTTGCCAAATTGATTATATGATATAACGAGTTTGGCAAGCGCTCATCGGCAGCTTTCGCGAATGAGCGTCCCTGCGCTAATGTCCTGGCAACTAAGAGGTACCGGGAGGCGGAAAATGGTGGAGGTGCAGGCCTTTGAGACCGATTTCTGGAAGGACGCCAGATCGCGCAAGGTGTGGGACGAGATCGTCCCCGGCGAGCCCCGCAAGACCCTCCCCTGCACGCTGACGCGCGAGGCGATCGAGCTCTACTGCAAATCGGTCGGCGAGACCCATCCGCTCTATTTCGACGAGGCCTATGCCAAGACGACGCGCTATGGCGGGCTGATCGCGCCCCCTTCGATCCACATCATGCTGATGTTCGCGTGCACGCCGGCCGACGACTGGATGCGCTCGCCCGGCACGGTCAATGCCGGACAGTCCTGGAGCTACAACATCCCGGCCCGCCCCGGCGACGTCATCACTTTGCAGGCGCGTGCTCTCGACAAATTCATCAAGCGCGAGCGGCTGTTCGTGGTGCACGACAACGTCTTCTTCAACCAGAGCGGCGACGTCATCTGTTCCGGCCGCGGCTGGACCATCCGGCCGGCTTGAGGGGAGGGCGCCATGACCGTCACGTTCGAAGGCCTCGAGGCCGGCGACACGATCGAAGGGCCGAACTTCGCGGTGACGCGCGAGTCTATCCGCCTGTTCTGCGATGCCTCGCTCGATTACAACCCGCTGCATCTCGACGACGAGTATATGAAGGGCAGTTTCGGCAAGACGCAGTTCGGCGGCGTCATCATGCATGGCATGAACAATTTCGGCCTGATCTCGCGCATGCTCACCGACTGGGCCTATCCGGCTGGGGCGATCCACAGGCGGCTGGAGACGCGCTGGTTGAAGCCGGTGCGCCCCGGCGACACCATCCGGCCGTCAGGAGTCATCAAGGCAAAACAGGTTACGGCCAAAGCGCGCTGGGTCCTCATCGATGTCGTCGTGCGGAACCAAGACCAGGAGCGGGTCGCAACCGGCGAGGCTATGATTGAGTTTCCGGCTTGAAAAGGGCCCGTTTCAGCCCTTTCTCGCTCAGCCGGTGGGGTTAATCAGCGCGGAATGGCCTGTTTGGATTGACATCACCTCCCCGCATGCCTTAAGAACCGCCCCGTCCCGGGCGGTCGGTCCGCCAGCGGGAAAAATCTCATTTTGCCACATTCGCGCGTGCCGAAACGGTAGTGCCGAACACGGCCTTTCGAACGTTCAGGATTCTGCCATGAAGGTCCGTAACTCGCTGAAATCGCTGCGCGGTCGCCACCGCGCCAACCGTCTGGTCCGCCGCAAGGGCCGGGTCTATGTGATCAACAAGGTGCAGCGCCGCTTCAAGGCTCGCCAGGGCTGATTCGCCAAGGCTGATCCGCCAAGGCTGAATTGCCTGCGCGCGTCCTGCAAGACCACTGTCTCACACGAGTTTGACGCCGCCCCTGCTATGCAAGGGCGGCTTTACGCGTTTAGACTTGCATGATGGCTGTGAGATTCCGTTTCGCGCGCACCCTGTGTCTGGCTCTTGTGCTGGGGACCGCCGGGCTGGCTCCAGCCTTGGCGCAGCAGATTGAGCCGCCGGCCCCGCCCGGCAAGGAGCAGAAGAAGCTTCCGGAAGCGCCGGCCAAGCTGCCGAAGGTCGATCGCAGCAAAAATCTCGATTTCCTGTTCGGCGCGCTGAAGGCTGCGCCCGACGAGGCCAGCGCCAAGCATGTCGAGGCGCGGATTTGGGCGATCTGGATTCACACTCCCAGCGACACCGCGGCGCTCCTGATGGCGCGGGCCAAGACCGCGGTCGAGGCGCAGAAGATCGAGGTCGCGATCAAGCTGCTGGATTCGGTCATCAAGCTCAGGCCCGACTATATCGAGGCCTGGAACCGGCGTGCCACGCTTTACTACATGCAGAACGACTACGGCCGCTCGCTCGCCGACATCCGCGAGGTGCTGATCCGGGAGCCCCGCCATTTCGGCGCGCTCGCAGGCCTCGGCATGATCATGCAGGAGATCGGCGACGAGAAGCGCGCGCTCGAGGCCTACCGCAAGGCCCTCGCGGTCAACCCGCACCTTGAGAAGATCCCCGAGCAGGTCAAGGCGCTGACCGAGAAGGTCGAAGGCCGCGATATTTAGAGCACGATCCGGACCGGAAGGGCCGCGTTAGCGCAAATTGTGCAGCGGTTTCCGGTAAGATCGTGCTCGAGCAAATTACGGACAAGTCGATCAGCTCTTGAGCCGGTGCGGCGGAGGTGGATTAACCACGATGAGACGCGCCGCGTTGCAAGGGGTATTGGCGCCGCGGCCGCGGGCTTACCTTCATGGCAGGAGCACGGCCATGAAGCGTTTGATCCTTGCAGGTACATTGCTGCTGGCGTCGGGGACGGTGAGTCTCGCCGACGGATTGTTCTGGGTGGTCGGCAACCGCGCCACCGGCAAATGTCACATCGTGACCAGCAATCCTGTGATCGACGGCGACATCTGGTTTGGGGACGGCCCCTATAAGTCCAAGGCCGACGCCAAGCTTGCCCGTTCGACGATCCGCGCCTGTCCCGCGGTTACGGCGGACGAGGAAAAGGCCGAGGACAGCTCGAACTAGCCTGCACTCAGTGCAGGACGCTGCCGCCGCGCTCGGTAAGGCCGCGATCGGCTGCTGCGGCGTAAGCCTTTGCCAGCTCCGCCTCGAGATGCTCGTTGATGAGGAGCAGCGCGCGCACGGCACCACGCAGGTCGCCGTTGCAGCTCGCCACGATCTCATCGATCGCAGTGTCGTTGGATCTGAAGCTCATCGAAAATTCTCCGGTTCAAATCAGGACAAATCCTGCCGGCCAATTCCTCACATCCCCGAGGTTGCGAGGAGGATCGGCGCCCACCCGCGTCTAGATGGCGGAACCGACCGTGGCGATTATATGGAAGCCGCGATGACGACTGCATGAAGCTGGTCCGAGGCTTGTGTGCCACGGGAACTGACATTGATTTTACTCAGCTTTTTGGTTCGGCAATTATGCACATATCCACAGCCCCCCATTTGCGGTGGAATTGCTGAAGCCGACGGAGCGAAACTGGCTTCCGCCAAACCCGTAGCTGCGATGTGCACTGGATTTCCCGGACAGTCTCCATGATCGTGATGTCAGTCGTGACCGCGCTGGTTCTGCTGGCGCTGATCACGCAGGCCGGCGTTGTGGCCGTGCAGCGCGCCTTTCCGCCGCAGGGACGGATGATCGAGGTCGAGGGCGCGAGCCTCCACGTCGTCGACGTCGGTCCGCGCGATGCCGGCCTGCCGATCGTGATGCTGCACGGCGCGAGCTCCAATCTGGAGGCGATGCGGCGCCCGCTCGGCGACATGCTCGCCAGCGATCATCGCGTCATCCTGATCGACCGTCCGGGCCACGGCTGGAGCACGCGCGCGCGGCGGCAGGATTCGACGCCACAGATCCAGGCGCGGATGATCGACGAGACGCTTGGCAAGCTCGGGATCGAACGCGCCGTGTTCGTGGTGCATTCCTGGAGCGGCGCGCTGGGCGCGCGGATCGCGCTCGATTATCCTGGCCGCGTCGCCGGCCTCGTGATGCTCGCGCCCGTCACCCATCCCTGGCGCGGCGGTGTCGGCCGATACAACGAGATCATCGCAACGCCGGTGATCGGCCCGCTGCTCGCCTACACGATCACGCTGCCGCTCGGCTACTTTCTCGCCGAACCCGGCGCGCGCGACGTGTTCCTGCCGCAGATGATGCCCGATGGTTTCGTGCAGGACTCCGCGACGCCGCTCTTGCTGCGCCCGCGCGAGTTCATCGCCAATGCCTATGATCTGCTGACGCTGAAGCAAGCGGTGACTGCGCAAGCTCCGCGTTATGGCGAGATCAAGGTGCCGGTCACCATCATCGCCGGCGAGCCGGACAAGACGGTGAGGACCGAGATCCACGCGCGTCCGTTCGCAGCTCTGCTGCCGAACGCCAAGCTGATTGTGCTGCCCGATCTCGGCCACATGGTGCAGAACGCGGTGCCGGATCTGGTGAAGACGGAGATCGAGACCATGATCGAAAGAATCACCCCGGCGCAGGCGGCCGCCGATTAGATACGTTCTCGAGCGACGTGGAGACCGGTTCGCGTGAAGAAAACGCGTCAAAACAAGAAGCCACCGCTTCGGTCCTGATTCCGATCAGAACCGAAGCTGTGGCGGCCGCCATCGACGCGCCTACTGCTTGATCTTCCCGTCCTTGTCGAACTGCGAGACGTATGCCCAGAGATTGTTGATCTCGTTCTCGTTCTTGATGCCGGCGAAGGCCATCTTGGTGCCGGGAATCTTGGCCTTGGGGTCCTTGATGTATTCCTTGAACTGCGCCTCGTTCCAGGTGATGCCGGAATTCTTGTTCGCGTCGGAATAGTTGTAGTCCGGCGCGGTGCCGGACTTGCGGCCGTCGAGACCGTTGAGCTCGGGACCCACCTTGTTCTTGGCGCCTTCGCCGATCGCGTGGCAGGCCAGGCATTTGTTGAACGACGATTTGCCGGCCGCGACATCCTGCGCCATCGCGGCGGGTGCGGTCGCAGTCGCGGTGAGGATCATCAGTGCGCCAAAAGTCAGTTTTGTCATCGGGTGCTCTTCGTCTCTTCCCTGGTGGGTCTGGCCTGGTCGTCTGTTGCCCGTCGGCAATCGTCAGGCCTGCCGGTTGTGGCAGGCCCGCCCGGCTTGGACAAGCCATGAAACCATGACAGGTTTCATGGCTGCCTACTTGTCCCAGAGCGAAGTCGCCCGCGATCATCGCTCCGACTTTCGGATGACCTACCCAAACAGGCGCGGACGTGGTTGATTTGCCGTGATAAATCGACGGTTCGCCGTGAGCCGGAAGGGACAATGCCAAAGGATTTGCTATGGCCATCATGATGCCTGCGAGTGATCAGGCGGTGCTCGCGCGCCGCGCTGAGATCGTGGCTGCATTGCGCGCCATCGTGCCCGGCGAGGGCGTGATCGATACGCCTGCCGAGATGCGGGCCTACGAGTCCGACGGGCTGACCGCCTATCGGCAGCCGCCGATGGTCGTGGTGCTGCCCGATACGACCGAGCAGGTCTCGCTCGTCCTGAAATATTGTGCTGAACACGGCATCAAGGTGGTGCCGCGCGGCTCCGGCACCTCGCTGTCCGGCGGCGCGCTGCCGCTCGAGGACGGCGTGCTGCTCGGCCTCGGCAAGTTCAAGCGCATCCGCGAGATCGATTTCGACAACCGCGTCGTCGTCACGGAGCCCGGCGTCACCAATCTCGCCATCAGCCAGGCGGTCGCCCATGCCGGCTTCTACTACGCGCCCGATCCGTCCTCGCAGATCGCCTGCTCGATCGGCGGCAATGTCGCGGAGAACTCCGGCGGCGTGCACTGCCTGAAATACGGCATGACCACCAACAACGTGCTCGGCTGCGAGATCGTGCTGATGAGCGGCGAGATCCTGCGCATCGGCGGCAAGGGGTGCGAGAATTCCGGCTACGATCTGATGGGCGTCATCACCGGCTCGGAAGGGCTGCTCGGCGTCATCACCGAGATCACGGTGCGGATCCTGCAAAAGCCGGAGACGGCGCGCGCGCTGATGGTGGGCTTTGCGGAGGTCGAGGCCGCCGGCGAATGCGTGGCGCGCATCATCGGCGCCGGCATCATTCCCGGCGGGATGGAGATGATGGACAAGCCCGCGATCCACGCCGCCGAAGCCTTCGTCCATGCCGGCTACCCGCTTGACGTCGAGGCGCTGCTCATCATCGAGCTCGACGGTCCCAAGATCGAGGTCGACGAGCTGATCACGCGCGTCGAGGCCATTGCGAACGGCTGCGGTTCGACCACCTGCCAGATCTCGACCTCGGAGGCCGAGCGCAATCTGTTCTGGGCCGGCCGCAAGGCGGCCTTCCCCGCCGTGGGCCGCATCTCACCCGACTATCTCTGCATGGACGGCACTATCCCGCGCGGCGCGCTGCCGAAGGCGCTGGCCCGCATCCGCGAGCTCTCGGAAAAATACCAGCTCGGCTGCGCCAACGTGTTCCACGCCGGCGACGGCAATCTGCACCCGCTGATCCTCTACGATGCCAACAAGCCCGGCGAGATCGAACGCGCGGAAGCGTTCGGCGCCGACATCCTGCGCGCCTGCGTCGAGTTCGGCGGCGTGCTCACCGGCGAGCACGGCGTCGGCATCGAGAAGCGCGACCTCATGCCTGACATGTTCACCGAGATCGACCTCAACCAACAGCAGCGCCTCAAATGCGCCTTCGACGCGCAAGGCCTGCTCAATCCCGGAAAGGTGTTTCCGACCCTGCATCGCTGCGCCGAGCTCGGCCGCATGCATGTGCACGCGGGCAAGCTGGCGTTCCCCGACATTCCGCGGTTCTGACGAAGGAAAGGACCTGCGGCGCAGGCCCTTTTCCAGGGCCGGTTACAACAGCCCGTACTGCGCCCGCTCGCGCTTCGCCAGCAGCGGCAGCGCTTCGCCGGCGATAAACGTCTTGAAATGCGCGCTCTCCTGATGCGCCTTGAAGGCGGCCTCGTCGCGGAACAGCTCGTAGAACAGGAACTGGGCCGGATTGTCCTTGCCCCGCGAGATCAGGAACAGCTTGACGCCGTCCTCGCGCTGCGCCTCCGGCAGGAAGCGGTCGAGGATCGCTGCGACCTTGTCGGCCTCGCCGGGCTTGGCCTCCCATTGCGCGACCACGAGCAGGCCGCCGCCATCGACGGCCTCGCTCAGAGACTTCTGCGTGGCATAGTGGTTCATGGCTCTTGCTCCTTGCTGCTGGACTTCAAGTCTCGATCGCGATCGGTGTGAGCTTGTAGCGAAGGCCGGACCGGCTTGGTTCGCCGGTCATCGAAGTATCGATGTCGTGAAGGCTTCGGTCATGATCGAAGCGTGAGTGGCCCGGCGCAGGAGCTCGATCGCGCCGGTAATGGTCGCTGGCGACACGCCGCATTTGATTTTGGCGCCGAATTTCGCTACCGGCTTTTCCCGTGGACACGCTCAGGGTCAGAGACGCCAAAGACGTCGAAGAGGTGGTGCGCGCGGCGATTGCCAATGAGCAGCCGCTCGAGATCATCGGTCATGGCAGCAAGCGCAGCATTGGGCACACGATGGCGACCAACGCCGTGCTCGATATTTCCGCGCTCAATGCCGTCACGTCCTACGAGCCGAACGAGCTGATCGTCACGCTCCAGGCCGGCGCGCCGCTCGCCGACGTACTGTCGCTGATCGATGCCAAAAACCAGCAATTCGCCTTCGAGCCTGTCAACACCGCGCCGCTGCTCGGCACGCCCGCTCTCGGCACCATCGGCGGCATGATCGCGGCCGGCCTCGCGGGGCCGCGGCGGATCAGGGCGGGCGGCGCGCGCGACCATCTGCTCGGCGCGCATGCCGTCTCCGGTTTCGGCGACAGCTTCAAGACCGGCGGCAAGGTGGTGAAGAACGTCACCGGCTACGACCTCTGCAAGCTCTTGGCGGGATCCTGGGGCACGCTGTCGGTGATGACCGAAGTGACGCTGAAGGTGATGCCCAAGCCCGAAGCCGAGCGCACACTGCTGCTGCGCGGGTTGGACGATGCCGCCGCCAACAAGGCGATGACCGCGGCGCTCGGCTCGCCTTACGATGTGTCCGCTGCTGCGCATCTGCCGAAATCGGCGCTCCGTGCCAGGACCGAAGGGCTGGGCGATATCGCCGGCCAGGGCGAGGCGCTGACGTTGCTGCGGCTCGAAGGCATCACGGCCTCCGCTGCCCACCGTGCCGGCTCGCTGCGCGAATTGCTGGCGCCGTTCGGAACCGCGACGCTGATCGAGGATGCGGCATCCGCCGCGCTGTGGGCCGCGATCCGTGACGTGCTGCCGTTCGCGGCCAACGGTGCGCTCGGCGCCTGGCCGGTGTGGCGGATCGTCTGCCCGCCGGCGTCGGGCGCGGCGCTCGGCACGCAATTGGCCCGCGAGACCGGCGGCGACGTGATCTATGATTGGGGCGGCGGCCTGATCTGGGCCGCGCTGCCGCCGAAGGCCGATGCGCATGCGCCAATCGTGCGCCAGCGCGTGGATGCCCTTGGTGGACACGCCACGCTGATCCGGGCGGCCGAAGATGTCAGGCGCGCTGTCGACGTGTTCCATCCGCAGGCGCCGGGCATTGCCGCATTGAGCGAACGGGTCCGCGCCAGCTTCGATCCGAAGACCATCTTGAACCGGGGACGCCTGAAGCGGGGCGCTGCGGCATGAAAACCGAATTCTCACTGGCGCAGCTCGCCGACCCCGATATCGCTGAAGCCGACAAGATCCTGCGCGCCTGCGTCCATTGCGGCTTCTGCACCGCAACCTGTCCGACCTATGTGCTGCTCGGCGACGAGCTCGATAGCCCGCGCGGCCGCATCTATCTGATCAAGGAGATGCTGGAGAAGGACCAGGCGCCGACCGCCGAAGTGGTCAAGCACGTCGATCGCTGCCTGTCGTGCCTGGCCTGCATGACGACCTGCCCCTCCGGGGTGAACTACATGCACCTTGTCGATCAGGCCCGGGTCAGGATCGAGCAGCGCTACGAGCGGCCCCTGACCGAGCGGCTGCTGCGCCAGGTGCTGGCCTTCGTGCTGCCGGACCCGCAGCGCTTCCGCATCAGCATGTGGCTGGCGCGGCTCGCCCGCCCGCTCGCCGTGTTGCTGCCGACGCCGCGGCCCTCGGCCACGCCCGGCCTGATCGAGCGCCTCAAGGCGATGCTGGCGCTGGCGCCGGACCGGCTGCCGTCGCCCGGGCCTGCCGCCGGCAGCGTGTTCGCAGCCCTCGGCAAGAAGCGCGGCCGTGTCGCGCTACTCCAGGGCTGCGCCCAGCAGGTGCTGGCGCCGCGCATCAACCAGGCCGCCATCAGCCTGCTCACCCGTCACGGCATCGAGGTCATACTGGTCCGGGACGAGCAGTGCTGCGGTGCGCTGACCCATCACCTCGGCAACGACCACGATGCGCTGGCGCGAGCTCGCGCCAACGTCACGGCCTGGCAAAAGGAAGCGGCCGGCGAGGGGCTCGACGCCATCCTGGTCACGACGTCCGGCTGCGGCACCGTGATCAAGGACTACGGCTATCTGCTGCGCGAGGACCAAGCCTTCGCGGCCGATGCGGCGAAGGTGTCCGCGCTCGCCAAGGACATCACCGAATACGTCGCCGGCCTGGACCTCGCGCCCACTGCGCGAAACGACAACATCGTCGTCGCCTATCACTCCGCGTGTTCGTTGCAGCACGGGCAGAAAATCACGGGCCTTCCGAAAGAATTGCTTTCCAAGAATGGATTCGTGGTGAAAGATGTCCCGGAGAGCCATTTGTGTTGCGGTTCGGCGGGGACCTACAACATTCTCCAGCCCGAGCTTGCGGGCCGGTTGCGCGATCGCAAGGTCGCCAACATCGCAAGCGTCAAGCCGGACATGATCGCCGCGGGCAATATCGGCTGCATGGTGCAGATTGCCAGTGGCACGTCAGTTCCGGTCGTACACACGATTGAGCTTCTCGATTGGGCTACGGGCGGGTCGCGGCCGGCGTTGAATGCGCAAGATCGAGCTTTCAAGGGCTGAGCTTTCGTCCGCCGGTGACGGCTGAAGCGCCCGATCGACCATTGTTCGGCGGCAACAGGAGGACCACGATGGCGAAAGCGAAGAAGAAGAAAAGCAAGAAGGCCAAAAAGGCCAAGAAGGTTGTAGCGGCGAAGAAGACCGCGAAGAAGGCAGTCAAGAAGTCCGCGAAGAAGTCTGCGAAAGCAGCCAAAAAGTCGGCCAAGAAGGCCGCTCCGAAGAAGGCTGCGAAGTCGGCCAAGAAAGCTGTGAAGCAGGCTGCACCGAAGAAGGCCGCGAAGAAAGCGGCACCGAAGAAGGCGAAGGCAGCTCCCGCGCCGAAGCCGGCAGCGCCGGCTGCGGCTCCCGAGCCCGCCGCCGAGACGAGCTGGGCGATGCCTTCGTCTTCTGCGGAACCGACGCCGGCCGACGGGCAGGGCTAGGCCGGGAGGCCGGTCTGGGACCAAGCCCCAAGGTTCGGCCGAAGGCTCGACCAAAGAAAGCTTCGACCAAAGGTTGCGGGCCACCCCAACCGGCAATGATCGACAACAGCAAGGCCGCGGCGGTGACGCTGCGGCCTTTTTGCATCGTCACAATGGCTGCAGGCAGTGGTTGTTTCTCGCCTCAGCCTGATTCGTGGCGCGCACACCACGGCGGCTCGGCGCTCCGTATTAATCCGGACCGCTCTCGGCGCTTTGGAATGCGAATAATGTGGTCGAGAAGCAACACAGGCTGACAACCTTTCGTGGAATCGTCAAAACGCCCAAAAAGTCGGCAGATGCTCGCGATTTTTGCTTCTCGGTTGAGACCCGCCAATCCAGATTGTCGCAGCAACGCGATTTTGCAGACAGGTCGTACACTCCGGGGGGCTTCCGGGACCGACTGGGTAGAACTGGTGATGGGGATCGAGATGAAGAAAGTGGCTTTGTTGGCAACGGCGCTGGCAATGGTGACGGGTTCGGCTTTCGCGGCAGACATGCCGGTGAAGGCCCTGAAAGCTCTTCCGGCACCGGCCTTTGAACCCTGGGATATCGCGTTCGGCGGCGCGATCATGAGCGACTACATCTTCCGCGGCATCACCCAGTCGAACCACAAGCCGTCGGTCGCCGCCTATTTCGAGCCGCGCTACAACGTCAACAAGGACCTCCAGCTCTATGCCGGCGTCTCCGCCGAGAGCATCTCGTTCCCCAACCGTGCCGCGGCTGAAGTCGACATCTACGGCGGTATCCGCCCGACCTTCGGCGCCTTCGCCTTCGACATCGGCGTCTGGGGCTACCTGTATCCGGGCGGCACCTGCCAATACGGCGCTCCCTTCGATACAGCGGGCAACCCGCTCAGCGCCGAATGCGCCACCAATTTCCTGCTGAACGGCAACGTCATGAAGAAGGACGTCAGCTTCTTCGAAGTCTACGGCAAGGTGCTCTACACCATCAACGACAACTGGGCCGTTGGCGTGAACGAGTACTACACACCGAGCTTCCTGAACTCGGGTGCGTGGGGCGACTATGTGTCCATCACCGCCAAGTACACGGCGCCCAGCACGGTGTTCGGCTCCAGCGGCGTCGGCATGTACGTCTCGGGCGAGTTCGGCCGCCAGTTCTTGGGCACCTCCGACTCCTTCTACGGCACGGGCTTCGCTGCGCCGGGCTTCGGCGGTCCGTATCCGAACGGCATCAAATACGCCGACTACAACACCTGGAATATCGGCATCGGCTTCACCTACAAGGTGTTCACGCTCGATCTGCGTTACTCGGACACCGACCTTTCGAAGGCGAACTGCAACGCGTTCACCAGCGACTACACCGCGGGCTTCAACGGCAGCTTCAGCAACATCAACCCGACTGGCGTCGGCTCCAATTGGTGCGGCGCGGCCGGTATCGCCAAGCTGTCCTTTGACCTGACGGCGATGACCAACCTGAAGTAAGTTTCTCCGCGGGAAGACTCGAGGGCGGCAGAGCAATCTGCCGCCCTTTTGCTTTGGGCTGTGCGAGTCCCGGGCCTGCATGGTTAGAGACGCGCCGTAAGGCGGCGCTCCTCACCATGGGAGTCTGGGATCTTGCCGCCTGAGGGCCCGCCGTAGGCGGGCGTCTCGAAGGATGGGCCGCGACTATTGCAGACGTCCTTAGGCTTCGCAGCGCCCCCAACTTTAGCGCACCGCAGTCGGCTCCGCCTTGGCCGGCGTGTCGCCCTTGCCGAGAATGTGGATCGCGCCGTCCTTCACCATCGCCACCTTGCGGGTGTGGAAGGCGTCCAGAGTCGAGCGGTGGCCAATCGAGACGATGGTGGCCTGCGGCAGCTTCTCCGTGAGCAGGCGGTACAGCCGGGCCTCGGACGGCTCGTCCAGCGAGGCGGTGGCCTCGTCCAGGAACAGATAGTCCGGCACATCCAGCAGCGCGCGGGCGAGCCCCAAGCGCTGCTGCTCGCCCAGCGACAGCATCCGGTTCCAGTGGCCGTCCTCCTCGAGCCGCTCGGCGAGATCGGGCAGGCCGACCGCGATCAGGGCGTCCCTGATCCGCGGGCTCTCGAATGCGCCGGGCGCTGCGGGATAGACCACGGCGTCGCGCAGCACGCCGACGGGGAAATAGGGGCGCTGCGGCAGCATCATCAGCTTCGCTTTTTCAGGGATGAAGATGGTGCCGGTGCCGAACGGCCAGATCCCGGCGATGGCCCGGAACAGCGTCGACTTGCCGGAGCCCGATGGTCCGGTCACCAGCACGCGCTCCGGCGCGTGGATCGCGAAGCTGTCGGCCGCGACCAGCGGCGCGCCGTTGGGAAGGTTGACGCAGAGCTGCTCGAGGTCGACATCGCGGCTGCCCGCAGCCTTGAGGGCGATCGCGGGCTCGTTCGCCGGCAGGGTCGTAGCTGAGGCGACCGACATCTCGAAGCCGTCGAGACGAGCGACGATCGAGCGCCATTCCGCGATCGACCGGTAGGCCGTGACGAAGAAGGACAGCGCGCCCTGCACGCTGGAGAAGGCTGACGCTGTCTGCATCATGTCGCCGAGCTGGATCTTCTTGGCGAAGAACGCCGGCGCGACCAGCACATAGGGAAAGATCACCGCGGCCTGCTGATAGCTGGCCGTGAACATGGTGAGGCGCTTGGTCCGGCTCATGATCGCGTACCAATTGCCGATCACGAAACCGAAACGACCCAGCAGCCGGCTGCGCTCGGCGCCTTCGCCCTTCAGCAGCGCGATCTGCTCGGAATTCTCGCGGACGCGGACGAGATTGAAGCGAAAGTCGGCCTCATAGCGCTGCTGCTCGAAATTGAGATTGACGAGCGGTGCGCCGATCCAGTGCGTCAAGGCGGTGCCGAAGATCGCGTAGATCAGCGCGCCCCAGCACAGATACCCCGGGATCACGTAATCGGTGCCGAACAGGTGCAGCGGTGCGGCGTTGGAGAGACCCCAGAGGATGATCACGAACGAGAACAGCGTCACGATCGAGGAGAGCAGGCCGAGCCCGATGGTCAGGGTCTGCTCGACAAAGTTCTTGACGTCTTCGGTGATGCGCTGGTCGGGGTTGTCGGCCGCATCGCCCTTGAGCTGCATGCGATAATGCGTGGCGCCGTCGAGCCATTCGCCGAGATAGTGCCGCGTCAGCCACTGCCGCCAGCGGATCTGGAGCCACTGGTTCAGGTACAGCTTGTAGACCGCCAGCGCGATGAAGATGGAAGCAAGCCCGACGAAGATCCATATCTGCGTGACGAACGCGTCCCAATCGCTCGCCTGGAGCGCGCTGTAGAACCGGTTCTGCCATTGGTTCACCAGCACGTCGATTGCGACCAGCGCCAGCTCCATCGTAACCACGGCTGCGAGCAGGCCGCGGCCGGCCCATTTGTCCTCGGATCGGAAATAGGGCATGGCGATTCGCCAGACGATCGCGAGCGTGGCGCTGATGTTCTTCACAGAGCTCTGTCTCCTCGAGGGGGTGTGGACAAATGCCGGGAGCCAAATGGCTGTGGCCACGGCGGAAATTGGCTGCGCTTAGACTAAAGTCGCAAGTTCTGCAATTTGCGTTGGCTTGTCGCGGCTTGCAACCCTAGCATGGGCTTCATCGGCGCGGGGTGGGGGCCTCCAGGATTTCGCGACCTTGTGAGCGGACGGGAACCGCAGCATTCGCGAGGAATTCGCCTCCGGGTCGGGGGTTATGGCTTCCAGCGTCAAGCGGGTTCGGCCGTCCACGCATGGCCGCCTGCCGCAACAGATGCGTGGGGGAGGAAGACCATGTGGAATCAAATCTATGATCCGCTGCACAGTCCCGTGCTGTCGACGATCGCCGCGGCGGTGCCAGTCGTCACGCTGCTGGTCCTGATCGCGAGCGGCCGCGTCAAAGCGCACATCGCCGCCGTGATCGCGGTGATCATCACCAATCTGATCGCTATCTTCATCTTCACCATGCCGGCGAACATGTCGCTCCGCGCCTCGGTGCTCGGGATCGTGACCGGCTTCTTCCCGATCGGCTGGATCGTCCTCAACGTCATCTTCCTCTACCAGGTGACGGTGACCACCGGACGCTTCGAGTTGCTGAAGCGCGCGGTCGGCGGCGTCACCGAGGACCGCCGCCTGCAACTCCTGCTGGTGGCATTCTCGTTCGGCGCCTTCTTCGAAGGCGCCTCGGGCTTCGGCACGCCGGTCGCGATCACCGGCGCCGTGCTGATCGGTCTCGGCTTCTCGCCGCTTGCGGCATCCGGCCTTTCGCTGATCGCCAACACCGCGCCGGTCGCCTATGGCGCGCTCGGCACGCCGATCCAGGGTCTTGCCTCCGTCACCGGACTTGATCCCTACATTCTCGGCGCGATGGTCGGACGGCAATTGCCGTTCTTCTCGCTGATCGTGCCGTTCTGGGTGGTGTGGGCGTTCGCGGGCTGGCGGGGTATGAAGGACGTCTGGCCGGCGATTCTCGTCACCGGCGTGTGCTTCGCAGTCCCGCAATTCGTGATCTCGAACTACGTCAACCCCTGGATCGTCGACATCGGGGCGTCGCTGATCTCGATGGGCGGTCTGATCCTGTTCCTGAAGGTGTGGCAGCCGAAACAGCTCTGGCTGTCGCCGGCGTTGCAGGGCCGCGACGAATCGACCTCCCACATGGGCGCAACCACGCCGCTCGACAAAACGCCGCTCACGCAGGCCGAGCTGTGGAGCGCGCTGCTGCCGTGGATCATCGTCTGTATCGTGATGCTGATCTGGGGCAATGGTGCGTTCAAGACCTGGGCGAATTCGATCTTCACCTGGAACTACGCCGTTCCCGAACTGCACCAGATGATCAACAAGATGCCGCCGGTGGCCGCCAAGCCGACGCCGGAGGGGGCGGTGTTCGCGTTCACCTACCTGTCCTTTACCGGCACGGGCATGCTGATCGCGGCGATCGTCTCGGGCTTCCTGATGGGGGTTGGGCCGGGGCGGCTGTTGGCGGAGTATGGTCGCACCATTCGCCTCTGCGCGATCTCGCTGATCACGATCTCGGCGATGCTGGCGATCGGCACGCTGACTCGTCTCTCGGGTGTCGACGCGACGCTCGGTCTCGCCTTTGCGGCAACAGGCGTGCTCTATCCCTTCTTCGGCACGCTGCTCGGCTGGTTGGGCGTGGCGTTGACGGGATCGGATACCGCCTCGAACATCCTGTTCGGCAACCTTCAGAAGATCACCTCCGAGCAGATCGGCCTATCGCCGATCCTGATGGCAGCGGCGAACTCTTCCGGCGGCGTGATGGGCAAGATGATCGACGCGCAATCGATCGTAGTCGCCTCCACCGCCACGCGGTGGTACGGCCACGAGGGCTCGATCCTGCGCTTCGTGTTCTGGCACTCCATCGTGCTGGCCTGTCTCGTCGGTGTGCTGGTGACGCTGCAGGCCTATGTCTGGCCGTTTACGGCGCTGGTGCTGAAGTAGAAGCCGACAGCGGCTTCCACGCAAAATCCCCGCGAGGTTCGTCCTCGCGGGGATTTTCGCATCTGCGTTGGACGAACCTTCTCAATGGCCCCGCCGTCTTATAGAAGGTGCCGCAAATCAGGTTCGTCGAGAGGTTTCATGGTTTCGCTCAAGCAGGTGGTGTGTCTGGTGGTTGCAATGCTCGCGGCGTCCAGCCTCGCGCGTGCCGAGGAGGGCTTTCCCTTCGGCACCGAGATGACGCTGGAGGCGCTGCCGCAAGCAGGCTCGAAGCGGATTCCGAACATCGAGATCGGCGACAATGGCGAGGTCGTGCTGGAGCTCTGGTGCAAGGGCGGCAAGGGCCAGTTCTCGGTCGCCGGCAACACCGTGATCTTCGTCCCCGGCCAGATCCAGGACCGCTCCTGTCCGCCGGCAAAAGCCCAGGCCGACGACGACCTCGTCGCAGCCCTCGGCAGCGTCGAGACCTGGAAGCGCCAAGGCGAGGTGCTGACGCTGATCGGCCCCAAGCCGCTGCGCTTTCGCGTGAACGGGAATTGAGCCACGCTCGCTGTCGTGCCCCGGCTTGACCGGGGCACCCAGGGCCGCGGCTTCTCGGCAGATTCAC
Organism: Bradyrhizobium diazoefficiens; assembly: GCF_016616235.1. Taxonomy (NCBI): domain Bacteria; kingdom Pseudomonadati; phylum Pseudomonadota; class Alphaproteobacteria; order Hyphomicrobiales; family Nitrobacteraceae; genus Bradyrhizobium; species Bradyrhizobium diazoefficiens. Next base: position 1,359,674 of record NZ_CP067100.1, read on the forward strand.
AACCCCGTCGGAGTACTGGATCGCCCGGTCAAGCGGGGCGATGACCGCGAGTGGTGTTCACGTCACTTCCACACCGACTTGTCGGCGTCCCACTTCTGGCCCTTCAGTTCCTTGGCGAGCGCATCGATCGAGCCGTTGTCGTCGGGCTGATCGCCTTCCTCATCGGCCGAGGCTTCGTCCGAGAGATTGAGCCTGGCGCCGCTGCTCTCGTCGACGGTGGTGGTCGCGGGGCTGCCGATCCACAGCATGAGCTTGTCGGTGGTGCCCGGCCGGTCGGGCGAGATCAGGCCTGCCACCTCGATCGTGTCGGTGAGCTCAAGCGCCGGGAAATCCTGGTTCGGCCGCTTGAAAACCAGCTTGAGCTTGCCGGTGGCGGGATTGAAGCTTTGCGACGCCGGCTTTGCCGCAAGCGTCCTGCTCAGCACGCCCGCCACGGCCGAAGCGAGCTTGTCGCGGTTGATCCTGTCGCCGTCGCGCCAGTCGGCGGCGGGAATGCGGATGGTGCGGTCCATCTCGGTCATCCCGGCGATCCAGCCTGCAGCGGTGACGCCCGGCATCGCCTTGAACTTCGCGAGCAGCGCGGTCGCCCGTTCCGGATCGACCGACATGTTGATGGTCTGCTCGCCGGCGCGCAGCGCGTCGCAGCCGACCGAGAGGCTCGCCAGCGTCACCTCGACGTCCTGGCCCTTCAGGCTCTTCAGGAACTCGGTCGCCGCGTCCAGCTTGACCTTGACCGCGATTGCCTCGGGCGAGACGTCGGTGAAATCCTTCGGCTGCGGCGTGATGCCGTCGTCGGAGGTCTGGTTGTCCAGAAATTCCTTCTCGCTGAGATCGGAATTGTCCGGCGAGGTGACCTCGGTCACGGTCTGGCCGATCGAGATCTGGCCGCGGAATTCGAAGGTATCGCCGGACTGCTTGCGCAGCAGCTTGACGCTGACCGGCGACTTCTCGCCGAGGCTTTGGGTGGTGCCGGTCAGGTTCTGGCCGGCGACCTGAAGATTGACGACGAAGCGGTCCTTGCGGTCGGAATTCTTCGCGACGGGATAGCAGACGTCGAGCACGGCCGCCGTCACGGTCTTGCCCTGACGCGTCTCCTTCAGGATCACGTCGGCATTGCCATCCATCAGCCCATCGATCGAGGTGAAATAGCGCGTCTCGGTTCCGCCCGGCGCCGTCGCCTTCGGCGACAATTTCATCTGGGCGGATGCGATCTCGGGCGAGCTGGCGAGCAGAGCCGCCAAAATCATCGTCGGGCAAACCAGGAGCGCGCGCATCGCCGAAATCCTCGAAGGGACAGAATCGGCCGCCACCGTAGTTGGTTTTGGCCGCCGATTGAATTGCAAAGCGTCAGGGAGGATCGGCAAAAAAGAAGGCCGCCCGGAGGCGGCCTTCGCAACACTGTAAGGAAAGGGTGGGCTTTAGAAGCCGCCCATGCCGCCGCCGCCGGGCATCGCCGGCGCGGCGTCCTTCTTCGGCATTTCGGCGACCATGGCCTCGGTGGTCACCAGCAGGCCGGCCACGGAGGAGGCGTCCTGGAGCGCGGCGCGCACCACCTTGGCGGGATCGATGATGCCCTTCTCGACCATGTCGACATAAGCCTCGTTCTGGGCGTCGAAGCCGAAGGTCTCGGACTTGTTCTCCAGGATCTTGCCGACCACGATCGAGCCTTCCACGCCGGCGTTCTCGGAGATCTGGCGGATCGGAGCTTCCAGCGCCTTCAGCACGATGTTGATGCCGGCCTGCACGTCGGCATTGGCGTTGGTGAGACGGCCGACCGCCTTCTTGGCGCGCAGTAGCGCGACGCCGCCGCCGGGGACGATGCCTTCCTGCACCGCGGCGCGGGTGGCGTTGAGGGCGTCCTCGACCCGGTCCTTCTTTTCCTTGACCTCGATCTCGGTGGCGCCGCCGACGCGGATCACCGCGACGCCGCCGGCGAGCTTGGCGAGGCGCTCCTGCAGCTTCTCGCGGTCGTAGTCCGAGGTGGTTTCCTCGATCTGCGCCTTGATCTGGCCGACGCGAGCCTCGATCTCCGGCTTCTTGCCGGCGCCCTTGACGATCGTGGTGTTCTCCTTGTCGATCACGACCTTGCCGGCACGACCGAGCATCTTCACCGTGACGTTCTCGAGCTTGATGCCGAGATCCTCGGAGATGAGCTGGCCGCCGGTGAGGATTGCGAGGTCCTCCAGCATGGCCTTGCGGCGGTCGCCGAAGCCCGGCGCCTTGACGGCGGCGACCTTGAGGCCGCCACGCAGGCGGTTGACGACCAGGGTGGCGAGCGCCTCGCCCTCGACGTCTTCGGCGATGATGACGAGCGGCTTGCCCGACTGCACCACGGCTTCCAGCACCGGCAGCATGGCCTGCAGGCCGGACAGCTTCTTCTCGTGCAGGAGGATGTAGGCGTCCTCGAGCTCGGCGGTCATCTTCTCGGCGTTGGTGACGAAGTAGGGGCTGAGATAGCCGCGGTCGAACTTCATGCCCTCGACGATGTCGACCTCGGTGTCGAGCGACTTGTTCTCTTCGACGGTGATGACGCCCTCGTTGCCGACCTTCTGCATCGCCTGCGCGATCATCTTGCCGATGGCGGCATCGCCGTTGGCCGAGATGGTGCCGACCTGGGCAACCTCGGAGGAGGCGGCGACCGGCTTGGCGCGCTTTTCGATGTCCTTGACCACGGCCGCGACCGCGATGTCGATGCCGCGCTTGAGATCCATCGGGTTCATGCCGGCGGCAACCGCCTTGGCGCCTTCGCGCACGATGGCCTGGGCCAGCACAGTCGCGGTGGTGGTGCCGTCGCCGGCCAGATCGTTGGTCTTGGAGGCGACCTCACGCACCATCTGGGCGCCCATGTTCTCGAACTTGTCCTCGAGCTCGATCTCCTTGGCGACGGTGACGCCATCCTTGGTAATGCGGGGAGCGCCGAAGCTCTTCTCGATGACGACGTTGCGGCCCTTCGGGCCGAGCGTCACCTTGACGGCGTTGGCGAGAATATCGACGCCGCGCAGCATGCGATCGCGCGCGTCTCCGGAGAATTTGACGTCCTTGGCAGCCATGATCTGCAATCCCTGTTGTTTCGTGATGTGTCTTGTTTCGTGATGTGTCGCGGACGAAATGTTGGATGCCCGGATCGTCGGGACCCGGGCATCGATCTTCAGCGGCTGTTCAGGCAGGCGGCCTTAGGCCAGCACGCCCATGATGTCCGACTCCTTCATGATCAGGAGCTCTTCATTGTCGATCTTGACCTCGGTGCCCGACCATTTGCCGAACAGCACGCGGTCGCCGGCCTTGAGATCGATCGGAATCAGCTTGCCGGTCTCGTCGCGGCCGCCGGGGCCGACGGCGACGACCTCGCCCTGGGACGGCTTTTCCTTGGCGGTATCCGGAATGATGATGCCGCCCTTGGTCTTTTCCTCGGCGTCGATACGTTTGACCACGACACGGTCATGCAGCGGACGAAATTTGGATTTAGCCATGACGTTTCCCTTTGGAGGCTCGCTTCGGAGGTGGTGGAAGTAGGTGGGGCGGCGCTGCCGTTCCCTCTTGCCGAGGATCAACGGCGCGCTTAGCAATCGGGCTTTCCGAGTGCTAAGAGTGGTCCGGAAATATGGCTTGGCCGCGATCCTGTCAAGCAAAGGTGGTTAAGCGGTTGTTGAGGCAGATATAGGATGGTGGCATTGAAAACTTGGTCGGGGCGCCCGCGTCTCAAAGGACGTCATTGCTCCGGCGGCAGTTTTGCGCTTGGCTGCGGGAGGGGTGCGGCCATGGTCTTGTTCGGGGGAATGCCATGATCTGTTCAGCTCGCGCGCGCACGGTCGCCAATCTGGCCGCTGCCTGTGGCTTGGCGTTGCTGCTGGGCGCCTGCGGCGGCGGCATGAGCCTGCCGTCCTTTTCGTCGTCCTCCCCACCGCCCGAGGCGGAGCCTGGTGCGGGTCCGGAAATGCCGGCGAGCATCCGCGCCGACGAGATCGTCGGCCGCTGGGGTCTCGCCTCGTTCCAGAACCCGGCCGACCGCGCCCGCACCGAGGCTGCGGCCCGCGCCCAGTGCAAGAACCCTTACGTCATCACCGCTGGCCCGTCCGGCGGCGTGATCATGCATCTGGCCGACCAGGCAACCCCGCAGGAACTGCGGCTGAAGGGCTCGCCCAGCGGCAAGAACTACATCGGACCGGCCGGCCCCACCCCCGGCGAGCAGGACCGCGAGATCGTTTCCTTCGATGGCCGGGTCCTCATCACCCGCTTCATCGACAAGGACGCCGCCACCCGCTACGGCAACATGGTCTACGTCCGCTGCGCGCCAAGGGCGTAGGCTCTCTTCGTCATGCCCCGCGAAAGCGGGGCATCCAGTACGCCGCGGCCTCGCGATTCGATCACTGCCGTCTCTGGACTACTGGATCGCCCGGTCTTCGCCGGGCGATGACAGCGGAAGGGGTGACGCGAAAACAAAAATGCCGGCTTGCGCCGGCATTTTGTTTTGTTCGTATGCCCGCGCGCTCAGTCGAACAGCGCGTCGATGTCGTCCTGCGAGGCGTGGCCGATGTCGCCGGCGAGCTTGGGGCCGTTGAGGAGCTTTTCGTCTTCGCTGCGGGTATCGACATGCGCCGGCACGTGGGCCTTGATCGCATCGACCCCGCCCCAGATCTCCATCATCGCATTGATGTGCTGCTCGATGAACTTCATCGTGCCCATCACCTTGCTGATGCGCTGGCCGGTCAGGTCCTGGAAGTTGCAGGCTTCGAAGATCGAGATGACGCGTTCCTGGATGTCGTCGGCGAGGCGCTTCTGCTGGTCGGCCGATTGCACCTTGGACATCGCGCTGGCGGCCTGGTCGATCGATTCCGCGGCTTCGAGGATCTGCTGGGTCGCCTGCTCGGTACCGCCGACGACCGCGCCGAGCTCGCCATTGACCTTGGCCATCTCGCCGCCGTCGAAGCTCTTGCCGTGCAGGGTCGCGATTTCGCGTTTGGTGCGGTCGATGGCGTCGTGGATCAGGTCGAGCTCGACCTTCAGCTTCTCGCACTGCTCGATCTGCGCGCGATAGGTCTCGAGCATGGTGCGTGCTTCGGATAGCTCGTGGGCCGTGGACGCGTCGATTGCCGCCATGGCTGCGCTGCCGGACAAGGGCGCAGGGCCCTTCGCCATCTGTGCGCGGATCGCGCGCAGCTCCGCCATGATTTCACTATGCATCGGCGCAGCCTCCTCGATCATTTCGGGGCTTGGCATCTCGCCGACAACAGCCTCCTCGACACGAAAACGTTTGCGGTGAACAGCCATCAGGAACTCCCCCCACCTCACTCACGCGTCTTTGTAGGCAGAAGCGATTTAACACGAAGTTCACGGCCGGAACTGTCTTGCAGCCGTCGCGCGAGGGCGCGCAAAGAAGCGATTAACCATGGGCGCGCGGCATTCATCGAAAATAAACGCTGATCGCCAAATTGCCGCTCCGCGCAGGACGTGGTGAATCGAAACGCCTGATCCGTTTACCAAACAAAACGGCTTTTGCTCTTTATTGACCACGTCGCGGACGCCCGATCAGCCATCAGCTCCGCACGACGCATGTGATCTAGACGAAACAGTACAGAGTACGTCGATGTTCAAGAAAATGTCTGTCGCGCTGCTTGGCAGCGCTTGCACCTTCATGGCCGGCGCGAACGGCGCGAGCGCCTTCGACAATTCGGTGCCGAATGATCCGCCGGCGGTGCTCTACGCCCCGCAGGTGCCGCCGGCGCCGGTGCGCGTCGCCTCCAATTCGAACATGGGCGGCGGCTTCATCGAGTTCCTGTTCGGCGACGGTCCTGCCCGCGGTCCGGCCTACGCGCCGCAGCAGCCGGTGTATCAGCAGCAGCCCGGCTATTACGACCAGCGCCGCCTGCCGCCGATGGGCGAGCCGCAGATGCAGGGTGGATATCAGCAAGGCGGAGGTCTGCAGCAGGAAGCGGTCGATCCGCGCCAGCGTCCGTTCGATCCGAAATTCGAGAAGCAGCTTGTCGACTATAGCGGCAAGGAAGGCGCCGGCACGATCGTGGTCGATACGCCGAACAAGTTCCTCTACCTCGTCGAGGGCAACGGCCGCGCGATGCGTTACGGCATCGGTGTCGGCCGTCCCGGCTTCACCTGGTCCGGCGTCAAGTCGATCACGGCCAAACGCGAATGGCCGGACTGGACGCCACCGGCGGAAATGATCGCGCGCCGGCCGGATCTGCCGCGGCACATGGAAGGCGGTCCGGAAAACCCGCTCGGCGCCCGCGCGATGTATCTCGGCTCGACGCTCTATCGCATCCACGGCTCCAACGAGCCCTGGACCATCGGCACCAACGTCTCCTCCGGCTGCATCCGCATGCGCAACGAGGACGTCATCGACCTCTACGGCCGCGTCAATGTCGGCACCAAGGTCGTGGTGATGTGATGTCTTGCGTTCGCCTCTCCCCGCTCGCGGGGAGAGGCCGGAATTCGAGCGAAGCGCGAATTCCGGGCGAGGAGGAGCCTCCGCGAGTCTAACTCTCACCGCCTTTGCGGAGAGAGCCCCTCACCCCGACCTCTCAGCGCGAGCGAAGCTCGTCGCGCCCCCGTAAGAACGGGGAGAGGGAGAAGAGTCACGCGTAATCGCTGCCGCCGTCGTCGCCGCCGCCGAAATCGCTGTCATCGGCCATGTCCATGCTGCCGTCGTCGCGATCGTCGTCGTAGTTCTGGTCGGTATCGTTGTCGCGGTCGTTGGAGGCCTGGTCGGCGAAGCCCTGGCGGGATTCGTCGCTGCGGTTCGAGCCGATGTCGTTGAGGCCGGCATCGCGCGCGAGCGAGCCGCCGGACTGGTCGCCGCCGCCCCAAGGACTTCCGCCTCCGCCGCCACGCTCCTCGATGATGGTGGTGTCGCCAAAGGCCTGATGCGGTCCGCCGCCCATCATGCCGCGGATGCTGGAGAGCAGCAGCGAGCCGCCGACGACGCCGGCCGCGGCTGCCGCCGCCGTGCCGAGGAACGAGCCGCCGCCACCGCCGACCGGCGAGGCGCCATAACCCGGACCCGGGCCTTGGCCGTAGGCCTGTCCGTAAGACGGCTGGCCATAACCGGGTTGGGGCTGCTGCATCGTCTGGCCGCTGTTCCAGACCGGCCGCTGCTCGCGCGGCGGCACGTTCGGAACCGAGCCGCGCGACTGGTTTGAGCCGAACAGCGTATCCCGCATCGTATCCAGGAAGCCGCCGGACTGCGCCGGCTCGGGCGCATGGGCCGCTTCCAGCTCCTGGATGCGGTTATGGGCGCGCTTCAAAGCTTCGTCCTGCAACAGCGTGGTCTGCACCAGCGCGTAGACCGCGCCGGGGGCCTTGCGCAGGCCGTCGGAGATCGCTGCGATCGCATCGGGATCGCGCGGTGCATTTTCCAGCTTTGAAAGCCGGTCGAAAAGGTCGTCGACGAGCTGGCGTTCCTGCGGCGTCATGATCAATCTCCCTCGCGCAAACCAAGCGCGAGCCAGATGTAGGGTTCCATTGTGGCCCCAACAGTGCCGGTCGGATTAAATTTCGGTATGCGACAGACTGCCTCGCGGCTTGTTTTGCGCTGGTTTCACTGCAGCGTGACGCCGCTGTCCGTCAGCAAACGCGGGAAGGCATCGCTCGCCAGATACGCATGCTCGCGTTCGCGGACGTCGGTCATCGGGTCGAGGCCAGTGAGAATATCGTCGACGAAGCCGGGGTGGCACATCACGAGGCCGCCATCGGGCAGGCCTTCGAGGAATTGCCGCATCAGCGCGCCGAAATCCGCCGGGCGCGTAAAATCATAGGCGCCGGCAAAGCCCGGATTGAAGCTGAGGCCGGCGGCGGCGGCGCGGCGGCGGAATTGCGCGCTGAGAATGTCGAGCACCATGGCCTTTGGCGAGGCGAGGCGCTGCACAAGCGGCAGGTCGCGGCCGCCCTGGCGCACCCAGGCGTTCGGCGCGACCTCGCTGACGGCATCGACAAAACCATCGCGCACCTGCGGATAGAGCTGCACATGCTGGTGGCCGTCGACGAAGTCGGGCGTGCGACCGAAGGCCTCCACGAAGGCGGCGAGCTGCGCCTTCACCTCGTTGCGAAAGAATTCGCGGTCGAGCCTGCGCGCAAGTCCGGCGCGCAGCAGCTTTGGAAACGGCATGAACATGTCGCCGTCGAGCGGGCGGAAATGCATGGTGAGCGGCCGGAACGGCGCCGACAGCGTGACGTGCAGTCCGATCGCGCAGCGCGGGCTGTCCTTCACCGAGGCCTGAAGCGCTTCGACCTCACTGCGCTCGATCGCGGGACCCACCATCATCACGGAGGTGGCGTTGAGGCGGCCGCGTTCGATCAGGTCGCGGATGGCGCGATTGACGCCCGGGCTGATGCCGTAATCGTCGGCGCAGAGCCAGATTCGCCGCAGGCTCGCGGCCGTGCTCATTCGGCCGCCGTCCTCTTGGCGGCGTCATCGGCCTCGAAATGCTTTTCGCTGTGCTCGGCCACGAAGTAGATCGGCCGCGCCTTCAGCTCGGACAGGATCTTGCCGATATATTCGCCGACGATGCCGATCATGATGAGCTGCACGCCGCCGATCGTCATCAGGCCGACCACGAGCGAGGGATAGCCGGGCACCTGCTTGCCGGTCGTGAACACCTCCCAGAGGATCGACAGGCCGAACAGGAAGGCAATGCCGGCAAGGACGACGCCGAGCAGGCTGGCGAAGCGCAGCGGCGCCACCGAGAACGAGGTCAGGCCCTCGATCGACAGGCCGAGCAGGCGCGCGGCGTTGAAGGTGGTGACGCCATGGGCGCGCGGCGCCGGCTCATAATCGACGCGGATCTGGCGGAAGCCGATCCAGCTGGCGAGGCCCTTGAAGAAGCGGTTGCGCTCGGGAAGTTGCCGCAGCGCCGTGACCGCGCGCGGCGAGAGCAGGCGGAAGTCGCCGGCGTCCTCCGGAATCTTCTGGCGCGCGCCCCAATTGATCAGCGCGTAGAAGCCGTGCACGGCGAGCCGGCGCAGGAAGGTCTCGTTGTCGCGATGCGCTTTCGCGGTATAGACGACGTCGTAGCCGTCATCGATCCAGTGCCGCACCAGCTGCTCGATCAGCGCCGGCGGATGCTGGCCGTCGCCGTCCATGAACATCACGGCGCCGAGCCGGGCGTGGTCGAGGCCGGCCATCAGCGCCGCCTCCTTGCCGAAATTGCGCGACAGCGACACCACCTGGACGTCGATCGCGTCGGCCGGCAGGCTGCGGGCGATCGACAGCGTCGCATCCGCGCTGCCGTCGTCGACATAGACGACCTCGCAAGCCAGCCGGTAGCGCTGCCGCAAGGTTTTTGCGAGATCGCAGATCCGCTCGTGCAGGGCGGCAAGGCCCGCCGCCTCGTTGTAGAGGGGGACGACAATCGACAGCCCTTTCGCAGCGGCAATCGCTGCGGTGGTGGTCAGGCCGGAAACGTCAGAGCCCAGCGTCATCGATCAAGGTTCCAGAGGCGTTCAAAGTCATCTCAACGGCATATGGTAGCTGCCGTTTGCTGTCGCTACGCTGAACGGAGCTGCTCAACATACCTTGGGCTCACCGCCGCAGGAACGCCTCGAGTCTGGCGAACAGCGGGTTCTCCCGGTCGAACACGTAGTCGAGCGAGACCGCCGAGACGGTCTCGGCGCCGTGCTCGCGCAGGAAGCTCGCCAGCGCATAGAGCTGCCCCGGCGGGCAGTGCAGGGTCAGCATGCCTGACGAGGTCGGCCCGCCGAACGGGGCTTCGACGCCGAACCGGCTATGGGCTTCGCCGAGCAGGGTGGCGTCGCACTGGCGGAAGCGGGTGCGGACCTCGCGGTATTTGTTGGCCCGCGCCCTTGCGGCGATATGATCGAGGATCACGCGCGCGGTTTCCCGCGCCCGCGGCGACCAGTCGGCGTCTTTCGAGGCGACGAGGTTGGCCTGGCTGCGCAGCATCACGCCGTCGTCGAGCACCCGCAGGCCGTTGGCGGCGAGCGTGGCGCCCGTGGTGGTGATGTCGACGATCAGTTCGGCGCTGCCGGCCGCCGGCGCGCCTTCGGTCGCGCCCGCGCTTTCGACGATGCGGTAGTCGGTGATGCCGTGCTGCGAGAAGAACGCGCGGGTGAGGTTGATGAACTTGGTCGCGACCCGCATCCGCATGTGATGCTGCTCGCGGAAGCCGGTGGTGACGTCGTCGAGGTCGGCCATGGTGCGGACGTCGATCCAGGCCTGCGGCACCGCGACGACAACGTCGGCATAGCCGAAGCCGAGGCCTTCGATCAGCGACACGCGCCTGTCGGCATCCGCGATGTTCTCGCGCACCAGATCCTCGCCGGTGACGCCGAGATGGGCGAAGCCGCGCGACAGCTGCGAGGCGATCTCGCTCGCCGAGAGATAAGCGACCTCGACATTGTCGAGGCCAGCGATGGTGCCGCGATAGTCGCGCGCGCCGCCGGCCTTCGACAGCTTGAGCCCGGCGCGGGCGAAGAAGGCTTCGGTGTTGTCCTGCAGGCGGCCCTTGGAGGGAACGGCCAGAACGAATGGCGCGCTCATGGCTTAGGCTCCCACCTTGCGGCCGATCCGGGTCAGCGCATCGACCCAGACCGAGAAACCGACCGCAGGGATCGGCGCGACGGAGCCGAGCTGGGTCATCAGCCCGTCGTAGCGGCCGCCGGCGACCAGCGGTTCGGCACTGTCGCCGCGGTGATGCAGCTCGAACTCGAAGCCGGTGTAATAGTCGAGGCCGCGCCCGAACGCGGTCGAGAAGCGCGTCTGCTTCACCTCGACGCCGCGCGCCGCCATGAAGCCGACCCGGCTTTCGAGCTGATCGATGGCGGCAGCGAGATCGAGCTTGGCGTCGGCGGTGAGGGCGCGCAGCTCGGCCACGGCTTCGTCGGGATTGCCCGCAATGGACAGGAAACGCTTGAGCACGGTGATCGCCTCGCGCGGCAGCGCGCCGCCCTTCAGCGTCGACTGCTCGAGGAAGCGGTCGGCGATCTCCGCCGTGGTGCGGCCGCCGACATTGGTGGTGCCGGCGATCGACATCAGATCGGTAACGAAGGCCAGCGCCGCCTTGCGGTCGGAGCCGGCGAGCGCGGCGAGTACGCCCTCATATTCGCTGCGCTTGGCTGCGGTCGCGGCCGCCAGCCGTTCCAGATCCTGCTCCAGGCTGATCTTGCGGTTGAAATCCTTGACCAGGCGGCGGCGCCAGACCGGATAGAGGTCGAGCGCATCGAGCAGGGCATTGAACAGCGCGACGTCCCCGGTGCGGATCTCGACGTCGCGGACGCCGAAGGCGCTGGTCGCTTCCAGCGCCAGCGCCAGCATCTCGGCGTCGGCGGCGGCGCGATCCTGGCGGCCGAACGATTCGATGCCGGCCTGGAGGAATTCGCTGGTCTGGCCGCTGCGGTAGCGGAACACCGGACCGAGATAACTGAACCCGGCCGGCTGGCCGGCGCGGCCCGAGGCGAGATAGTCGCGGGCGACGGGAATGGTCAGGTCCGGGCGCAGGCAGAGCTCCTCGCCGGACAGGTCCGTGGTCAGGTACAGGCTCTTGCGAATGTCCTCGCCGGAGAGATCGAGGAACGGCTCGGCCGGCTGCAGGATCGCGGGCTCGGCCCTGACGTAACCCGCCTGCGCGAACGACAAGAGCAGCGTATCCGCCCAGGCGGCGGAGCCGGCAGCATTCGAGGTGGCAGTCGCGGTCATCTCAGGGGTCCATCGTCCCGGTGTGGAACCAGGCTGGTGAAGGGGAGGCGAATTGGCGCAGCCCTTAGCATGGCCCGAAAGCGGTTTCGACCTCCAATGGGCACAATGGTTTAACAGGGGTGCTGCAATTGGGACTGTCCTAATTTACTCCCCGTGGCAAGGTGGCGTCATGATGGTACCCCTCGACCACGATTTCTGGATTGAGGTCCAGCGCACAGCGCATGAGCTCGGGATTGCTCATGGTTCGTCGGCCGCATCCCATGCAAACAAGCAGGCGGAAAGAGCAAGTTTGGACGGCAAACGAGAAGAGCAAACCTTTTGGGAAGCGGTTGCCGCCGCCTTACGGTCGCGTTAGGGCGGGTCCCCAATCGCCCAGCACCGCCTGCACCAGCGCCAGTGCGGCCACCGCGGCCGTGTCGGCCCGCATGATCCGGGGGCCGAGGGCCAGTCGAAGGGTTTTCGGCTGCCGCAGCAGCAGGGCGCGCTCTTCCTCGGCAAAGCCGCCTTCGGGGCCGATCAGCACGTCGATACCCTGTCCGGCGGCCTCGCGTGCGTCTCGCAGGCTCTGGATCGGGTTTTCCACCTCCGCGGCTTCATCGCAGAAGATCAGCAGGCGGTCCGCCGGGCGCTGGCTGAGATAGCGCTCCAGCGGCAGCGGCTCGGCCACAGTGGCGATGCTGAGGATGCCGCATTGCTCGGCCGCCTCGACGACATTGGCGCGCATCCGCTCGGTGTTGACCCGGGAGGCCTGGGTGAACCGGGTCAGCACCGGCTGAAGCGTGGCGGCGCCCATCTCGATGGCCTTCTGGACCATGTAGTCGAGCCGGGCGTGTTTGAGCGGAGCGAAGACGTAAGAGAGGTCGGCTAGTCGGTCCTGCGGCCGGATCTGCTGCAGGATGACAAGGCCGTCGGGCCGTTTGCGGCCCTCGATCGCCGCCTGCCATTCGCCGTCGCGGCCGTTGAAGGCGAGCACCTCGGCCCCGGCGGCCAGCCTCAGCACATTGCCGAGATAATTGCTCTGGTCGCGGTCGAGCGCGACCCTGGTGTCCTGGGCCAGGGGAGCATCGACGAACAGGCGGGGGGCGCGAAAATCGTGGGCGGGCATCGTTTCAGGTCCGATTGGCGCCGTTCTTAACCGAAACCAGTACTTTTGGGGGTAAATATCGGCAAATTGGTGCGTCTCCGCGCCGCGCTCTTGCCCTATTCGACGGGTTGTTAAGCGTCGGCGGGAATCGTAAAAACGCGAACACGCTGGTTGCGCTTCGATTGGGAAGACGCCGACCCCGTAAGCTCCTGCCGGAGAGACTATCTTGATGATCCGTCATTTGATGGTTCCGATCACTGCCGCCATGGTCACGATGGGAGCCGCGGGTGCTTTCGCGCAAGGCGCGTTCCCGGCGCCGCTGCCCAACCAGGCCGCGACCAGTTCTGCTTTTCCGCCCGTCAACGGCTCGGCGCCGACCGCCTCGGTCGGTGTGGCCCCGCAATCCTCGTTTCCGGTGAACGGCGCCGCGCCGATCGGCGGGCCCGGTGCGTTCAGCGCGGCCCCGCCGACGCAAGGCGGTCCGGGCGAGGACTGCATGAAGGCTTTCATGCCGCTGCGCGAGGAGGCCGAGAAGCGCGGCAAGCTGATCAAGGCCGCGAGCGACCGTCACGCGCCGCCCGACGAGGCCTGCAAGCTGATCGGCAATTTCAGCCAGGCCGAGTTCAAGATGATCAAGTACGTTGAGTCGCACGCCGCCAAATGCGGAATCCCTCCCCAGGTCAGCGCGCAGATGAAGGACAGCCACAAGAACACCGAAGCCATGCAGAAGAAGGTCTGCATGGTGGCGCAGCAGATGCAGCAGGCGCGTCCGGCCGGCCCGTCGCTGAGCGAGGTGCTGGGTTCCGGCTCGGCGCCTGAAGCCAATGCCGGCAAGAAGGGCGGCAGCACCTTCGACACGCTCAACGGCAACGTCCTCACCCGATGAGCGACACATCCGCCCGCGTTGCCGATTCCACCGGCAACTGGGTGGATACGCTCGCGCCGGAATGGGCGCGGCCTTATTTGCGTCTGTCCCGCTTCGATCGTCCGATCGGCTCCTGGCTCTTGTTGATGCCGTGCTGGTGGTCGGCGGCGCTCGCGAGCGGCATGGCGCATGACGTGCGCGGCCTGCCGCTCGCAATCGTGCTGTTCTTCGTCGGCGCCTTTGCGATGCGCGGGGCAGGCTGCGCCTGGAACGACATCACCGACCGCGACCTCGACGCCAAGGTCGAGCGCACCCGCTCGCGGCCGCTGCCGTCGGGGCAAATCACAGTGAAACAGGCGCTGGCCTTTCTGGTCGCGCTGGCGCTGGTCGGCTTCGTCGTGCTGCTCCAGTTCAACCGCTTTGCCGTCGGAACCGGCATTGCCTCGCTCGTGGTCGTTGCCGTCTATCCGTTCATGAAGCGCGTCACCTGGTGGCCGCAGGTGTTCCTCGGGCTCGCCTTCTCATGGGGGGCGCTGATGGGTTTTGCCGTCACCTTAGGACGCATCGATGTCACTGCGCTGGTGCTCTATGCCGGATCGATCGCCTGGGTGATCGGCTATGACACGATCTACGCGCATCAGGACGCCGAGGACGACGCACTGATCGGCGTCAAGTCCACCGCACGCCTGTTCGGCGCGCACACGCACCAGGCGCTGATCCTGTTCTATGGGCTCGCGGTGATGCTGATCGGCGTTGCGCTGGCCTCGGGCGACGCGCGCTGGCCAGCGTGGATCGGGCTTTTGGCGTTCGCCCTGCATCTGGCCTCGCAGATCGTGCGCCTGCGGATCGACGATCCGGAATTGTGCCTGCGGCTGTTCAAGTCGAACAAGTATGCCGGGCTGTTGCTGTTTGCGGGATTGCTGGCGGATGCGGTGATGCGGGCGCAGCTCTCGTAGGGCGGGCAAAGGTGCACTTGCGCCGTGCCCACCATCTCGCAATGATTGACAAAAAGGTGGGCACGCTTGCGCTTTGCCCACCCTACGGCACCTGTGATTGCCGTCTAATTCCGCGCGATGATCTCGCGTTCTTCGCGATGCACCGGCAACTCGCGCTTGATACCGGCGCGGCGGCGCATCAGGAATTTCGGGCGGCGGGCGCGGATCGCGTTGGCGCGGCGACGGCGGGCCGCCGGCTTGCGCGCAGCTTCGTCGAGCTGCGGCAGCGCGAAGAGCTCGCTCCAGATCGCCCAGGCTTCAGCGAGTTCTTCGCTGTCGGCGCCGACCAGCAGCGGAATGGAGAGCGAGGGATCGCGATGCACGAGCACGAGCGTCCGCGCCTCGTCGTTGCCGCGTAGCGCGATGCCAATGAAGTCGCTGACGCGCAAATTGATCGCCATCTGCATGCCGCGGACGGCGCGGCGCAGCACGACGCGCTCGCGATGAAGCTCGATCTGCCTGGTGTAGCCGTCGGCGCGCGCATCATGCGCATCGAAGCGGACCGGAAGGGAAAGAGGGTCGAGCCGCAGAGAGCGGCTCGACCCGGCGGGGTTGGCCCCGCATGTTGCTGTTTGACGCCTCACGGCTTTCATTCTCCCCGCCGGGATTATGTTCCCGGTCGATGCGAGGACCTTAGCGCGGCCTTTGCGGAAACCGCTTAAAAAGGCTGGTTAATCCAGCGTCACCGCCGCGCATGATTGACAAGACCTTGGCGCGCATGATTGACGAGACGTTGCGCCAGTCTCGCGAATCTGAGCGTTTTGCGGGGCTGAAAATGCTTGAAGTCCGCACCATTTGGGCACATCTGGTGGTCAGGGCGCCCGTCGCCCCCGAAACCTCCCGCGCCCCAACAGGATTTCGTTTGTGAACCCTTCACCAAGCTCGACGCTTTCGCCGCAAGCCAATCGCGATCTGTTCGATCAATCCGCGCTGTCCGATCTCGCACAGCGGCTGGTGGAGGCGGCGAAGCGCGCTGGCGCGGATGCGGCCGATGCGGTCGCAGTGCGCGGTATCTCGCAAGGCGTCGAGGTGCGCGACGGCCGCGTCGAGGAATCCGAACGTTCCGAGGGCGACGATGTCGGCTTGCGCGTGCTGGTCGGCCAGCGCCAGGCGGTGGTGTCGACCAACGACGTCAGCGGCGATGCGGTGACCAAGCTTGCCGAGCGCGCGGTCGCGATGGCGAAGGTCGCGCCAGTCGATAAGTTTGTTGGCCTCGCCGATCCCGCGCTGCTCGCGCGCGATTTTCCCGAGCTCGATTTGCTCGATCCCGACGTGCCCGCGACCTCAGAGCTCGAGCGCCGTGCACTCGAAGCCGAAGCCGCCGCGCTCGCCGTGAAGGGCGTCACCAAATCGGGCGGTGCGTCGGCTTCCGCGGGCATCGGCGGCATGGTGCTGGTCACCTCGACCGGCTTCCACGGCTCTTATCTGCGCTCCAGCCAGGGCATCTCCGCCACCGCCATCGCGGGCGAGGGCACCGGCATGGAGCGCGACTACGACTTCACCTCGGCGCCGCATGCGTCCGATCTGTTGTCACCGGAGCTCGTCGGCCGTTCCGCCGGCGAGCGCACCGTAGCGCGCTTCAATCCGCGCAAGGTCGAGACCTGCAAGGTGCCGGTGGTGTTCGACCCGCGCGTTGCGGGCTCGCTTGTCGGCCATCTCGTCGGCGCCATCAACGGCGCCTCGATCGCGCGCAAGACCAGCTTCCTCAAGGACAAGCTCGGCCAGCAGCTGTTCGCGAAAAACATCCGCATCATCGACGATCCCTTGCGCAAGCGCGGCCTGCGCTCGCAGACCTTCGATGCCGAAGGCGTCGCGGTGAAGCGGACCGCGCTGGTTGACGAGGGTGTGCTGACGACCTGGCTGCTCGACTGCGCCACCGCGCGCGAGCTCGGCCTTGTCACCACCGGCCACGCCCATCGCGGTGTCTCGTCCTCGCCCTCGCCGGGGCCGTACAATCTGCATCTCGAAGCTGGCACACTGAGCCCGGCCGAGCTGATCGCCGACATCAAGCAGGGTTTCTACGTTACCGACCTGATCGGCTCGGGCGTCAACGGCGTCACCGGCGATTACAGCCGCGGCGCCTCCGGCTTCTGGATCGAGAATGGCGAGATCACCTATCCCGTCAGCGAGGTCACGATCGCAGGGCACCTGTTCGAGATCTTCAAGTCGATGCAGCCGGCGAACAATCTCGAGTTCCGCTACGGCATCAATGCGCCGACGGTGCGCATCGAGGGTTTGACGCTTGGCGGACGTTGAGGCGCACTCCCTCGAAACCATCCTGACGCGTGATGCGGCGCTGCTGAAAGATTCGGTGCGGGAGGCGGGCAGCCTCGCGCACGCGATGTTCCGCACCGAGCTGAAGAAGTGGATCAAGGGCGCGTCCTCGCCGGTGTCGGAAGCCGACATCGCGGTCAACGATCTGCTCGAGGCCCGCCTGCGCAGCGCCACGCCCGATTACGGCTGGCTGTCGGAGGAGAGTGCCGACGACGAGGCGCGGCTGTCGCGGCGGCTGACCTGGGTGGTCGATCCCATCGACGGCACCCGCAATTATCTCAACGGCCATGACGAATGGTGCGTCAGCGTCGCGCTGGTCGAGGATGCCTCACCGGTGCTGGCCGCGGTGTACGCGCCGAGCAGCGACGAGTTCTTCTTCGCGGCCCGCGACCAGGGCACCACGCTCAACGGCGTGCCGGTGCGGGCGGCGGGCGGATCCGCGCTCGATTTCGCCCGCGTCGCCGGTCCGAAGCCGCTGGTCGAGCGGCTGAAGCCCTCGCTCGGCGACATCAAGCTGCATCCGCGAATCGGCTCGCTCGCGCTACGCCTGTGCCGGGTGGCCCACGGCGCGCTGGATGCGGCTTTTGCGGGGGGTAACAGCCATGATTGGGACCTTGCGGCGGCCGATTTGATCGTGCAGGAAGCGGATGGTAGGATGAGCGGTCTCTCCGGAGATCCCATCCTCTATAACCGCCGGGAAGTGGCGCACGGGGTGCTGGTGGCAGCGGGTCGCGATCGTCATGCGAGCATTGTCGCGCATTTTCGAGATCGTCCCTTCGCCTAAGCGCTCCCGCTGTGCTTGTCGACCACTGCTTTGCCGGGCAGCCCGTTAGGAACAGACCCCATGCCAGATAGTGCCCCGCAACAATTGCTGCATCTCGTCATCGGCGGCGAGCTCGTCGATCTCGAGCACAACACCTTCAAGAATCTCGACGACGTCGAGATCGTCGGCCTCTATCCGAACTATGCGACCGCCCACGCCGCCTGGCGGGCCAAGGCACAGAGCACGGTCGACAACGCGCAGATGCGCTATTTCATCGTCCATCTCCACCGGCTGCTCGACCCGAATCAAGAATCGAAGCCGGCGCGTTGAAAAAACTGCTTCGCAATACGCTGCGAAGCAGCTGGTTTCAGCGTGCCGTCGGGGTCCTGGCGGCCGAATATCTGCGTCTGGTCTGGCGGACCAATACATTCACGTTCGATCCGCCCGATGTCTATGACCTCGTCGAGCCGCAGATCCCGGCCATCTTCGCGTTCTGGCACGGCCAGCATTTCCTCACCCCGTTCATCAAGAACAAGGAATCCTATCGGGCCAAGGTCCTGATCTCCCGCCACCGCGACGGCGAGTTCAACGCCATCGCGGTGGAGCGGCTCGGCATCGGCCTCATCCGCGGTTCCGGCGATCACGGCAGCGCTTTCCACCGCAAAGGAGGCGTCGGCGCCTTCAAGGAAATGGTGCGCACGCTCGAGGACGGCTGTAATGTTGCGCTGACCGCCGATGTCCCCAAGCGCGCGCGCGTGGCCGGGCTCGGCATCATCATGCTGGCACGGGAATCGGGGCGGCCGATCATGCCTTTCGCCATGGCGACCAGCCGCTTCATCCGGCTCAAGAACTGGGACCGCACCACCATCAATTTGCCATTCGGGCGGGGCGCAGTGGTGGGCATCAAGGAAATCCACGTTCCGCCGGACGCCGATGCGGCCATGATGGAAACTCTGCGGCTCGAGCTGGAAGAGACCCTGAACGAGGCCACCCGCCGCGCCTATGCGCATCTCGGCCGTCCGGGACCTGAAGATGGCTAATGCGCTGCCCAAAACTCTGCCAATGACGCTGCGGATGTATCGGCGCCTCGCATCAAGCCTGGTGCCGCTCGCGCCTGTGCTGATCAAGCGGCGGCTCAAGCAGGGCAAGGAAGACCCCGCGCGCGTCGGCGAGCGGCGGGGACTGTCTCAAGACGTGCGGCCGCACGGCCCGCTGGTCTGGATCCACGGCGCCAGCGTCGGTGAGGTCTTGGCCGCAGCCGCGCTGATCGAGCGCCTGCGCGACCTCAATTTGCGCATCCTGCTCACCTCGGGCACCGTGACCTCTGCGGCCGTCGTCGCAAAACGCTTTCCGCCCGACGTCATCCACCAATACGTGCCATATGATTCGCCGCGCTATGTCGCGCGCTTCCTCGACCATTGGAAACCGTCGCTGGCGCTGTTCATCGAATCCGATCTGTGGCCGAACCTGATTCTGGCCGGTGCGGCGCGCCGCCTGCCGATGGTGCTGATCAACGGGCGGATGTCGCCGCGCTCGTTCCCGCGCTGGCGGCGCATGTATGGCACCATCTCGGCGCTGCTGTCGCGGTTCGATATTTGTCTGGCGCAGTCGAAGGTCGATGCCGAGCGCTTCTCCGCGCTTGGCGGACGCGACGTCGTCACCACGGGCAATCTCAAGCTCGACGTGCCGGCGCCGCCGGCCGATCCCGCCAAGCTGGAGCGGCTGATGGCGATGACGCGCGGGCGTCCGATCATCGTCGCGGCCTCGACCCATCCGGGCGAGGACGAGATGCTGGTCGCGGCGCATCGCAGCCTGGTCGGCTTCTTCCCGCAGCTCCTCACCGTGATCGTGCCGCGGCATCCGGATCGCGGCTCATCGATTTCGGGCCTGATCGCGGCGTCGGGCCTGAAGCCCGCTCTGCGCTCGCGCGGGGAGCTGCCGACCGCCGCGACCGATGTCTACGTCGCCGACACCATGGGCGAGCTCGGCCTGTTCTACCGCCTCTCGCCGATCGTCTTCATGGGCGGATCGCTGATCCGCCATGGCGGCCAGAATCCGATCGAGGCGATCAAGCTCGGTGCGGCAATCGTCCACGGTCCGCACGTCTTCAACTTCGCCGATGTCTATGAGGCGCTGGATGGCAGCGGCGGCGCGCGCCAGGCCGATACGCAGGACTCGCTCGTCAAGCAGCTCGGCCAGTTGCTGGCCGATCCCGCCATGCGCGACAAGATGCAGCGTGCAGGCTCAAGCGTGGTCGAGGAACTCGGCGGCGCGCTCGATCGCACCCTGAGTGCGCTCGAGCCGTATCTTTTGCAGCTGCGGATCGAGATGGGGGCCGCCAATGCGTGAGCCGGCCTTCTGGTACCGGCCACGTTCCTTCAAGTCACACGCGTTACGGCCATTGGGCGCGCTGTACGGCGCCATCGCCGAACGGCGCATGCTGCGCAAGGGGTTTGACGCCGGCATCCCCGTGATCTGCGTCGGCAATTACCATGTCGGCGGCGCCGGCAAGACGCCGACCGTGCTCGCGCTGACGAAGCTCCTCCGCGAGCTCGGCGAGACGCCTGTGGTGCTCAGCCGCGGCTATGGCGGACGCCTGCGCGGCCCCGTGATGGTCGACCGCGCGCGTCACACCGCCGCCGACATCGGCGACGAGCCGCTGATGATGGTGCGCGACGTGCCTGTCGCGGTCGCGCACGACCGCATCGACGGCGTCGCGCTCGCCAAATCACAGGGCGCCACCGTGATCCTGATGGACGATGGCTTCCAGAACCCGCGCCTGTTGAAGGACGCTTCACTGATCGTGATCGACAGCGAGCGCGGTCTCGGCAACGGCAAGGTGTTCCCGGCAGGTCCCCTGCGCGCGCCGCTGAAGGCGCAG
The DNA here is from genome assembly GCF_016616235.1 of Bradyrhizobium diazoefficiens. NCBI lineage: Bacteria > Pseudomonadati > Pseudomonadota > Alphaproteobacteria > Hyphomicrobiales > Nitrobacteraceae > Bradyrhizobium > Bradyrhizobium diazoefficiens. The sequence goes on from NZ_CP067100.1 coordinate 1,380,198, forward strand.
CTCGCGCGCACCGATGCCTTGGTGCTGATCGGCGACGGCCATGCCGCCGACGATGTCGCGGCGGAGATTTCCGCGCGTGGCAAGCCGGCGCTGCGCGCGCGGCTGAAGCCCGATGCGGCCTCGATCGTGCAGCTGCACGGCAGAAAGATCTTCGCCTTCGCCGGCATCGGCGATCCCGACCGCTTCTTCCGCAGCCTGCGTGCCTGCGGCATCGAGGTCGCGCGCACGCGCGCCTTTGCCGACCACCACATGTTCTCGCACGACGAGCTCGCCGCGCTCGCGGCCGATGCCCGGCGCGAGCAGCTCACGCTGGTGACGACGGAAAAGGATCTTGCACGCCTGCGCGGCCGCGGGGATGTGCCGGGCGGCATCGTGCCATTCGCCGTGCAGCTCGAATTCGACGATCCGGCAACGCTCCGGCAACTGATCAGCGATCATCTCTACAAGGCGCGGGAGCGGCGGTTCAGCCCGCGATGATCTCGTACAGGCCGGGCAAAGGCGCTCTTGCGCCGCGCCCACCGTCACGATCGTCGGTGCCGGCAATGTCTCGTGGGCACGCTTCGCTTGCCCCACCCTACGCCGCTACGGCCTGCAATCGCGGTTCAGCACTCGGTCGTGCTCACCACGCCCCAACGGCGATCATTCCGATAATGGTCAGGCACGAGGCGCAGGCCACCATGAAGGTATAGCATTCGGGTGTATTCATCGCTTCCTCCCAAACTGAAGCCAATTGCTTGGCCATTGCTATGCGGGAGAGATCGCTGGTCTCATCGCCGGTCTTGGAGCCGCTTCAATGCGGCGCGCTGCGGCCGGTCTCGTGGTGCGCCTTCGTCCCATCCTCGTCACCCTGATCCGCAGGATGACAATCCGCTTCAAGAGCTTCAGAGCGTTCAGTTGCGATCAGAAGCTGTTTGCGCATTTCAGCGAGACGGGCGCGGCAATATTCACGATAGAGCAGGTCTAATATGATGGGCATGATCACCCCCATCGCTCGATTTCGATTGACTGAATTCCACCACGAATTTTCGAGGTGATCCTAGCCCATCAGATGGCTCTTCGATATGAGCCCGTTCACAGACCGCGCCAATTCCAATGCTCAACGGCTTTTGGTTGACTTGATTGTCTGTGCGATAAAAACAGCAGGGCCAATTACCTAACACGTATAATAGCAGCCCTGTGTTTCACCAATACTTCGTCAAACAACTTAAGCGCGCCAAACCGCGACAAAGAATCCAACCACAGCGCGAAATGACTCACCATTGAGTGCAGGCGCTGTTCGATGCAAGGCAGGCCGGCACGATCAAGAACATTTCTGCTGCAGGCGGTTCGGACGCGCACGAACACCGTCGGGACGTCGGCACATTCATCGCGCTGCCTCGAGATGAACTGCGTCGCCCCGCCAGTGCGGCTGCGCTTTGGCCATCCTGCAGCAGCCTGCCATTCAGGCGGCATTCATCGCAAAACACCTATCGGTTCCAGACGATCAGGAGAATCCGATGAAATTCCCGTCTGCTGCCGTCGTCGCCAGCCTTCTGTGTCTGATCGTTGCGCCGGTGTTGGCACAAACGACGCCGTCCGCCAGTCCGACCGCGACGGTGCCGGTCCCTGCGGCCAAGCGCGTGACGTGTCTCGCCACCACGCAGAATCTGAAGGGGCAGGACAAGCGCGACCAGATGCAGCTCTGCATGGCCCAGGCGCGAATCGATTGCCTGAAGCAGGCGATCGATCAGAAAATCGTCGGCGAGCCGCGCAAGAGTTTCATCAAGACCTGCGTGGGCGGCGATGGCACGGAGCAGCAGTAATCATCGCGTGCCCGTGCCGTCACGGCTGCTTCAGCGCGCCCGGAAAATGCCGTTGCAGCACCGCGCCGGGCGTGGCGTAGGCTTCTTGCAGGTCGACGCTCCAGTACTTCAACTCGTCGAGCGGGATCCGCGTGTCGGATATCGCGCAGCGCACGAAGGTGCCCGGCGAGATCACGCGGAAATCGCCGTCGAGATATTGCACCTGCGCTTCGCCATGGCCCGAGGGGCCGAACTTGTTCAGCACGGTCGAAACTCTCCGTGGAATGCCCGTCAGGGCACGATGTGTTGGACGGGATGTAGCATAGATAGGGTGGCTTGTCCGCCCGTTAAACCCACCGGTTTGTGATGTTTTGCCGCCGCTTCCGCATGATAGTGCTTCGCGCGAAGGATGACTGGTTCCTCCTGCGGCAGAGTTCGATGTGCCTTCGACTGACAGCCCTGTTCCTGATGCTGCTGATGCCGGCCGCGCATGCTTCGCCGGCGCCGCAGCAGGTCGACATTCCGCTGTCGTCGGGCGTGCTCCATGCGCAGCTCTACAAGCCCGAGGGCGATGGGCCGTTTCCGACCGTGATTGCGCTGCATGGCTGTGGCGGCCTCGGCGGCCATGCCGATCCCGTGCAGCCGCGCTACCGCGAGTGGGCCGAGCGGCTGCTCAGGGAGGGCAATGCCGTGCTGCTGCCCGACAGCTACGGCTCGCGCGAGCTTGGCCCGCAATGCCGCGTCAAGGAGAGCCACGTCAAGGCGCGGCGCGAGCGCGTCGCCGATATCGCGGCCTCGCGCGCCTGGCTGATGAAGCAGACCTGGGTGGCGCGCAGCCGCATCAGCCTGATCGGCTGGGCCAACGGCGCCAGCGCGCTGCTCTGGGCGGTGCGGCCGCAGGGCGTGGCGCGCGACGCAAGCCCGGATTTCCGCGCCGCAATCGCGTTCTATCCGGACTGCCGGATCTCCGCCGGTCTCGGCTGGAGCACGCGGGTGCCGACCCTCGTGCTGATCGGCGGCAATGACGATGTCTCCTCGCCGCCGGCTTGCCGCCAGATGGTCGATGGCGCGCACGGCCGCAGCGCGCTCGCGCGCATCGTGGTCTATCCCGGCGCCTATCACGAGTTCGACCGCGCCAACACGCCGCTGCACACTGCCGCCGGCAGCAGCGATGCCGCCGCGCCCGAGCGCGGCCATCTCGGCACCGACACGGTGGCCCGCGCGGACGCGCAGAAGGAAGTCGCGGAGTGGCTGGCGCGGTAAGGGGGTGCCTTACAGCATGGTGGGATCAGGTTCGAATGCCGCAACGAGAGAGGTGCGCTCCCTCCCCCGCTTGCGGGGGAGGGTTGGGGAGAGGGTATCTCCGCAATCGACAACCCCCAAGAGGAGAGAGCCCTCACCCGGCGCGCGGGACGATGCTTTCGCATCGCCCGGGACGCGCCGACCTCTCCCGCAGCGGGAGAGGTGTACCGAGCCCGGGGCCGCTTGATTCAACCTAGGCCCATGCCGCCATCATTCGACCACGATGTCGATTAAACGCAATCCTCATGCGCAACCGCATCGCCCTGTTCTCGTCCGCCTTCATCGTCTTCACCGTCGCGATCCTCCTGTTCGAAGCCCACGCCGGCGCACCCCTGCGCGCGCCCGGACATTGCGGCTTCTGGACCACGATCGACGCGGGATTGTCGTGCCGGTGAACGGATTGCCTCCACACACGTGCTGTCATTGCCCGGCTTGACCGGGCGATCCAGGGCGGCTTCAACCGCTCGTCGCAACACTTCAGCAAAGGAGGTTGCGATGGAGAACTATGTGCGATCAGGTCGGCCCCGAGAGGCGCTACGAAGGCATTACAGACCGTTCTGGGCTGCGATTGCTTCGGGACGATCGAGCGAGGATGCTGCGGTTGAGGCCGGGGTGTCGCCGGCGATCGGAGTACGCTGGTTCCGGAGGGCAGGCGGTATGCCGCCAACACATTTATCGCGGTCGTCCAAGCCTGCATCGGAGCGCTACCTCTCGTTCGCGGAACGTGAGGAGATTGCCATCTTGCGTGCACAGGGTCATGGGGTGCGAGCGATCGCTCGTCGGCTCGATCGGCCTCCATGCACGATCTCTCGTGAACTCCGGCGCAATGTGGCGCGCCGCCACGGTGCTCCAGAGTACCGAGCGACCACAGCACAATGGCACGCTGATCGGTCTGCCCGACGGCCCAAGTTGGCGAAGTTGGCCGTCAATCCGGCCCTGCGGGATTATGTGCAGGACAGGCTTGCCGGTATGATCGCCAAGCCGGACGGGGAACTCCTCGTTGGCCCGAAGGTCGTGTGGAAGGGACGCCGGGCTGTGCATCGGCAAAACCGACGCTGGGCGAGGGCATGGAGCCCCGAACAGATTTCTCGGCGACTTCGGCTCGACTTTCCCGAGGATGAGGCGATGCGCATCAGTCACGAGGCGATCTATCAGGCGCTTTATGTGCAGGGTCGAGGAGCTTTGCGCCGCGAACTGACGGCCTGCTTGCGCACCGGGCGGGCATTGCGGATGCCGAGAGCGCGCGTCCGTAAAGGCCGAAGCTTCATTCCTTCCGAGATCATGATCAGTCAGCGTCCGGCGGAGGCCGCTGATCGCGCGGTGCCGGGCCACTGGGAAGGTGACCTCATTATGGGTCTGGGAAGCTCCGCGATCGGCACCCTGGTGGAGCGTACGACCCGTTTTACCATCCTGTTGCATCTGCCGCGTATGACGGACCAGGAACGGGAAGCTGGGGTGAAAGGATCTGCACTCGCCGGACATGGCGCTGAAGCCGTGCGCGACGCCATCACCCGCGCAATCTTCACCATGCCCGAGCAACTGCGCCGGTCGCTGACCTGGGATCAAGGAGCTGAGTTGGCTCAGCATGCACGTCTGAGAATTGACGCAGGCGTGCAGGTCTACTTCTGCGACCCTCATAGCCCATGGCAGCGCGGCACCAACGAGAACACCAATGGGTTGCTGCGCCAGTACTTTCCCAAAGGGACCGATCTCAGCATGCACAACGCCGATGACCTTGAGGGCGTCGCTCTTGCTCTCAATACCAGGCCTAGGAAAACCCTAGGCTGGAAAACACCAGCGGAAACTCTCGACCAATTGCTCCGAGTGAGCGATACACAGCGTGTTGCGACGAGCGATTGAATCCGCCCAGTACGCCGTGACGGCAGTGATGGAGCCGATAGGCCGCGGCGTCCTGGATTCCCAGCCTGCGCGGGGAATGACACCGAGGGTGGAGCGCCGTCGTCGTGCCTCAGAACAAGCTGCCCTGATCCACCGGCTTGCCCACGCGCTTCGGCGCTGGCTTGGCATCCTGTGCAGCCGACTTCGGCTGCGATGGCGCTCGCTTCGCCGTCGCAGCCGCGCGCTCCGCATCCGCCGTCGCGCCCACCCGGCCATCCGCGAACTCGATCTCGACACGCGCGCCGGGGCCGATTGCATCCGCGGCATGCACTGGATGTCCCGCCTCATCGCGCACCAAGGCAAAGCCGCGCGCGAGCACGCTGCGATAGGACAGCGCCGAGAGCAGCTTGCCGCTGTTCTCGACGCGGGCCTCTAACCGGTGCAGCAGCGTTGCCAGCGCGCGGCCCGCGCGTTCGGCCAGCCGATGCGTGCGCTCGCGCTGGCGGGCAATGGCGTTGCGCTGCGCCTGCGCGTTGGAGAGTTTTGAGGCGCGCAGGCGCACCTCGAGCCCGGCAAAGCGGTCGCGGCGCCGCCGCAACAGCGAGCGCGCGGAAAGGCCCAGCCGCTCGCCGCACACCGTGAGGCGATGATCGGCCTGCGAAATCTGGCCGTGCAGCACGCGCAGCGTCAGTTTTGCGCTTGCGGCGGTGAACCTGCGGAAATGCGCATGCGTGTTGGCCTTGAGGCCGCGGGGCAGGGACGCGTCTGCCGAATCCAGCCGTTGCCGCGGGATCGCCAGCAGATCGCCGGCCGCCGGCAGCGCGCGCGCGGCGGCCCGCAGCTCGCTCCGGCGGTTCTCATGGCCGCGCTGCCAGCAGGCGCGGGTGCGGCGGGCGAGATCGGCGACTTCGACGAACAGATCGCTGCGCACCGGCACCGCCATCTCGGCCGCGGCCGTCGGCGTCGGGGCGCGCTTGTCGGCGACGAAGTCGATCAGCGTGATGTCGGTCTCGTGGCCGACCGCCGAGATCAGCGGGATCATGCTCTCGCTGGCTGCGCGCACCACGATCTCCTCGTTGAACGACCAGAGATCCTCCAGCGAGCCGCCGCCGCGCGCGACGATGAGCACGTCGGGCCGCGGAATCCGGCCGCCCTCGGGCAGCGCGTTGAAGCCGCGGATCGCGGCCGCGACCTGCTCCGCCGAGCCTTCGCCCTGCACCTTGACCGGCCACACCAGCACGCGGCGGGGGAAGCGATCCTCCAGCCGATGCAGGATGTCGCGGATCACGGCGCCGGTCGGCGAGGTCACGACGCCGATCACATCAGGCAGCCACGGCAGCAGCTGCTTGCGCGCCTCGTCGAACAGGCCTTCGGCGGCGAGCTTCTTCTTGCGCTCCTCCATCAGCGCCATCAGCGCGCCGATGCCGGCCGGCTCCAGCGCCTCGATCACGATCTGGTATTTCGAGGAGCCCGGATAGGTCGTGAGCTTGCCTGTCGCGATGACCTCGAGCCCCTCCTGGGGCTTGAAGCGCATCCGGCCATGCACGCCCTTCCAGATCACCGCCTCGATCTTGGCGCTCTCGTCCTTGAGCGCGAAATAGCAATGGCCGGAGGAGTGCGCGCCGCGAAAGCCGGAGATCTCGCCGCGGACCCGGACGTGGCCGTAGGTGTCCTCCACCGTCCGCTTCAGGGATTGGGAGAGCTCGGAGACGGTGAATTCGGGCGCGTTGTTCAGTTGTTCCGCAGGCGGCATCGGCAAACGATTCGGCATTTTGGGGTCAGACCCGACGTTAAGGATTTTCGCAGCCCGGCGCCAATCCGGGGATTGATCGAAAGAGTACTCTGCACTATAGAGTTCTCTATTGATCGTGAGTTTTTAGCGGAGTCGGTCATGGCCGTGCGGTTGCTGCGAGGTGCTCTGAGCTTGCTGAAATGGGGGCTGGCTGCGCTCGGCGCAGTGGCGCTGCTGCTGACCGCCCTGATCGCGACGCCGCTGGAGCGGCCTGCCGAGATGCGCTCCGTCTCCGATTCCGCCAAGGGCATCGACTGGTCCACGCTTCCGCCGCTCGAGCGTTTCCAGGCCCGCGACGGCACTTGGCTCGGCTATCGCCACTACGCTGCCAGAGCGTTTTCAAGCGAAGTGGAAACCGGTTCGCGTGAAGAAAACGCGTCAAAACAAGAATCTGGAGCCCCGTTCCGATCCCATCGGAACGGAAACGGCTCCAACGGCGCTGCCAGCGGGGGCGGGGCCATCTTCATCCATGGCTCGTCGGGCTCCTCCGGCACCGTCAACCACGCGCTGACCCATGCGATCGCTTCGCGCGGCGTCGAAACCTGGGCGCTCGACATCCGCGGCCACGGCGCCTCGGGCACGCGCGGCGACATCGGCTATGTCGGCCAGCTCGAGGACGATCTCGTCGACTTCGTCGCCCATGTCCGCAAGAGCGCGCCCGACCTGCCGCTGACCCTGATCGGCCATTCCGCCGGCGCCGGCTTCTCGCTGCGCGTCGCGGCGACGCCGATCATGCAGGACCTGTTCGTCCGCACCGTGCTGGTCGCGCCCTATCTCGGCTACGACGCGCCGACCAACAGGCCGAAAGCCGGCGGCTGGGCCAACGCCGACCTGCCGCGCTTCTTCGCGCTGGCCGCATTGCGCAAGCTCGGCATCGACTGCTGCGCGCAGCTGCCGGTGCTGGCCTTCGCCGTGCCGCCGAATTCGGAGCGGATCCTGGTGCCGACCTATTCCGATCGTCTCATGCGCAACTTTGCGACGCGCGGCTATCGCCTCGACCTGCCGCTCGTGACGCATCCGATGACGATCTTCGGCGGCGCCGAGGACAAGATGATGATCTCGGACAAATATGCGGAGACCGTGCAGGCGATCAAATCCTCGGTCGATGTGAAGGTGATCGACGGTGTCAACCACATGGGCATGGTCACCCATCCGAAAGCGGTCTCCACTATCGCCGAGGACGTGGCGACGCGCGGCGCCGCGGGGAGCTGACCATGATGCGACCCATTGGCGGCAAACCGCGGGGGCTCCGTTGAAAAATCTGCTCGAGGCCGGAAAACTGCTGCTGCTCGACATGGCGGCGACGCTGTTCTTTCTCGCGCTCTATCTGCTGACGCACAATGTGACCCTGTCGGTCGTGCTTGGCATGATGCTGGGCGTCGCCCAGATCGGCTGGCAGTTCGCGCGTCGCAAGCCGGTCGATACCATGCAATGGATGAGCCTGCTTCTGGTGCTCGGGGCCGGCACCGTCACGCTGATCACCGCCGATCCGCGCTTCCTGATGATCAAGCCGAGTGTCGTCTACGTCATCGTCGGCGTCGTGATGCTGAAGCGGGGCTGGCTGAACCGTTATCTGCCGCCGATTGCGGTCGAGCTGGTGCCGGATATCGCCGTCATGGTCGGGTACGCTTGGTCGGCTTTGATGTTCTGTTCCGCCGCGCTGAACGTGATCGTGGCGCTCAATGTCGACTTCGGGGCCTGGTCGGCGACGATGTCGATCTACGGCCTCGCCAGCAAGGCCGCGATGTTCCTGATCAGTTACACCGTCATTCGCGCTTTCGCGGTTGCGCGCAAGCGGCGGCTGGCCGGCGTTCCGCCGCACGATGCCGAACTGAAAGGGACGACATGATCGACAGCAAGCAGGCTTCGGAAGCGCTGGCCGACATCGACGACACCGTTCGCCGCGTGCGGCAGTCGTTGATTTACCAGGTCTCCAGCCTCGCCATGCTGATGTGGGGGCTCCTCGCATTCGTCGGCAACATCGCAGGCTGGCTCTGGCCGCGCTACGGCCTCTATTTATGGATCGGCCTTTACGCCGCCTCGATCGTGGGCTTCGTCCTCATCGGCAGCTATCATCGGTCGCGGAACCGCATCCGCGTCTTCGACGGCCGCTATCTCCTGACGTTTCTGCTGATCGTCGCGTTCGGAATCTTCTGCTGCTATTTCGGCCAGTTCACGCCGCGCCAGCAAACCGCATTCTGGCCGATCTACATCATGCTGTTCTACATGATGGCCGGCGTCTGGTTCGGCCACGCCTTCCTCGTGATCGGCGCGACCATCATTACGCTGACGCTGATCGGCTATTTCTATGTCCCGGGGATATCGCTGCTGTTGTGGATGGCAGCCGTCAATGGCGGCGGTCTGACCGTCGGCGGCCTCTGGATGCGGCGGAGCTAGCATTGGCCGAGCTCGACGACATCATCCACCAGCCGCTGCGGCTCAAGATCATGGCGGCGCTGAACGCGCTGCCCGCAGAGGTCGGGCTGGAATTCGCGCGGCTGAAGAAGCTCACCGGCGCCACCGACGGCAATCTCGGCGCGCATATCGAGACGCTGGCGAAGGCTGGCTATGTCTCGGTGGAGAAGGCGTTCGTGGGCAAGAAGCCGCAGACGACGGTGAGGGCTACGGCCGCGGGGCGCGGGGCGTTCGCGCGGCACGTCGCGACGTTGCAGGAGATTATTGCGGGGAGGCAGGTGTAGGCCTCACTCCCGCCGCTCCCCCTATTGTCAACCGGCGCGTGCTCTTTCCGTCATCATTCCGCGGCGTCGCGAAGCGACGAGCCCGGAATCCATCGTTCCACCAACACTGCGGTTCAATGGATTCCGGGCTCGCGCTGGCGCGCCCCGGAATGATGGGCAGAACTTCGGAATTAGTGCACTACCGCAATATCCCGGAAGCGTTGACTGCTGCGGGCGAAGTCAATTACGTTGATTGGAAAGAGCGTCGGAAGACGATTCAGCGCGTTCGCGGCCTGACCTGGCCATCGATGTCTACGTAGCCGTGCGGCGCGGAATCAAACAGCATTGATTGCAGCAGATCGCGGTTTAGTTCGGCGATTTCTGTCGCTAGCCGTCGCAAGCGATCGAAGGTGGCGTGCCAAGTAAACGGAATAAGGCCATCGCGAACGTTAGTCTTTCGATTTTCTCCCGGATTGGGAAGCAGACCGGCGTCAGTGGTTTCTAGCCCCGCGGCGCTGGGCGAGTGGCGTTCCATTCCGCCGCCCCAGAGGCGATGAATAACCTCATCTCTCTGCGTATTTAGGTTCTGTATTCTGGGCACAAGACCGAGCATGTAGGCGCGATATGGATCGTGTGTCTTTAGTTCTATCAGTGTCACCCAGAATGCGAGGCTCTGCTTGAAACCTCTAATTTTCCTGTATTGCTCAAGGAGGTCCTTGTCCTGATTCATCAGGTGATGGGTGTTCATATCAATGTACCATTCGGCGTGGGACCACTGCACTACTACCATCCCAATTGCCCAAAGCTGGCGATTGGAGATACCGGGGTCCATCACGTACCGTTGGCGAGCAGGGAAAACCAAAGGTTCGTTCTCAAGCATGGCTGAGTCCGTTAGATGTGGAGCTACAAAGGAGATTACGGTGACAGCTGATGCATTGGCTCTGGAACTTAGTGCACCGTAATCATGATTCAAAACCTAACGGTAATTATGCAGGCTTCTTGCACCACCACCAACGCTTCGATTCGGCTCGGCATAGGTTCTGTCGATGATCGGGCGACAGCGCCGCTTAGTCTCTTCGACGAACCCCTCAATGCGGACATCCAGCGATCCACGCTAGGGTAATCCGCAAGGTACACCTCAGCCATGGCGTCCCATGCGGTCACTCTCCATTCGTGTCCGCCGGTTGTCGGCAGCCTGCCCGACGAGGGGGCGATAGGAATATGGTGACAGTGTACTGAACCATGTCAGCTAATGAGTTCGGCTTTGGAGCGTGGTGCACTGTCGCCTTAATCCATTAAATTTGATCTTCCGGGTCTGCGACCTGCTTGAGGGGCAATCGGGGGTAGTCATCAAGTGAACCAAAATGATCGAATCCTTGATCTTCCAAGTAGGTCCTAATCCGCCCCATGTCCGCTGTGGTCATCTCGCGCATGTTCCTTATTTTCGAACGTCCGCAGAGGTCATTGTCAGCGAGACCAAGTCTGAAAGAAACTCTTTCGCGACCCCTCTGAAGTCGTCCACAGTCAAATTCGATAACTCGGAATTTCCCTCGTAAATGTTTGCGGATGATACTGCGATTAAAAATCCGTGCGAATAATCAACATTCTTTTCTGTTCGATGAAGCAACTCACGCATGTTGATCGCTTTGTTGTTCAAATATGCCACTGCAAGGCAGAACAGAACCCACCTGCCGCTCGTAGACGTTTCAGCTGCGAATCGTCTTAAATCAAAACTTGGCGCGATTGGCGCGCTCTTGCCGTCAGTTGGCGTCACGGTCTGGTTTTTTTGATCTTGGTTGCGTGCAGCCTCTGCCATCTCGCTCAAACGTTGATCGATGCCGCCAGTTCTTTCGGACAGATTACGCAGGTCACTGGAGAGGGCCGTTGACGATGCAGATAAAGTCGACGCGATTGCCTTGACGTCAGAGATTGACGAGACCAACGACGCCAAGTTCGTCTCTAATCCTTGGTTGGAATAAATTGCGTAGCCAATCGCCAGGACAGCCAGCAACAGTGAAGCCAACGTCAGAGCGAACCCCAGATAATCGGTGAGCTTAGGAACGTCGGACCACTTCACCGTTAGAACGCCGATGAGGATGCTCAGTAAGATGAACAAGATGTAGCGTTCATGAAGCTTGCGCCGCAGCACTTCGTCTTTATTCCACCCGTCGTCTGGCATGACATTCCTGATATCTTGTTTCAGTTGACGTGCGTTTGGCGCCGCTCGAAAATCAGCTCGGAACGCGCCCGCTCGCCAAAAGCAGTAAAGGCCTTACAGAATATTTTAGGTTGCTGGTGAACATGCCACGAACGTGAACTCAAGCCCAGGTTTTGTGAGCAGTTCACAATGCTTAAATGGAATGGGGGCGAAGACCCTCGCGGTCAAAGCGTCGGAGCCGCATCTATTTCTTGAAAAATTCGATGCGCTCCAACGGGATGAGCCTTGTCATTGTCGATCAGACCTAATCAAGGCATCGCTTAACATTGAACGCCGCCACACTGTGGAAACATCAGCTTACATGCGCCCAAGGGATACGGGCCCCCAGCCCACCTTGAGCCCCCCCGATTCGTGCGACCTCCGCCCCCAGCAAAACCCCTCATTCTGAGCCCTCGATGCACATTCTCCTCCTCGGTTCCGGCGGCCGCGAACATGCCCTGGCGTGGAAGATCGCGGCCTCTCCCCGGGGGACCAAATTCTGGTGCGCGCCCGGCAATGCCGGCATCGCGCGCGAGGCGGATGCTTGGCTCGATGTCGCCGACGATGCAGCGGTGATCGATTTCTGCAAAAATAACGCGGTCGAGTTGGTCCTGGTCGGCCCGGAATTACGGTGGGCACTAAACCAGTTTCGCGATTTCCTTTGCTCGCGGCAGCTCCTCGGCCGAAGCCATTGCGCTTAGCAGCCGCGGCAGATGCTCTTGATCTTCTTTTCCATGGCTATGTCGGCGGGATCGCGAGGCGGATCCACGGCAGGCTTCGTGGAATTGGGCTCGCCTGCCGCTGCAGCGACGGGATGCGTATGCTGCCTGTGGTGTCTGGCCTCGGCAGACTCATTCAACGCAAGCGCTGCGACGAAAACGATGCACAGGGTGCAATTCAGCAGTTTTTGCAAATCTTCCCCACGATTCTATCGGCGCGGTTGTTCTCTTGATCGATCTTATCGTCACTGCCCTTTTCGTCCGTCGTCATCGGCCTGCCGATGCCGCCCGCAGGGGCCGCGCCCTGCGCGTTTCCGGGCGAACCCGATGGGGCTGCCGTGCCGGCCGTGTTCGTGCCGGGCGCTGCTCCCGTTGTCAGGCCATTGCCGTTGCCTGTTGGACGATTTGCACCTGACTGGGCGGGCGAGGGGCTGTTGAGGTTGCCGCCCGCAACGTTTCCCGTGGCCGATCCGTTGTTGAGGTTAGGAGCCGTCGTCGCGTTCGCATTTGCGCCAGTCCCTGCAGCACCGGTCCCTGCAGCACCGGTCCCGACTGAACCGGATGGAGATGTTGCGGCTGCACCCGCTGTCCCTGACGAGGAGGCTGCGCCTGCCGCGCCGCCGGCAGAAGATGATGCTCCGCCTGCGCCTCCACCACCAGCTCCGCCGCCACCTCCGCCTCCACCGCCACCGCCGCCTTGAGCGAACGCGGAGCAGGGAATGATAACGGCCATGACGAGGGCAAAACGGGAGATCTTCATGATGGCACTCCTTTGAGCCATCAAGCCATCCGCCATCGGTCCGTTCCAATTCGCCTCTCGCCGCGAGCGGCGCATCTCGCATCGCGCGTTCATCAAGCGGGAACGGCTCCCGGAACCGGGCGACTTATTCCTGCGTTGCGCCATGAGGAGGCGTCTCATGGCCAAGAAGGCAAAGAAACAGACCGTCCGCGGGCGCAAGCAGGACCGCAGCCGCGTCGCCGGCGGGCAAGACTACGAGGTCCGATATGAGGCCAGGAAAGCGGGACGATCGGCCTCGGCCGTCAAGAAGGCGGTCAGAAAAGTCGGCAACGTCAGGAAGAAGGTGGAGAAGAGGCTAGGGCGATAGTCGGATGTCGCAGCCCTCGTTGCATCAGCCATCGCGGCTACGTCGCCACATCGAGGGATTGGGGCCTTACCAGTCCCTGGTGCTGCTTCTCGTCCCGGCCAGTATCGTCGAGCCCTTGAAGCTCGGTGCCGTCGCGATTGCGGGTGAAGGGCATTGGATCACCGGCACCGCCGTCATCGTTTGCGCCTACGCATGTAGCCTGTTTCTGGTCGAAAGACTGTTCAGGATCGTCCGCCCAAAACTCCTCACGCTGCCGTGGTTCGCGCGCCTTTGGAATTGGCTGCTCTCCTTGCGCGCCAACGCTCTTGGATGGCTCCGCCGCTGAGCCGGAGCCGTTGCGATGCGGGCGCGCCCCGGAATGACGGCAGGGCAATCGCATATGGATTCCACGAAGATGGTTTGGGGCTGGCTCCGCCTCTCCCGCAAGCGAGAGCTTTGCATAAAGGGCGAATCTGCGATTCTCTAGGGCCGAAGTTCGGAGGGGGCTCGGAATGGCATATCGACAGGTTGGGCAACCGGGCTTCGCGGATGCGCTGGTATCGCGGCGAGGAAAAGGAAGCCCGGTGCTGAGGCGGATTTCCGAGCTGGTCGACTGGGCGGCTGTGGAGCGCGTGCTGCGCGGCCTTCCGGAGCCGGAGCGTGGCTCGCCGCCCTATCCGCGGCTGGTCATGTTCAAGGCGCTGCTGCTGCAGCAATGGTATGGGCTGTCCGATCCGGAACTCGAAGAAGCACTCGATGACCGCGCCTCGTTCCGCGATTTCTGCGGCTTTGTGCTGAGCGACGAGACACCCGACCATACGACGATCTGGCGCTTCCGTGAGACTTTGCAGCAGGCCGGTCTGGACGAGAAGCTGTTCGCCGAGATCCTGCATCAGATCGACGCGCGCGGGCTGGTGCTGCGCCGGGGCACGTTGATCGACGCGAGCCTGATCCCGGCGGCGGTGAAGCCGCCGAAGCCGCCAGAGGATCCGCAACCGCCCGGCCCGGACGGTCTGGCGCCGAGCAAACTGGTCAACAGCAAGCGCGATCCTGACGCGCGCTGGACCAAGAAGGGCGGCAAACGATACTTCGGCGGCTACAAGGCACATGTGGGCATCGACCAGGGCTCGGCGATCATCCGCCGCAGCAAGCTGACCGATGCTGCGGTCAACGACACGGTGCCCGCCGACGAGTTGATCTGCGGTGATGAGAAGGCGGTGTATGCCGACCAGGCCTATGACAAGCACGAGCGCGCCGCAGCGGCCTTCGTGCGCGAGGCATCAAGCCGCGGCTGATGTTCCGCCCCAACAAGCATCATCCGCTGACCGAGCGGCAGAAGCGCTTCAACGACGCTGTGGGAAAGCGGCGCGCGCCGGTCGAGCAGGTCTTCGCCCGCCTCAAGGGCGGCTACCGCTGGGCGCGCGCCCGCTATCTGGGCCTGGCGCGCAACCAGACCCATCTGCGCCTGATCTGCCTCGCCATGAATCTCAAACGATGGGCGGTGCTGTCTGCTGTGGGAGCTGCAGCATGACCGTCGTCGCCCGAAGCCATCCGTCGCCACCAAAACGCAACCGTTCCATGCCGTGCGCCGTCAGACGCTGCGCAAAAAAAGCCCGGCAGCGGGAACTACCTCCGCACATCCAATTAAGCAAAGCTCTCGCAAGCGGGAGAGGGAGCCGACTGCCAATGCCGCAGCATCGTGCGCGCCATAGGCGATTGCCTTGGGGAATGACGGGGAGTTCGGGGCCGCCCCCTTGAGCCCCACCCCGATTCGTGCGACCTCCGCCCCGGCAAAACCCCTCATTTTCGAGCCTTCGATGCACATTCTCCTGCTTGGTTCTGGCGGCCGCGAACATGCTCTGGCGTGGAAGATCGCAGCCTCCCCCCTGGTGACCAAATTCTGGTGCGCGCCCGGCAATGCCGGGATCGCGCGCGAGGCGGAATGTGTCGCGCTCGACATCGCCGACCATGCCGCCGTGATCGACTTCTGCAAGACCAATGCGGTCGAGCTCGTCGTGGTCGGCCCGGAGACGCCGCTGGCGGCCGGCATCGTCGACGATCTCACCGCGGCCGGCATCAAGGCGTTCGGCCCGAGCAAGGCGGCCGCGCAGCTCGAAAGCTCGAAGGGATTCACCAAGGCGCTGTGCACCGAATTCGGCATTCCGACCGGCGCCTACAGGCGCTTCACCAACGCCGCCGATGCGCGCGCCTATGTCCAGAGCCAGGGCGCGCCGATCGTGGTGAAGGCCGACGGGCTCGCCGCCGGCAAGGGCGTCGTCGTCGCCAAATCCGTGCGCGAGGCCGAGGACGCCATCGCCATGATGTTCGAGGGCGCCTTCGGCGAAGCCGGCACGGAGGTCGTGATCGAGGAATTTCTGCCCGGCCGCGAGATCAGCTTCTTCGCGCTGTGCGACGGCGAGACCGCCATTCCGCTGGCGTCCGCGCAGGACCACAAGCGCGTGTTCGACCACGACGTCGGCCCGAACACCGGCGGCATGGGCGCCTATTCGCCGACGCCGCTGGTGACGCCGGCGATCCACGACGCGATCATGGCCAGGATCATCCTGCCGACGGTATCGGGCATGAAGCAGCGCGGCACGCCGTTCCGCGGCATCCTCTATGCCGGCATCATGCTGACGACGCAGGGCCCAAAGCTGTTCGAGTACAACGTCCGCTTCGGCGATCCCGAGTGCCAAGTGCTGATGCTGCGCATGATGTCGGACATCGTGCCGGCGTTCCTCGCCGCCTGCGATGGCCAGCTGAAGAACTTTGACCTTCGCTGGTATCCGGAGTCTGCGCTGACGGTGGTGATGGCGGCGAAGGGCTATCCCGGCGACTATCAGAAGGGCACGCGTATCGAGGGGCTCGATCACGCCGCGGAGGTCGAGACCGTCGAGATCTTCCACGCCGGCACGGTGGCCAAGGACGGCGCGATCCTTGCCAATGGCGGCCGCGTGCTCAATGTCTGCGCGCTGGGGGCCACCGTGACCGAGGCGCAGGCGCGCGCCTATCAGGCCGTCGACCGCATCAATTGGCGCGACGGCTTCTGCCGCCGCGACATCGGCTGGCAGGCGGTGGAAGCCGAGAAGGCCAAGATCTAGCTCGTCATTGGGGGACGGCGCGTGCAGCGTGCCGAACCGGAATCTCGATGTGGGCGCCGTCTCGACATTCCAGAAATGCGCAATCAACTGTTGGGGTTAGCGGCCCCGCTGATAATACCGCTACTGTGCATGGGGTTGTTTTCGACATTTTGTTGAGAGCAGTTCCGGGCTGACCCTGACAAGGATGCAACAAGATGTCCGATCTCGCCGACCTCTATCCCGGCTTCGCCTCCGAATGGATCAACACCTCCCTCGGCCGCATCTTCGCCCGCGTCGGCGGCAGCGGGCCGCCGCTGTTGCTGCTGCACGGCTTCTCCGAGACGAACGTGATGTGGCACCGCGTCGCGCCCGAGCTCGCCGACGCCTTCACGCTGATCATCGCCGACCTGCCGGGCTATGGCTGGTCCGACATGCCCGCGAGCGATGCGCTGCATATGCCCTACAGCAAGCGCGCGATGGCGAAAGCCATGGTCGAGGCGATGGAGCGGCTCGGCCACGTCCACTTCGCGCTGGCCGGTCACGACCGCGGCGGCCGCGTGTCGTATCGGTTGGCGCTCGACCATCCCGGCCGGCTGTCGAAGCTCGCCGTGCTCGATATCCTGCCGACCTATAATTACTGGGAGCGGATGAACCGCGCCTACGCGCTGAAGATCTATCACTGGACCTTCCTGGCGCAGCCCTACCCGCTGCCGGAGACGCTGATCTCCGGCAATGGCGAGTTCTTCCTGCGCTTCAAGATGGCGAGCCAGACCAGGTCGAAGACGCTGGACGCGATCGATCCGCCCGCGCTCGAGCACTACATCGCCCCGTTCCGCGATCCCGCCCGCGTGCACGCGATGTGCGAGGACTACCGCGCCGGCGCCTATTTCGACTACGACCTCGACAAGGCCGATTTCGAGGCCGGCAAGAAGATCACGATCCCGATGCTGGCGCTGTGGGGCAATGCCGGCATCGCGCAGGCCGCCGCGACGCCGCTCGACACCTGGAAGCAATGGGCGACCAACGTCGACGGCATGCCGGTGGAGTCGGGGCACTTCCTGACGGAGGAAAACCCCGAGGTGACCGCGAACGCGCTGCGCGAGTTCTTCGCAGGCAGCTAGCGCCGCTCGCGAAAGAACTCCTTGAGCAGCCGCGCCGCCTCGCTCTCGCCGACGCCGGAATAGACATCCGGCGCATGATGGCAGGTCGGCGAGGTAAAGAACCGCACGCCGGACTCGACCGCGCCGCCCTTGGGGTCGGCGGCGCCGTAATAGAGCCGCCTCACCCTTGCAAACGAGATCGCGCCCGCACACATGGTGCAGGGCTCCAGCGTCACGTAGAGGTCGCAGTCGACGAGGCGCTCGCTGCCGATTTTCTTGGCGGCCTCGCGCAGTGCAATGATTTCGGCATGCCCGGTGGGGTCATAGTCCGTCAACGTCCGGTTGGCGGCGGTGGCGATGACCTCGTAATTGCGGACCACCACGCATCCGATCGGAACTTCGCCCGCCTTTCCGGCGTTTTCGGCCGTTTTGAGCGCCAAATCCATGAAGGAGGGGGCTTTCAAGTCTCGTATCATCGCCAGAAACCTGCTACTAGCTCCGCCTTCAGCAAGAGTGAAGACCGATTTTGCCTGAGCATGCGGCTCGGAACGAGCGCGCACAATGCTTTCCGGCTACCCCCTGAGTGAGATTATTCATGCCTCGCGACAGCGACAAAGACAACGATTCCCGCGGCCGGCGAGGCCCGCCCAAGGGACCATCGAAGGGCGGCCGCTCCGGCAAGCCGCGCGGTCCCGAGAAGAAATTCGCCAAGCGCGGTTTTGAGGGCAAGGGCGAGGGGAGGGGTGACCGCGACAGCCGACCGCCTCGCGCCGATCGTGGCGACCGTCCGTTCCGCCGCCGCGAGGAGGGCGATGCCCCGCGCCGCGATTTTTCCGACCGTCCGCGCTTCAAGCGCGATGATCGCGGCAGCGAGGGCCGCGGCGAGCGCAGTTTCAAGCCGCGGGGCGACCGTCCGTTCTCCGACCGCGGAGCGCGCGATGGCGAGAAGCGGCCGTTCAAGCCGCGCGGCGAGCGTCCGTCCCATGGTCGCGACGACCGCCCGCCGCGCAGCCGGGATCGCGACGAGTCCCGCCCCGCCGGCCGCTCCAGCGAGCGGAAGTTCGGCGACAAGCGGCCTTATGCGCCGCGCGGCGACCGGCCCGAACGCAAGTTCGAGGGCGAGCGGAAGTTTTCGCGCGGCGGGGACCGCGATCGCGGGCCGCGCGAGGATCGTGGCGAGCGCAGCTTCAAACCGCGCGGAGACCGTCCGAATTTCGATCGCGGTGATCGCGCGCCACGTGGTGACCGCCCGGAGCGCAAGTTCGACGGCGAGCGAAAGTTTTCGCGGGGGGCACCGGATCGCGGGCCACGCAAGGATTTCGGCGGCCGCGACCGCGGCACCGACAAGCCTTGGCAGAAGCGCGATGATCGCGGCTCGGGTGATCGTCCGTTCCGCGAGCGGCCCAAATTCGATCGGGCTCGTCGCGACAACGATGGCGAGCGTGGCGAACGCGGTGGTGATCGCCCCAAATTCAATCGTCCGCGCGAGCGCTCCGAAGGTCGCTCTGACTGGCACGAACATCCGCGCAGCGAAGGTCGCTTCGGCGATCGTCCGCGCCGCGAGAACGAGGACGATAGCCGGATCTTCGAACGGCGCCCCGCCTTCGGCGGCCGCGGCGCCTATCGCGAGCGCGACCGTGATTTCGAGGGCCGGCCGCGCCGGGACGAAGCACCGAAGCCGAAGAAGGTCGGCGAGCGCATCGCCAGGGTGCTCGCGCGTGCAGGGCTTGCCTCGCGCCGCGATGCCGAGGAGATGGTCACGCAGGGCCGCGTCACCGTCAACGGCCGCGTCATCAACTCGCCCGCCCTCGACGTCACCCAGAACGACGTGGTCGCCGTCGACGGCAAGCCGTTGCCGCCGCGCGAGCGCACCCGGCTGTTCCTCTATCACAAGCCGCGCGGGCTGATGACGACGCATGACGACCCCGAGGGGCGTCCGACCGTGTTCGACAATCTGCCCGAGGGCTTGCCGCGCCTGATCTCGATCGGCCGGCTCGACTTCAACACGGAAGGGCTGCTACTGCTCACCAATGATGGCGGGCTCGCGCGCACGCTGGAGCTGCCCGACACCGGCTGGCTGCGCCGCTACCGCGTTCGCGCCCATGGCGACGTCACCCAGGCGCAGCTCGACCAGCTCAAGAACGGCATCGAGATCGAAGGCGTCAAATATGGTCCGATCGAGGCCACGCTGGAGCGCGACCAGGGTGCCAATGTCTGGCTGGTGTTCGCGATCCGCGAAGGCAAGAACCGCGAGGTGCGCAACGTTTGCGCCCATCTCGGCCTCGAGGTGAACCGGCTGATCCGCGTCTCCTACGGCCCGTTCCAGCTCGGCGAGGTCCCCGAGGGCCAGGTCGAGGAGGTCCGCTCGCGCGTGCTGCGCGAGCAGCTCGGCGACAAGGTGATCGAGAAGTCGGGCGCCCAGTTCGACGTGCCGCAGAAACCCGCTTCAGCCGGCGACGACGGCGCACCGCGCGAGAAGAAGCCTGCCAGCAAGCGTGGCGTGATCGCTGACCGCAAGGGCCGCCGCGTGCTGGTGCAGCGCACCGGCAGCGACGAGGCGCGCGAGCGCAACGAGGCCGAGGCCAGTGGCTACGGCCCGCCGCGCCGTCCCAAGCGCGGCTATCACGGCAAGCGTGACCTGACGCCGCGGGAGGACTAGCTTGCGCGTCGTCGGCGGTCGTTTGAAGGGGCGCAATCTCGCCTCACCGTCCTCGCGCGACATCCGCCCCACGGCGGACCGCCTGCGCGAGTCCGTGTTCAACATCCTCCTGCACGCCTATGACAATCCGATTGAGGACGCGCGCGTGCTCGATCTCTTTGCCGGCACCGGCGCGCTCGGCATCGAGGCGTCCTCGCGCGGCGCGAAGTTCACGCTGTTCGTCGACAACGGCGCGGAGGCGCGCGCGTTGCTGCGCAACAATGTCGAGGCACTCGGCCTCGGTGGCGTGACAAAAGTCTATCGCCGCGATGCGACCGACCTCGGCCCTGCGCATCCCGTCGAGCCGTTCTCGCTGGTGTTCCTCGATCCGCCCTACGGCAAGGGTCTTGCGGAGAAGGCGCTGGCGTCCTTGCGCGACGGCGGCTGGCTGACGCCGGGCGCGCTGCTGGTGGTGGAAGAGGCCAAAGCCGCGCAGTTCGTGACGCCGGAAGGATTCGGGGAGCTGGAGCGGCGGGCGTATGATGACACGGAGTTTGTTTTTTTGAAGAAGTCGTAGGATGGGTAGAGCGAAGCGAAACCCATCGTCTCACCGCGTCGGTAGAATTGACGGGTTTCGCTTCGCTCTACCCATCCTATACGACCGGAGCTATCTCCGCCCGAACAGCTTCTCCACATCGCTCAGCTTCAGCTCGACATAGGTCGGCCGGCCGTGATTGCACTGGCCGGAGTTCGGCGTCTCCTCCATCTCGCGGAGCAGGGCGTTCATCTCCTCTGGCCGCAGCCGGCGGCCGGCGCGCACCGAGCCGTGGCAGGCCATGGTGGCGGCGACGTGCATCAGGCGACGTTCGAGAGGAAGCGCCTCGTCCCATTCGGCCATGTGCTCGGAGAGATCGCGCAAGAGGCCGCCGGCATTGGTCTTGCCGAGCAGCGAGGGCGTCTCGCGCACCGCGACCGCGCCGGGGCCGAAGGATTCGATGGCGAGGCCGAACGAGACCAGCTCTTCGCTGCGCGCCAGCAGGCGCTCTACGGTGGCTTCGTCCATCTCGACGATCTCGGGGATCAAGAGGATCTGCCGCTGCACGCCGTTGGTGGCCAGCGAGGCCTTCAGCCGCTCATAGACGATGCGCTCATGCGCGGCGTGCTGGTCGACGATGATCAGGCCGTCGCGGGTCTGCGAGACGATATAGGTCTCGTGGATCTGCGTGCGCGCCGCGCCGAGCGGGCGATCGACGAGGTCAGCCGTTGGCTGCGTCTCGATCCGCACATCAGCGCTCGGTGCGCCGACGTCGAATGCTGCCTGGGCGCTCTCCGCGAAAGCGGGCGCGGCGGAGCCGTCGAATGGCGTCATCGGCGCGACCGGAGCGGACGGCGAGGCGCGCCAGTCCCAGCTTGCGGGGCGTTGCGGCGTAAAGGCCGGCCGGAACGAGGACAGCGCACTCTCGCCGCTATTGGCGGCGGTGCGGCGGCCCTCACGCGCGAGGCCCTCCTTCAGTCCATGCACGATCAGCGCGCGGACAAGGCCGGCGTTGCGGAAGCGCACCTCGGTCTTGGCCGGATGCACGTTGGCGTCGACCTCGCGCGGATCGAGCGTGACGAACAGCGCCAGCACTGGATGACGGTCGCGCGGCAGGTAATCGGCATAGGCGCCGCGCACCGCCC
Organism: Bradyrhizobium diazoefficiens; assembly: GCF_016616235.1. Lineage (NCBI taxonomy): Bacteria > Pseudomonadati > Pseudomonadota > Alphaproteobacteria > Hyphomicrobiales > Nitrobacteraceae > Bradyrhizobium > Bradyrhizobium diazoefficiens. The sequence continues at coordinate 1,402,089 of NZ_CP067100.1, forward strand.
CCAGGATCAGCTTGTCGCGCACCGGCCGGCCGTTGACGAAAAGATATTGCCCGAGCGCGTTGGCCTTGGTCAGCGCCGGCGCCGCGGCATAGCCGGCAACGATAACGCCTCCGCGCTCGGCATGGACTTCGAAAGCATGGCTGCGGAACTCCACGCCCAGGATGTCGCCGAGCCGCGTCAAGCGACCCGCAGCGCCTGGCAACGCTGCAGCCCAGGTCACCGGAGCGCGCTCTTCGCCCGCCAGCGTGAAAGCAATGTCGGGCCGTGCCATTGCGAGGCGCCGCACCACCTCGCGGATCGCTTCCGCCTCGGTACGGTCGGTCTTCAAGAATTTCAGCCGCGCCGGCGTTGCATAAAAGAGCTCATTGACTTCGACACGCGTGCCATGCGCCAGCGCCGCCGGCATGATCTCGGACTTCTCGCCGCCCTCGACATTGAGTGCCCAGGCGTGCGGCTCGCTCGCATGCCGCGTGGTGATCGATAGCCGCGCCACCGAGCCGATCGAGGGCAGCGCCTCGCCGCGGAACCCGAGGGTGCGGATCTGGAGCAGATCCTCGTCGTCGAGTTTTGAGGTCGCGTGGCGCTCGACCGCGAGCGCGAGGTCTTTTGCGGTCATGCCGCTGCCGTCGTCGGTGATGCCGATCCGCCGACGGCCGCCGCCATCGGTAAAGACGTCGATCCGGCTTGCGCCGGCATCGATCGCATTCTCGACCAGTTCCTTGACCACGCTCGCTGGACGCTCGACCACCTCGCCGGCGGCGATGCGATTAACGATCTGTTCGGGAAGTTGGCGGACGGGCATGGGTTCACTCAGCGAATGTCCCAGTCTAACTCTGCCCCGCAACAAATGCATGGGGAAGGTCGCGCTTCCCACATACCAGATGTGGGAAATTATTGGCCTCGGGCAGCTGCGATGAATGCGGCGTGCATCCGCGGGCGGTCGCATATGTGGAGCGCAATTCCGCGAAACGGCCGCGAAATTCCTAAACGATCAACACACCACAGGGGTTGCATCACGACCGCGTCGCTCGAACTCTCTTTGCGATGGAGCGGTCCGGTGCAGGCGAGCGGCGCAGCAAGCAACCGAACCGTTCATCGCGAAAAATCCAGGAGAAATGGATGAAGTTGGTGAAGACCTCCGCGATCGCATGCGCTCTCTCGGTCCTGATTGCGACGCCCGTTCTCGCGCAAGGTACGTCATCTGGCGCTAGGCCGGGCGGCACCGTGCAAAGCAAACCCATGCAAGGCGGCGCGACCATGGGCAGCGAGGATGATGATGTCGGCGCGCAGCAGGGGACCGCAGGCGAGAAGGTGGGCATGAAGTCGACCAAGGGTACGAAGGGTACCGCCGGAACCACCGGCAGCGCGGCGCACAAGGGTACGGCCGACGATTCCGCTCCGGGCGGAGCTGCCACTGGCAAGCGCTACTGATGCCCAATCCTTGAAACGGCAAATCTCCGGTCGCCTTGCGGCCGGAGATTTTTCGGTGGTCTAATCGTCGAAACCGCGTCCGCGCTTCGCCTTGACGTCGCTGCGGCGCTTCTTGCCCTCGAGCCGGCGCTGCTTGGAGGCGTAGGTCGGCCGCGTTGCGCGGCGCGGGACGGGGCGCACCATGGCCTCGCGCAGCATCTCCGTGAGCCGGTCGATGGCGTCCTGCCGGTTGCGCTCCTGAGTGCGGAAGCGCTGGGCGTGGATCACGATCACGCCATCCTTGGTCATGCGCTGGCCGGCGATGCGGGCGAGCCGGATCGCTGCGTCGTCGGGGATGGTCAGCTTGCGCGTGTCAAAGCGCAACTGGGCCGAGGTCGCGACCTTGTTGACGTTCTGCCCGCCCGGGCCGGAGGCGCGGACAAAGCCGATCTCGATGTCGTCCTCGTCGATGACGAGATCGCGGGATATCCGCAGCATGGGAACACCATTCGTGATGTTCCGGACATATCGCGGACGTCCACGTTCGGCAATGGCGCTCATGCCAAACGCAAATGGCCGGGCGAGCCCGGCCATTGCAGGAGGCGTCCGGAAAATCAGTTCGACTTCGGCATCGCCGCCGCCGGCTGCGCGGCGGCCTGCGGGGCGCGACCGACGACGACGGTCAGGAGGCCTTGGCCCCAGAGGCGCTTTGCGGCTTCCTTGGCGTCGTCCAGCGTCACCGCATCGACGATGGCGTTGCGCTTTTCGATATAGTCGATCGGCAGCTTGTCGTGCTGGTATTGCAGCAGCGCCTGGGCGAGCTTGGAGGAGGTGTCGAGCGCCAGCATCTGCGAGCCCTTGAGGTAGGACTTGGCCTCGTCGAGCTCCTTCTGCGTCGGGCCCTCCTCGGCGATGCGGCGCACTTCCTTCTCGATCGCGTCGATAGTGTCGCCAGCGCGGTCGGCGCGTGTGCCGGTATTGCCGATGAAGACCGCTGAATGCTCCATCCAGAGCAGCGATTCGAACACCGAATAGGCGAGGCCACGCTTCTCGCGCACCTCGCGATAGAGCCGCGAGGACAATCCGCCGCCGCCGAGGATGTGGTTGACGACGTAGGCCGCCATGAAGTTGGGATCGCTGCGCTTCACGCCGGGACCGCCGAAGGTGATGACGGTCTGCGGCACGTCGAGCGTCACGAAGGCGCGCTGCGGCGGCTTCTCCGCCTCGATGTCGGGAACCGGCGTCAGATTGGCCTTGGCGGGAAGACTGCCGAAGGTGTGGTCGAGCAGCTTGCCGAGCGTCTCGGGATCGACGTCGCCGACCACCGCGATCTTCAGCCCGTCCTTGGCGAGCACCCGACCGACATAATCCTTCAGGTCGGCGACGGTGATGGTCGGCACGCTCTCCAGCGTGCCATTGGTCTGCCGCCCATAGGGATGATCGCCAAAGGCGACCTCGAGGAATTTTCGGCTCGCCAACGAGCTCGGGTTGGTGGTCTCGCGGCGCAGGCCGGAGATCACCTGCGAGCGGATGCGCTCGACATCGGCGGTGTCGAAATGCGGCGAGGTCAGCGCGCTCCTGAGCAGGTCGAATGCCTCGTCCTTGTTGTCGCGCAGCATGCGCAAGCTGCCGCGGAACGTATCGCGGGTGGCGCTGAAGGACAGCTCGATGGCGCGGCGGTCGAGCCGCTCATGGAAGGTCTTGGAATCGAGATCGCCGGAGCCTTCGTCGAGGAGGTCGCCGACCAGATTGGCGACGCCCGATTTGTCCTTGGGATCCTGCGCCGAACCGCCGGCAAAGGAATATTCCATGGCGATCAGCGGCACGGTTGCGTCCTGGACGAACCAGGCCTCGATGCCGCCGGGCGAGACCAGACGCTGGATCTTTGCGGCCGCTTGCGACGGCGAGACGGCCGCCAGCGCGAGCGCCGTGCCGGCGACAACGGAGAATGCAACGCGTCGAAGGAAGGGATAGGTCACGAACGCTTCTCCTCGCGCTTGGCAGTGGCGGTGTCCTTGATGAGATAGCCGGTCACCGAGCGCTTCTTCTCGAGCCATTTCTGCGCAACGGTGCGAACCTGCTCGGCGGTGACCGCGCGGATGCGGTCGGGCCAGCTTCTGATGTCCTCGACCGAAAGGCCCGTGGTCAGCGCGCCGCCATACCAGCGCGCCAGCACCGCCTGGTTGTCCTGAGCGTAGATCGCCTCTGCAATGAGCTGAGTCTTCACCCGCTCAAGGTCTTCGGCACGGATCGGGTTCTGCGCGATGCCGGCGATGACACCGTCGACCACCTGCTCGACTTCGGTAAAGCTGACGCCCGGCTTTGGTGCGGCCGAGATCGCGAACTGGGTCGGGTCGAGCGAGATGCTCGAATAGCTGGCGCTGGCGGAGACCGCGAGCGGCTTGTCGACGACGAGGGCGCGGTAGAGATAGGAATTGCTGCCACTGCCCATCAGCTGCGCCAGCACGTCGAGCGCGGCGCTCTCGCCGGCCGCGGCTGTCGTCGCCGAGGGCACGAGATAATAGCGGCGCAGGTTCGGCTGCTCGACGCGGGGGTCGGCCAGCGTGACGGTGCGTGGCGCCGCCGGCTCCGGCTCCTGCGGCCGGATGCGGCGTGCCGGAATCGCGGGCTGCGCGGGGATCGAGCCAAAATTGCGCTCGACCAGCGGGCGGATGTCGGCGGCCTCGACGTCGCCGGCGATCACCAGGATCGCGTTGTTCGGCGCGTAGAAGCGGCGGTAGAAGGCGAGTGCATCCTCGCGATCGAGCTTCTCGATCTCCTGGTGCCAGCCGATCACCGGCCGGCCGTAGGGATGATTGAGATAGAGCGCGGCCATGATCTGCTCGTTGAGCCGCGCGTCGGGATTGTTGGCGACGCGCATGTTGTACTCTTCGAGCACGACGTCGCGCTCGGGCAGCACGTTCTCGTCCTTGAGGATCAGGCCGGTCATGCGGTCGGCCTCGAACTCCATCATGATCGGCAGCTGCTCTTTCGTTACGCGCTGGTAGTAGTTGGTGTAGTCGACCGAGGTCGAGGCGTTCTCGTTGCCGCCGACGCGGAGCACGGTCTGGGAGAATTCGCCGACCGGGTGCTTCGAGGTTCCCTTGAACATCAGATGTTCGAGGAAATGCGCGAGCCCGGATTTGCCCGGCGTCTCGTCGGCCGAGCCGACCTTGTACCAGATCATCTCGGTGACCACGGGCGTGCGGTGATCGGGGATCACCACGACCTGCATGCCGTTGGGAAGCGTGAAGCTGGCCGGCGGAGCCGATGTCACCGTGGTCTGGGCGAGGGCGGCGCTGGCCGAGAGGACACTCGTCGAAAGCAGCGCGGCAATGAGGCAGGCAGCCGATCGGTAAGAAGACATCATGATCCCTGTGAAAGGCCGAGGTCCGGATCTCCGGCTCGGTAGCGCGGTATGCTACGCCGCGCGGCTGAGGCTTCGCGTCACGAAGCAGAGAACTCAACGCGTAGGCAAGTTACTGATGAGCAATTTATCGCTCGCGTCCGGACGTGCAGGGCCGCCGGCGCCAGCTCCGCTCGTGTCAGGATGTCGCGGCCGGACGGAACGCTATTGTTCCTTGTCCTTGCCCGACATGATGTCGAAGTAGGTCTTTTTCGTATTGTCCTTGCCGGCGCCATAGGCGTAGTTCGGCGACGGTGTCTGGTAGCCCGGCGGCGGCTCGACCAGGGACTGGCGCGGCGGCTCGGACGTGAATTGCTTTTCTTCGGGGGTGCCGCCCTTCAGCATGCCCCACAGACCGCCGGTGAAACCGAGCTGGGCGGGGCTGAGCGATGGGTTGCCGTTGGTGCCCGGCTGGATCGGATCATTGCTGGTGCGCTCGGGTGCTGCGGTCCTGCCGACCTCCATCTCGGCCGGCGAAAGTGTGCGGCCGGCCTGCCAGTTCTCCGTCGCCTTGACGGCCTTCTTCCGCGCGGCGATGGCTTCCTTGCGGCGCTTCTCGTCGGGGTCCTTGGGCCAGTTAGGCGCATTCTTGGCCTGGGTCTCGGCTGGCGGCGGCAGGTCAAGCTTCGGCGGTACCACCAGCGGCGAGCGCTCGCGGTATTCGATGCCGGGCTTTTCCATGCTCTTGGCGCCGATGCCGGACATCAGGTTGTCGATGAGCTTCTCTTCGAAGGTCATGTCGTCATCTTCGTCGTCACCGGCGCGGGCCGCACCTGCCGACATGACGAGACCGATGCCGAGCGCGACCGCGGATAATTTCAACGCCCGCCAGAACCCCGATTGGGGATCGCGAACCATCGAACCGCTGGTCTTCGAGCTGCGCATGTACCTGTTCCATATTGTGGCAGATTGCCGCTCGCGCGCGGCCAACCGTCGCAAAAACGGGGTTCCACCCGCCCGCCCGTATCGGCCGGGATCAGGGCGCTTTTGCGGCGGGTACCCCCAGGAAGGAATCATACAATAGCGCCGCCACCCCAGCAACGATGGCCACGTCCGCGAGGTTGAACACATACCAATTATAGGTATTTCCGCCGATCTCGATATGGAACAGGGCGAAATCGATCACCGCGCCGTAGGCGAAGCGGTCGATGCCGTTGCCGATCGCGCCGCCGATGATCAGTCCCAGAGCGACGGTCGCAAGCCGGGTTTGCGAACGGACCATCCAGATCGCCAAGGCGACCACTGCAACGACTTTCACGGCCATCAGCGCGAGCTGCGCCGCCTGGCCGTCGTTCTGCAGCCAGCCGAAGCTGATCCCGACGTTCTTGGCCAGCACCAGGTCGAAGAACGACGTCACCCTCACCACGCCGAGGCGGGCGAGGTCGAACACGTTCAGCAGCCAGAGCTTCGAAGCCTGGTCGGCCACGAGCGTGACCATTGCCGCGAGGATGCCGGCGCGGAGCGGGGTCATGGCTGGGATCAGACGCTCACCCCCAACGCCTTCCATTCGCGCAGCGCCTTGGCGTCGCGCGGGGTGACGTCGGGATATTCAGGGTCCTCACCGACCATTGGCGAGATCTTCCAGGAGCGGGCGCACTTCGTGCCCACGGCCTTCTCGACGATGACCGCGACGCCGGGCTCGGCATCGAGACGGAATGCATCGGCCGGCGCCTCGCCCTCGCGCACCTCGTAATTCGAGGTGATGCAGACTTCGGCGAGATCGATGTCGAACAGCGTCATCTGCATGTCCCTGTCGGCGACATAGATCACCGGCGAGGCCTCCAGCGACGAGCCGATGTTCTTGGCGGCGCGTTCGAGCTCGAGCGCACCGGTGACGACGCGGCGGACGTTGCGGATGGTCTCCCACTTCGCGGCGAGCTTGTCGTCGCGAAAGCGTTCGAGATCGTTCGGGAACAGCGTCAGATGCACCGACGGTTCGGCATCGGGCCGGTACATGCGCCAAGCCTCCTCCGCGGTGAAGCTCAGGATCGGCGCCAGCCATTTCAGGATCGAGGCGCAGAGCAGGTCGATCGTGGTCAGCGTCGCCTTTCGCGTCAACGAGGACGGCGGATCGCAATAAAGCGTGTCCTTGCGGATGTCGAAATAGAACGCCGAGAGCTCGCTGTTGAGGAAGGCGGACAGGATCGCGACGACGGTCTTGTAATCGAACTCGCGATAGGCCTTGTCGATAGCGGCGGCGCGCACCGCGAGCTCGTGCAGCATCAGCCGCTCGAGTTCGGGCATCTCGGCCGGGGCGACCGCCTCAGTCGGCTTATAATGATGCAGCGTGCCGAGCATCCAGCGCACGGTGTTGCGCAGCTTGCGGTAGGTCTCGACCGTATTCTTCAGGATCTCCGGGCCGATGCGCTGGTCGTCCGTATAGTCGCAGGATGCGACCCAGAGCCTCAGGATGTCGGCGCCGGATTCCTTGATGACGGCCTGCGGCTCGATGGTGTTGCCGAGCGACTTCGACATCTTGCGGCCGTCCTCGGCCTGGGTGAAGCCGTGGGTCAGCACGATGTCGTAGGGAGCCCGGCCGCGCGTGCCGCAGCTCTCCAGCAGCGAGGAGTGGAACCAGCCGCGATGCTGATCCGAACCTTCCAGATACATCACGGTATCGGTGCCGCCGTCGACCTTGCGCTTGATGCCGGCGAGGCCCGGGAAATGCACGGGATCTTCGAGCACGAAAGCGTGCGTCGAGCCCGAGTCGAACCAGACGTCGAGGATGTCGTCGACCTTCTGCCAGTCCTCGCTCGCACGCGCGCCCAGGAAACGTTCACGCGCCCCTTGCGCGTACCAGGCGTCGGCGCCCTCCTTCGCGAAGGCGTCGCCGATGCGCGTGTTGACGGCCTCGTCCTGAAGGATCTCGGCGGAGCCGTCACCCTTCTCGCGCACGAACACGGCGATCGGCACACCCCAGGCGCGCTGGCGCGAGATCACCCAGTCGGGGCGGGCCTCGATCATGCCGTTGATGCGGTTCTCGCCCGACGGCGGCACCCATTGCGTCACCGAGATCGCGTGCAGCGCGCGGGCGCGCAGCGTATCGCCGGACTTGGTTTTGCCGTTTGCAGCAACATCCTTGTCCATCGCGATGAACCATTGCGGCGTGTTGCGGAAGATCACCGGCTTCTTGGAGCGCCAGGAGTGCGGATATTGATGCTTGAGCCGGCCGCGCGCGAGCAGCATGCCTCTTTCGATGAGTGCCTTGATCACGGCCTCGTTGGCATCGCCCTTCTCGCCCTTGTCGTTGATGACGCGCCTGCCGGCAAAGCCCGGCGCATGATCGGTGTAGGTGCCGTTCTCGTCGACGGTATAGGGGATTGCCGTGTTGATGCCGCGCGCATCGAGATCGCGCGCCTGCGCCATCCAGGCGTCGAAGTCCTCGCGGCCATGGCCGGGCGCCGTGTGCACGAAGCCGGTGCCGGTGTCGTCGGTGACGTGATCGCCGGGCAGCAGCGGAACGATGAAGTCGTAGCCGCCGGCGAGGCCGTTCAGTGGATGGGCGCATTCGATCGCGTCCATGGTGTCGCCGGGGATGTCGCGGACCTTCTCGAAGGCCGTCACGCGCGCCTGCTTGAAGACTTCTTCAGCAAGGGCGTCGGCGAGGATGAGCAGGTCGCCGGTCTTGGCCCAATTGTCCGCAGGTGCATCCGTGACCTTGTAGAGGCCGTAGGCAATCTTCGGCGAGAATGAGATGGCGCGGTTGCCCGGCAGCGTCCAGGGCGTGGTGGTCCAGATCACCACGCTTGCGGAGGCGAGCGCGCCATGCGCGGGCGAGGTGACCGGGAACTTTACCCACACCGTATCGGATGTGTAGTCCTCGTATTCGACCTCGGCCTCGGCCAGCGCGGTCTTCTCGACCACGCTCCACATCACCGGCTTGGAGCCGCGATAGAGCGTGCCGTTGGCGGCGAACTTCATCAGCTCGCGTGCGATCTGGGCTTCGGCCGGATAGCTCATGGTGGCGTAGGGATGGTCCCAATCGCCGATCACCCCGAGGCGCTTGAATTCCTCGCGCTGCACGCCGAGCCAGTGCGTGGCGTAGGCGCGGCACTCTTTCCGGAAATCGATCATCGCGGCACTGTCGCGGAAGTCGGGCTTCTGCTTGCCCTTCTTGCGATAGTGCTCCTCCTCGACCTTCCACTCGATCGGCAGGCCGTGACAGTCCCAGCCGGGCACGTAGTTGGAATCGAAGCCGAGCATCTGCTGGCTCTTGGTGACGAGATCCTTCAGGATCTTGTTCAGCGCCGTGCCGATATGGATGTTGCCGTTGGCATAGGGCGGGCCGTCATGCAGCACGAACTTGGCGCGGCCCTTCGCACTTTCGCGCAGCTTCTCGTAGAGGCCGATCTCGTACCAGCGCTTCAGGATCTCCGGCTCGCGCTGCGGCAGGCCTGCGCGCATCGGGAATTCGGTCTGCGGCAGGAACAGGGTCTTGGAATAGTCTTTGGCTTCAGACTTTTGGGACTTTTGCGGCTTTTCGGACATGAGGCTGACTGGCTCGGACGGGCGCGGGGAACAGATGGCGATGCGGAATCGCGGGTGAAAACGACGAAATCCCGGTCTTGCGCCGAGCCTTCAGGCTCAGGCGGAAGCCGGGCCGCTAATCCCTATGACGCGCCGCGCAAACATGGGCTCTCCATAGCAGGGGGCCAAGGGAAGCGCAAAGGTCCGGCGAGACCGGTTTTGGGCCTCAATCGATCACGCCAAGCCGCGGAAACGCGTCCGGGGCAGCGGCCAGCATGGCGCGGGCGCGGGCGGAATCGTCGTCCATTTGGCGGATCAGGGCCTCCAGGCTGTCGAATTTCAGCTCCTCGCGGATGAAGCCGACGAAGGCGCAGTCGAGCGTCTGGCCGTAGAGGTCGCCCTTGAAGTCGAACAGGAAGATTTCCAGGAGGGGCGCGCCGTTGTCGAAGGTCGGGCGGCGGCCGAAGCTCGCCACGCCATCGAGGCGCTCAGCGCCGCAGCCGACCCGCACCGCATAGATGCCGTGCTTGAGCCCGCAATTGGCGTCGAGGCGGATATTGGCGGTGGGATAGCCGAGGTTGCGGCCGCGCTTCTCGCCGTGGATCACTTCGCCGGTGATGAACCAGGGCGCGCCCAGCATGGCGGTGGCCTCGTCGAGCAGGCCCTCGGCGAGCGCGATCCGGATCGCGCTGGAGGAGACCGGCCGCTCGTCGATATCGACATGCGGCTGCACGTCGATCTCGATGCCGAGCCTGGGCGCTTCGTTCGCAAGCAGGCTTGGTGAGCCGACCCGGCCCTTGCCGAAATGGAAGTCGTAGCCGACCGCGATGCCGCTGACGCCGAGCCGCCCGATCAGGTCATGGTGAATGAAATCTTGCGCGCTGGTGCCGGCGCGGGCCTTGTCGAAGGTCATGACCACGGCGCCGGCAAGGCCGGTGCCGGCCAGAAGCCGCAGCTTGGCTCGCTCGTCGGTCAGGCGGAATTGCGGGGTGTTGGGGCTGAAAAACCGCCGCGGGTGCGGCTCGAAGGTCAACGCCAGCGCAGGGCGGCCATGCGTCCGGCCCATTTCCAGGGCCGCCGCGATCACCGCGCGATGGCCGAGATGAACGCCGTCGAAATTGCCCATGGCGACCACGGCGCCCCGGGGAATGGCGGAATCCGGCGTGGTATCGCGGATAACGGTAAAAGGCTGGGCCATCAGGGGAATTCTCGGAGCCGGCGGGGATCGGCCGGACCGTGGCGCGACCGGCCGGATGAAGTCAAGCGGCAGGGGTGCGACCCGAATTGAACACCATTTCAATTCTTCGGAGGCGTCCGCAGTTAACGGGCTGTTTAACGCCTTGGTGCTAGTCCTTGAGTGTGGAATCGCCGGGCTCCGGCCTGGCAGGTCCGATCGTAATATTCCTGGGTATGCGTTGGGGGAGTCGAGATGGCGGTTGATTTGTCGATGCCGGTTCTGGTGGTGGATGACTATAGCACCATGATCCGTATCATCAGGAATCTGCTGAAGCAGCTTGGCTTCGATAATATCGATGATGCCAGCGACGGTTCGGCGGCTCTGAACAAGATGCGCGGCAAGAAGTACGGGCTCGTGATTTCCGACTGGAACATGGAGCCGATGACCGGTTACGACCTGCTGCGCGAAGTGCGCGCGGACCCCAACCTCGCCACCACGCCCTTCATCATGATCACGGCCGAGTCGAAGACCGAGAACGTGATCGCGGCCAAGAAGGCCGGCGTGAACAATTACATCGTCAAGCCGTTCAACGCGGCGACGCTGAAGACCAAGATCGAAGCGGTCTTCCCGGACATGGCGAGCGCGTAAGCGCAGTTCGGTTCCATCGCCTGAATTTGAAGAGCCCGGGCTTGTCCCGGGCTTACTGCGTCGATCACCATTTCAATTCGCGCATCAGCGCCTTCGGCGGATGGCCGAACAATTCCAGCACGGACTTCGGGTCGAGTTGGTCGAGACCTTCGAACTCCTCGGAATGGATGCCGCGGGTCACGAACAGGCAGTCGATGCCGAACTCGCGCGCGCCGGTGAGGTCGGTGCGGACGGAATCGCCGATCGCCAGCACCTTCTTCCGGTCGATCATATGACCCTGGCGCTCGCCCGCCAGCCGCATCGCGCGCTCGTAGATCGGCCGGTGCGGCTTGCCGTAGAAGATCACCTCGCCGCCGAGCTCGCGGTAGAGCTCCGCGATCGCGCCGGCGCAATAGATCAGCCGGTCGCCGCGCTCGACCACGATATCGGGATTGGCGCAGACCAGCGTCAGCTTGCGCTCGCGCGCCTTCAGCATCATGCTGCGGTAGTCCTCCGCCGTTTCGGTCTCGTCGTCATAGAGGCCGGTGCAGACGATGTAGTCGGCTTCCTCCAGCGGCGCGGTCGCCGCATCGAGGCCGCGATAGATCGAATTGTCGCGCTCGGGGCCGAGCCAGAACATCTTGCTTCCGGGATGCTCGGCGACATAGAGCCGGGTCAGATCGCCCGATGACACGATGGCGTCATAGGTCTCGTCGGCAACGCCGAGCTTGCGCAACTGCCGCTGCACGGAATCGGCCGGCCGTGGCGCGTTGGTGATCAGGATCACCGTGCCGCCGCGACTGCGATAGGTGTGCAGCGCCTCGCAGGCTTCGGGGAACGATTCCAGGCCGTTATGGACCACGCCCCAGATGTCGCTGAGCACGACCTCGACGTCGCCCACGAGCTCACGCAAGCCTTCGGCGAAATGCAGTGTGGTCATGATGCGCGCGGCCGATCAGATGCGGCGCGCGAGCGCCGCGTTGCCGGTGATGCGTTGAGGCGTGGCTGACGCCGCGCCTGGGCTGGGGGAAGCGGAGCCATTGGATCCTTGGATGTCCTGCGCCTGGTTCGGCGCGGCCCCGCCGGTAGCAGATGCCCCCTCCGGTCGCAATGGCCGGGGCGGTGCGAACAGAAAGCCCTGGCCAAATCGCACGTCGTAGTCGAGCAGATCGACCACGGCGCGCTCGCCCTCGATCCGCTCGGCGATCAGGTCGATGCCGAAGCGGCCGAGCAGGTCGGAGAGGTCGGACGGATGGATGTCCGAGGCGGACGCCTGCCTGGGGTCGAGCAGCAGCGTCGCCGGCACCTTGATGAAGCGCACGCCGCGATCGGCGAGCTCGCGCGGTTCGATCCTGAGATCGGTGACATGATCGATCGAGAAGCGGAAGCCGCGCTGGGCGAGCGCGGCGAGATTCTCGGTCTCGGCCAGGCCGAGATTGCGGAAGGTCGACTGCTTGAATTCCAGCACCAGCGAGGGCGCCAGCGCCCGGTTGGCTTCGAGGAAGTCGAGGCACTGCGCGAAGCTGGTGGAATTGCCCAGCGTGGAGGCCGCGACGTTGCAGAACACGCCGACCTCCTTGTTGCGCACCATCAGGCGCCGCAGCACCTGCACGCAGCGCAGCATCACCATGTTGTCGATGCGCCCGATCAGCCCGGAGGCTTCTGCGATGCTGATGAACTCCTCGGCCGCGATCAGCTGGTCGCGCTCGTCGCGCAGGCGCGTCACCGCCTCGTAGAACCGCACCTTGCGCTGCGGCAGCGTCACCATCGGCTGGAGGAAGATGTCGATGCGGTTCTCGTCGATCGCGTTGCGCAGCGTCGCCAGCAGCTGGGTCTGATTACGGCCGTTGGTGGCGTGAGCCGGATTGGCGGTCTGGGCCTGGACCGACGGTGCTGCTGGCCGCGCTTGCGGCGTGGGATGCGGGGGCGGGGCGACCGGCTTCTCGTCAAAGGATGCAGCCAAATCGATTGGCGCCTCCGATTCCGGCCGCGCAACGGCAGCGGGCACTGGCGCTGCGCCGGCCAGCAGGTCCTCGTGGGCCGACACCGTGGTGGCGAGTTGCTTGACCAGCCCGCCGAGTTCGTTGATCTCGCCGACCACCGACTGGATGCGGTCGGAGTTGGTCGAATTGGACGAGGCGATCCGTCCCTCGATCGCCGCGAGGCGGCGGCCGAACTCGGCGACCTGGCGAGCGAGATCGGCGGTGCCGCGCGAGAGGTCGGCGATCTGGCCGCCGACGTCGCTGCGGTCGCGCAACCGCATCGACACGGCGTTGTAGAGGATCAGGAAGGTCAGCGCCGTCAGCGCCACAATCGCGGATTCGGTGCCGCTGATGCCGGCGACCGCGTAGAGAACCAGCCCGAGCGAGGCCGCGACCAGAACCATGCAGATGGCGATGAAGATCGTCGAAATGCGAATCATGCCGCGCGTTACGCCTCAAAGAGCTGACTGCTTCACCCCGGGAAAACACGGGCCATTATCCGGACCCGTCACGCCTCGTGCTCCCCTCGGCCGTATCACCCTAACATCATTGTTGATTCGAGGGGATAGCGGCCTCATTGCGGCGAGGTCAGGATGGCGCGGTGGCGCCGACCGTGTCGGCCGAGACGGCCTCGCGGCTGCCGAGCGGCTTGGGGCGGCCGGTGGTGGTATCGCGCAGGGTCTGCCGCTCGATCTCCGAATTCAACTCCGCGCCGAACATGATGACAATCGCCGACATCCACATCCACATCATCAACCCGATCGCCGCGCCGAGCGAGCCGTAGGTCGCGTTGTAGTTGCCGAATTTCGAAAGATACCAGGACAGCAGCGCCGAACCGGCAATCCACAGGATGGCGGCCGTCACCGCGCCGATGCTCAGCCATTGCCAGCGCGGCGAGTCGCGGCTGGGGGCGAAACGATAGAGAATGGCAAGCGCCACCAGCAGAATGACGAACAGCAGGGGCCATCGCGCGAGCGCGACGATCAGCTTGCTTTCGGGCGCGAGGCCGAGGTGATCGAGCGCGAGCGGGAACGCGACCACGGCCCCCACCATCAGCAGCAGCGCCGCGATGCCGCCGACCGTGAAGGCCAGCGAGACCAGATTCAGCCGGATGAAGCTGCGCTTCTCGCGCTCCTCATAGGCGACGTTGAGGGCGTCGAAGATCGATTTGACGCCGGCATTGGCGCTCCAGACCGCAAGCACGAAGCCGAACAGGAAGGTGGCGCCGAGCGCCGTATTGCCTTTCGACACCACGCGGGCGACCTGGTCCTCGACGATCTGGAACGAGCCCTGGGGCAGCATCGTCGCGAGCGTCTGAAGATTGGCGCTGATCGTCGAGGGATCGGCGAACAGGCCGTAGGCCGAGACGAGTGCGGTCACCGCCGGAAAGATCGCGAGCAGCCCGAAGAACACGACGCCGCCGGCGGTCGCGAGCAGGCGATCCTCGTCGATGCGCTGATAGGTGCGCCAGAAGATATCCTTCCAGCCGGCCCAGGGAATCGCGAACGGGCTCTTGGAGCGGCGGCCGTGGCCGGGCTGCATGGCCGCGCCCGCCGGGCTGGTTTCCGGTGAATTCGCCTCGCTTTTGCGGTGGTCTTTTGGAGGCCCCGAGCCGATCAGGCCGGACTCCTGAAAATAGCGCTCCGCAGTGAGGACGAAGACGGCCGTGGCGGCAATCAGCAGCCAGGAATCGAGCTGCTCGGAGCGCCGCACCTGCATCTCAGGCGTCCGATCTGTGACCGTGGCGCCTCCGGCGTGCAGCCGTGACGCCCAGCAGCCCGATCGCGGCGAGCATCAGGCCGAGCTGCACGGGGCGGTTGGTCCGCGCCGAGAACGTATTGCCATGGCTGCGTTCGCCCGGCGCGAGCGGGGCCAGCGGAATCGTCGTGGCCACCTCCTTTACCGCCTGCTTGACCGTCCCGCGCGGGATCCGCGGCGTGGCGATTGCCACGCGCATGCGGCTGGCGAGCGGCACGATCGGCCGGGGCCGGCGCTTCATTTGCGCCATCGCGACCCCGGCGCAGATTGCGGCCAGCACCAGCAGCACCGCGGCGACCGCGCCAAAGCCCCAGAATTGTCCGTAGGTGATGGCGACCCAGCGGTACAGGGCGATCAGGCCGACGAACAAGGTTGCGATCAGGAACAGCCCGGCCGCCGCGAACAGTCCGGCCGCCACGGCATAGGAACTCGCGCGGCCCGTGGCCTGGCTGGTGCGGTCGCGCAGATAAGACTGGGCGGCGCGCTTGAGATGGTTGAGCTTGAGCGCCATTCCGGCGCGCAGCAATTCGCCCGATGGCGCGAGCATGCGGACATCCTCCGAGAGCGAGAAATTCGTCGGGGGATGAACGTGGCGGAATTTGACTTGTTCCGCGCGAAACGAAGCTGCCGGGACCGATCAGCCGAGATCGGCAGCCGAAATCCAGAACACCTCGCCCTCGGACTCCTCGGTGTCGAGCCAGAGCAGCGGCAGTTCCGGAAACGCCTCGTCGACCAGCTCGCGGCCGCGGCCGATCTCGCAGATCAAGCCGCCATCCGGCGCGAGGTGATCGGATGCCTCGTGCAGGATGCGGCGGACGATGTCGAGACCGTCGGCGCCGCCATCGAAGGCGAGCTTCGGCTCGGCCCGGCATTCCGGCGGCAATGCTGCCATGCCTTCGGCATCGACGTAAGGCGGATTGCTGACGATGAGGTCATACCGCGCATCGCCGAGCGGGGCGAACAGATCGCCGCGGTGAAGCGTGATGCGGTCATTGAGCCCGTGCTCGCTGACATTGCGCGTGGCGACTTCGAGCGCGCCCTTGGAGATGTCGACGGCGTCGACCGTGGCATTCGGGAAATGATGCGCGGCGAGGACCGCAAGACACCCCGAGCCGGTGCAGAGATCAAGCACGCGTTCAACCCCGGCGGGGTCGTCGATCAGCGAGCCTATTTCGCCGTCGCCGCCGAAATGCGACTCCAGCAGCTCGCCGATGAAGGAGCGCGGAACGATGACGCGCTCGTCGACATAGAAGGGCAGGCCGCGCATGTAGATCTTGTTGACGAGATAGGCGGCGGGTTTGCGCGTCGTGATGCGCTGATGGATGAGATCGAGCAGGGTCTTGCCTTCCGCCGCCGTGACACAGGCATGGCCGAAGAGCTCGAACTGGTCGGGATGCAGATGCAGGGCCTCGCAGACCAGGAACACGGCCTCGGCGACGGGATCGGTGGTGCCGTGAGCGAAGGCAAGCTTCGCCGCTGTGAAGCGGCTCACTGCATAGCGGACGAAATCGATCAGCGTGAGCAGCTCGCCGCGGCCGACCTTCGCGAGTTTCGGTGCGGCCTTCGCGAGTTTCGGTGCAGCGAGGCCGCGCGTTGTCTTTTTCGACGCTCTTGCCATCAGGATCTTGCCATCAGGATCGGGTCCAGCGTGCGGCGGCCTCGTCGTCACGGGCCTGGGCCTCGACCCAGCCGGTGCCGGTGGCGCTCTCTTCCTTCTTCCAGAAGGGCGCGCTGGTCTTCAGGTAATCCATCAGGAACTCGGCCGCCTGGAATGCCGCCTGGCGGTGCTGCGAGGCCGTGAGCACCAGCACGATGTTCTGGCCCGGCATGAAGCGGCCGACGCGGTGGATCACCGTGACTCCGTTGAGCGGCCAGCGTGACGTCGCTTCGTCGACATGGCGCTGGATCTCTTCCTCCGCCATGCCCGGATAATGTTCGAGCGTGAGCGCAGCGATCTTTGCGCTGTCCTCGTCGGCACGGCAGATGCCGGAGAAGCTCACGACCGCGCCGATGTCGGTGCGGCCCCCGGTCAGAGCCGCGATCTCGCACGCGATGTCGAAATCATCTTCCTGGATGCGGATGGCGACGGGGCAAACGGGGGAGGTCATGGCCTAGCCGCCGGTCATGGGCGGGAAGAACGCGATCTCGCGGGCGCCCGCAATCATGGCGTCCGACCTGACATGAGCGTGGTCGATCGCGGCGCGGATCACCTTGGGCTTTTCGAAAGCATAAGCGTAAGCCTCGCTTTGACCGGACAGCCAGGCGATCAGCTCCTCGACGGTGCGCACCGTCGCGGGCGGCTCGATGGTCTCCTCGGCTTTGCCGACGCGCTCGCGCACCCAGGCGAAATACTTCACCTTCATGCCTCATCCTCCTTGATGAGGTGGTGGATGCCGGCGCGGAAATAATCGTAGCCGGTGTACATGGTCAGCAGCGCCGAGGCCCACAGCAGGACGAGGCCGATCAGCGAAACCACCGGAACGACCTCATCGCCGGCCGGACCTGCGAGCAGGAACCCGATGGCGACGAGCTGAACGGTGGTCTTCCACTTGGCGAGCTTGGTCACGGGCACGCTGACGCGGAGCGCGGCCAGGTATTCGCGCAGGCCCGAGACCAGGATCTCGCGGCACAGGATCACGATCGCGGCCCATAGCGACCAGCCATGAATGATGCCGTCGGCGGCGAGCATCAGCAGGCAGGAGGCGACCAGGAGCTTGTCGGCGATCGGGTCCAGCATCCGGCCGAACGCCGATTGCTGATTCCAGATCCGTGCGTAGTAGCCGTCGAGATAATCCGTGACCGCGGCGCCGATGAAGATGGCGACCGCGACCCAGCGCAGCCACAGCGGATAGTCCATGATCGACTGCGCATAGATGCATCCGACCACGACCGGGATCGCGGCGATCCGGCCATAGGTCAGGATGTTCGGGAGGGACATCGCGCGGCTGGTCGTCCCTCGTGTCGTGGCGATGTTCATCCGTCCTACCAATACCGCTGATGCCCTGAGGTCAACCGTCCCTCCCACATGGAGTGCGGGATGCGACGACCATATGACCAATGGCTGCCTTTGGGTCCCCTTTAGTTCATCCCGGCTGGGGATGGAAATACTCGAAAATCCTGCGGGCGCTCTCGGCACTGACCCCCGGAACCTTGCCGAGATCGGCGATCGAGGCCCGTTCGATCTCCTTCAGAGTTCCGAAATGGTGCAGCAAGGCACGTTTGCGCGACGGGCCGATGCCCGGAATCTCCTGCAAACCGGCCTCGCGGATATCCTTCTTGCGCAGCTTGCGGTGCGAGCCGATGACGAAGCGGTGGGCCTCGTCCCGCAGCCGCTGGATGAAATAGAGCACGGGGTCGCGCGGCTCCAACTTGATCGCCTCGCGCTCCGGCATGAACAGGGTCTCGCGACCGGCATCCCGGTCCGGCCCTTTGGCGACCGACATCAGCGACACCTGCGTCAGGCCGAGATTCGTAAAGATCTCCCTGACGGCGTTGAGCTGGCCGCGACCGCCGTCGATGATGACGAGGTCAGGCCATTGCGGGAAGTCGTCGTCCTTCGCCTGGATGTTTTCCTTGGCCACGCCCTCCTCAGGTGGATTGATCAGGCGCTTGAAGCGGCGTTCCAGCACCTCCCGCATCATGGCGAAGTCGTCACCCGGCGTGATCCCTTCGGACTTGATGTTGAACTTGCGGTACTGGTTTTTCACGAAACCATCCGGACCGGCGACGATCATCGCGCCGACGGCATTGGTGCCCTGGATGTGGCTGTTGTCGTAGACCTCGATGCGCTTGGGCGGATGCGGGAGGTTGAGCGTGGTGGCTATGGCGTCCAGCAGGCGGCCCTGCGTCGCGGTGTCCGCCAGCTTGCGGCCCAGCGCCTCGCGCGCATTGGTCAATGCGTGGAGGACCAGCTCCTTCTTCTCGCCGCGCTTGGGCGCGGCGACCTCGATCTTGTGGCCGGCCTTGATTGACAGCGCATTGGCGAGCAGCTCGCTTTCCTCGATCTCGTGCGAGAGCAGGATGTTTCTCGGCGGCGGCTTGTCGTCGTAGAATTGGGCGAGGAAGGACCCCAGCACTTCCTCCGGCGTAAAAGTCTTCTCCGCGCGCGGGAAATAGGCGCGGTTGCCCCAGTTCTGGCCGGTGCGGAAGAAGAACACCTCGACGCAGGAGAAGCCGCCCTCCTGGTGGATCGCGAACACGTCGGCTTCCTCCACCGTGCGTGGATTGATGCCCTGCTGCGACTGGATCGCCGACAGCGCGGCGAGGCGGTCGCGGTAGAGCGCCGCGCGCTCGAATTCGAGCTCGTGCGAGGCCTTCTCCATCTCGCCGGCAAGCTCCTGCTTCACCGCATGGCTCTTGCCGGACAGGAAGTCGGTCGCCTCGCGCACCAGCGTCGTATAGCCGGGAAAGTCGATCTCGCGGGTGCAGGGACCGGCGCAGCGGCGGATCTGGTGGAGCAGGCAGGGGCGGCTGCGGCTTTCGAAGAAGGAATCGGTGCAGGACCGGATCAGGAACGCGCGCTGAAGTGCGGTGATGGTGCGGTTGACGGCGCCGGCTGAGGCGAACGGGCCGAAATAGCGGCCAGGCCGGGTCTGCGCGCCACGGTGCTTCAGGATCTGTGGCGCCCAATGGTCGCCTGTGATCAGGATATAGGGAAACGATTTGTCGTCGCGCAGCTGCACGTTGAAGCGCGGCCGCAGCTGCTTGATGAGGTTGGCTTCCAGCAGCAGCGCCTCGGTCTCGGTGTTGGTCGAAACGATCTCCACCGTCACGGTGGCGGCGATCATGCGCAGGATGCGGGCCGGCTGCGGCGCGCTCTGGCGCGCGTAGTTCGACAGGCGCTTTTTGACGTTCTTGGCCTTGCCGACATAGAGCACGTCGCCGTTGGCATTGAGCATCCGGTAGACGCCGGGCGAGGTGGGGGCGAGCCGGACCGCGCGCTCGATCGCCTCGTGACCGGTCGCCAGCGGGCCTTCGCCGACCGCGCCGCTCTCTTCGAGGATATCAGGCAGCAGCGCATCGTCCTCGTCCTCGCTGGTGCTGGTGGCGGGATCGAGGTCCGGCGGCGTCAGGCTCTCCGGCGGAGCGTCGGTCGCGGCAGGGCGGGGCGATTTGCGCGCGCGCTCGTCCGGATTGTCGGGGGAATCGTGAACCATGGAGTGAATTTAGGCGCTGGGGGTGCCGATTTGAAGTTCCGGCCATGCCGCACGCACAGGGATGGCGGCGCAGTTCCGGTAACGCTTGCTTAAGCCTGTTAATAGCGCGGTAACCCGGCTTAACAGGCCTTTAACTTAAAACTCTCGATAAATCCTACGCGAAAAAGTCGTGGTTCCGTAACCATGCGGTGGCCTCGCGCGGCGGCGCGGCACCGCGGGGGCGGCAGTTGTGTTGGAGAGAGTATCGATGAAGAGGTTCGTTGTGGGCGCAGCCGCGTTGGTTGCAGCCGGCTGGACAGCTTCGGCAGAGGCCGCCGATCTCAATTACGGGCAGCGGGCGCCCTATACCGTCAATCAGCCGCTGAATGCGTATAGCTGGGCCGGTCCTTATCTCGGTGGCAACATCGGTTACGAATGGGGCTCGGTCGACAACAATCCCGCAAAGCCGTCCGGCTTCGTCGGCGGCGTGCAGGCCGGCTACAATTTCCAGAACGGCCCGTTTGTGTTCGGCGTCGAGGGCGACATCCAGGCCACAGGCGCCGACGACACCTTCGCGCCATGGAAGTTCTCAAATCCCTGGTTCGGCACCCTGCGCGGCCGCGCCGGCTATGCGTTCAGCAACGTGCTGTTTTACGGCACCGCAGGCCTCGCCTTCGGCGAGCTGCGCGGGCAGACATTCGGCTGGACCGAGTCGCACACCAGGGCCGGCTGGACCATCGGTGCCGGCGCGGAAGTCGGTCTTGCGCCGAACTGGAGCGCCAAGCTCGAATATCTCTACATCGATCTGTCGACCAGCCAGTTCGCAATTACGGGCGTGTCAAATGGCTACAGCGCCAGCGTTGTGCGCGCAGGCGTGAACTATCACTTCTGATCGCTGAAGAAGAAAATACCGGACTACAGCCTCCCGGCCGCTCGCGGCCGGGATTTTTTTGCGCCAGGTGTCTTGCGTAGGCTCGCTAGGAGAGGATCACCAAGTTGACCGCCTTGGGTCCCTTCCCCTTCTTGTCCGGTTCGACTTCGAAAGTAATACGCTGTCCTTCGGCAAGGTCCTTCAGTCCCGCCCGCTCCACCGCGGTGATGTGAACGAAGACATCGCGACCGCCGTCGTCAGGCTTGATGAAGCCGTAGCCGCGCTCGCCGTTGAAGAACTTGACCGTTCCCGTCATGGCCATCGGGAAACTCCCCCTCATTGCTCCTCCGTCGCGACGCAGACTCACGTCACGACATGACCGGGCCTTACGAAGCCCGGGAGCTGGCCATCCTTGGGCGGACCTCATCGGTCCGGTCGGACTTTCTTAGGGCCTTCACTCCGCCGCAACCATTCGCGGAAGCGGAACGCAAAGCCAGTCACGAAAACAGCATAATACGGTTCTTTGCGGATTGACTACCGCTCCTGCATATTTTTCCCAAGAATGCCGGGGTGTTACGGCGTAGCGTTAAGGCTTGGGCACCTCTAATCGGAATCTGGCAGCGCCGCCCTGGCCGAGCGGCATTTCCAGCTCGGGCAGGATGGTCTTGAGCTCACCTTGCAGCGTGTAGGGCGGATTGACGATGAGGAGCCCGGCGGAGGTGAGCGCTGCACCATCGGCTTGCGGCGCGACGCTGAATTCGAGGCGCAGACATTTTCCCGGTGGCTTTGCTGCGGCTGCGAGCCGCGCCACCGATTGCGCCAGCGTGTCGGTGGCGCGCCGGCTCTTGGCGGGATACCAGATTACATAGATACCGGTCGGCCATTTCGCGTAGGCGGTCGCGAAGACGTCGCCGAGCTTCTCGAACTCGTCCTTGGCCTCGAACGGCGGATCGATCAGCACGAGGCCGCGCCGCTCGTTCGGCGGCACGAAGGCGGGCAGCGCGACCCAGCCGTCGAGATCGACCACGCGGGCCTGTTCGTCGCGGCGCAGCACGTCGATCAGCGCTCTTCGCGCCTTCGGCTCGAGTTCGCAGGCGACGAGGCGGTCCTGCGGCCGGAGCAGGCCGCGCGCGATCAGCGGCGAGCCCGGATAGGCCTTGAGCTCGCCCTTCGGATTGAAGGCGCGGACGATGTCGAGATAGGGCTTTGTCAATGCCGCGGTCTCGTTCGACAAGCGCGCCTGCAGCAGCCGTGCGATGCCCGTCAGCCACTCGCCGCCGCGGCGAGCCTCATCGCTTTCGAGATCGTACAGGCCGGCGCCGGCATGGGTGTCGATGATGCGGAACGCCCCCGGCTTGTCCTGCAGGTACGTGATGATGCGGGCCAGCACGATGTGCTTGATGACATCGGCGAAGTTGCCGGCGTGGAAGGCATGGCGATAGTTCATGGCGCAGAGTTACGACATCGCGCGATGAAAGTAACGGCCGTCATTCCGGAGTGGTGCGGAGCACCAAGTTATGGTCGCAATTGCGCACCTGAGAATCTCGAGATTCCGGGTCTGGTGCGGAACGCACTATCCCGGAACGACGACGTTGAGACGGCGCCCTTCAACCACCCCGAATCGGCGGCATCGTCACCTGGTCGCGGCGGCAGGCGCGGCGGTCGATTTCCTCGCAGGCGCGGAACTGCAAATCCTTGCTGAGGCAGATGCGGACCTCGGACAGCCGCGTCCGGTTGCAGGTCACCGAGACGGCGGCGTTGCTGAGGCCCGGATTGGCCTTGATGAAGGCCTCCTCGACTTCGGCGGGTGCCACCGTCTTGGCTTCCGACAGATCGAGATACTCGGCGGGAATCTTGATCGCGGCGCGGGCCTTGCGAATGGTCTCGAAATAGTTGCGGCCGTCGAGGCCGGAGCAGGTGCCGTGCTTGTCCCACTCGTTGAAGATCAGGCCCGGCGCCGGCATCAGATCGAGCATCGAAGAGACGATGCTGCGGTTCAGCCGCGGCGAGGGCCGCTGGCAATATTCCGGAAAGCCGTTCTCATATTGCGGCCACAGCCCGTGCACCACGAACGCGTAGGGCCGCCCGCTGCACTGCATCTGCGCGCGCCCGCCGCGCTCGGACGCCTCCTCGCAGAACGAGGGCGACCACGACAATGACAGCACATAGAAATCGAACTCGCCGGGCGCGTTCTGCCGCTTGTCCTGGGCCTTGGCGCCGCCTGCCAGCGCCAGCAGCCCGGCGGCGAGCGTCAGCGAGATCACGAGACGGGAGAAGGAATGCAATCTAAAATCAAACATGACAACGCCCCTCAACTAGACTGTGCAGCAAGCCTAGCAGGCAATAAGAACATTTCAAGAACAAAATTCAGGCGACGACCGTTCGGCCGCCTGAACGGGTCCGAATCGGGGTCTTTCGCGTCAGGGGCTTGCGTATAAGGCTTACGTATCAGGGCTTGGCGGCGCGGCACGCCGGATTGTAGGCCCAATTGCGGTCGACCCCGACCACGCACCATTCGACGCCGTTGCCGTAGCCGGCGAAGCCGCCGTCCTCGATGATCGAGAAATGCACCTTGCGGACCTTGCCATCGGTGAGCATGGCCTCGCCGGTGCAATAGCGGCGCGGAATGTTATCGGACGCCCAGGGCCGGAACGCGACCTCGTGAACGGCGGCGAAGCCGGTGATCTTCAGCGAGGAATTCCAGAACGAGCTTTCCTTCTCCCAGAACTGGGTGGCGATCGTCGGCAGGGCCTTGTCACAATCGGCGACGGCGCCGTCATAGCGCGGCCCGCTCAGCCAGAAGTTCAGCTCGAGCGGATTGGCGGCCCTGGCCTCACCGAGCGACAGCGCCCCGAACATGAGGCCGAGCACGGCGGCAAAGCGGAGCGATTTCAGGGAGGGGGCGTGCATGGGCAATCCGGACAGCTGGTCTTGCGAAGGTCGGACGGTGCCGCGAAGGCCGGGCGGGGTCAAGTGCAGCGCGGCAACACTCGGCGAGGAGTTGACCACAAGGGCGCAGCCGGCAAGGCTTCGGTTCTTTTCACTTTGGTCCCGGCACCGTAAACTGACGCCAACCAATTGGAGTAACGGGAATGCGAATCATTGCGGCCGCGGGCCTTCTCGCCCTGGGTATCTTGGCGAGCCAGTCGGCGCGTGCTGACATCCTTCCGGTGCCGCCGTTCAAGGGCAACGACACCGGCGGCATCATCGCCTATTCGATGGCGACCCAGGTCGATGCCCGCCAGGTCGCCGTCGATCATTGCGCGCGCTACGGCAAGGTCGCCAAATTCCTTGCGATTCAGGCCTATGAGGGCGGCTACGTCTCGTTCTCCTGCCGCTGGGTGCCCTATGGCGCCGCCGACCGGCCGATCCGCACGCTGTACTGAGGCGTCGTCCTAACGCCGCATCTCTCAAGCCGGGAGCCTCCAACATGACGCGCAAGCTTGCTTTGCTCGGCTCGACGCTTTGCCTTGCGTTGTCGGCAGGCAGCGCCTGCGCCGACGATTTGCCGGTGCGCAAGGCCGGCCTTTGGGAAATGAAGATGGTCAGGACCGGCACGCCGGTGCCCGAGATGACCATGCAGCACTGCACCGACGAGACC
Organism: Bradyrhizobium diazoefficiens; assembly: GCF_016616235.1. Taxonomy (NCBI): domain Bacteria; kingdom Pseudomonadati; phylum Pseudomonadota; class Alphaproteobacteria; order Hyphomicrobiales; family Nitrobacteraceae; genus Bradyrhizobium; species Bradyrhizobium diazoefficiens. Next base: position 1,426,523 of record NZ_CP067100.1, read on the forward strand.
GTCGACAAGGAGATGAACAACAACGTTTCCCCGATGGCCAAGCAGATCTGCTCCAAGCAGGACATCAGGAAGACGGCGACCGGCTATGTCAGCGATTCCGAATGCAGCGTCGCCGGCATCAGCACGACCTCGCATGCCGAGATCACAGGCGATTTCAACTCGGCCTACACGGTGAAGACCTCCTCGCACGCGCAAGGCGGCGCGGTCGGCGCCGCAGGCCGGGATACGACGATGCAGCTCGAGGCCAAATGGCTCGGCGCCTGCAAGGCGGACCAGAAGCCCGGCGACATCGTGATGCCCGGGGGGTTCAAGATGAACGTGCGCGACGTGGACAAATTGAAGGCGCTGTTGCCGAAGTAGGGTGTGGTCGCTGCGAAACCGGTGCGCTCCCTCGCCCCGTTCTTACGGGGAGAGGGGCTGGGGTGAGGGACCTTCCTCAGCGAACGAGATTCTTGTGAGACCTGTGCCCCCTCACCCGAATTCGATCTGCGATCGAACTCGACCTCTCCCCGCAAGCGGGCCGGGGTGAAGAACGGCACCTACACCGGAATCCGCACGCTTGCCCGCAATCCCCCCATCGGGCTGTCGCCGAGGGTGATGTCGCCGCCATGCGAGCGGGCGATGTCGCGGGCGATAGCGAGGCCAAGACCCGTGCCGCCTTCGTCCTGGTTGCGGGCGTTGTCGAGCCGCAGGAATGGCTTGAACACCTCTTCGCGCAGATGCGTCGGGATACCCGGCCCATCGTCGTCGACGGTGACGGTGAGATAGCGATGATCGCGCTGGCCGGTGATGGCGATGGCCTTGCCGTAGCGCGCGGCGTTGGTGACGAGGTTGGCGAGACAGCGCTTGAACGAGGCCGGTTTCACGGTGACCACGGGCAGGCCGTTGAAGGCCACGGTCGCAGTGTGGCCGTGGCGCTCGGCGTCGCTGCGCAGCTCTTCGAGCGCCTGCGCCATGTCGGTCGGCTGCGACTGCTCGCCGGAATCGCCGCGGGCAAACGCAAGGTAATCTTCCAGCATCATCGACATCTCGTCGACGTCCTTGCGCATGCCTTCGAGCTCGGGGCTGTCGCCGATCAGCTCGAGCTCGAGCTTGAACCGGGTGAGGATGGTGCGCAGATCATGGCTGACGCCGGCGAGCATCGCGGTGCGCTGCTCCATCGTGCGCTCGATGCGCGATTTCATCTCGATGAAGGCGACCGCCGCGCGCCGTACCTCGCGCGCGCCTCTGGGTCTGAAGTTCGGCGCTTCGCGGCCCTTGCCGAAACTTTCAGCGGCGTCCGCGAGCCGCAGGATCGGCTTGATCTGGTTGCGCAGGAATAGCACCGCGACGATCAAGAGGATCGAGGACGTTCCGACCATCCAGAACAGGAAGATTTCGGAGTTCGAGGCATAGGCGGCGCTGCGCTGCGCGAACACGCGCATCACGGCATCGTCGAGCTGGATGCGGATCTCGACCAGGTTGGAGCGGCCGACGGTGTCGATCCAGAACGAGCGCCCGATCTGGCGGCCGAGCTGCACCGACAGCGTCTGGTCGAGCAGCGAGAAGAACGGCTTGGGTCCGGGCGGCGGCATGTCGCCGGCAGGCAGGAAGTCGACGACGAGACCGAGGCGCTGCTGGGCGATGCGGCGGATCTGGTCGCGATCCCGGTCCTGCGGATAGCCCTTGTAGACGTCGATCAGCGCGGCGATGTCCTGCACCACCGCGGCCGACAGGCGGCGCGTCACCGTGTTCCAGTGCCGCTCCATGAAGACGAAGGCGACGACCGATTGCAGGACCACCATCGGCACGATCATGATCAGCAGCGCGCGGGCATAGAGGCCGGTCGGCATCCAGCCCTTGAACGCGTTGCCCATCCAGCCGTTGACGGCCGAGACGCGGCCGGCGGCGCTCTTGAGCAGCGTCAGGCCGGTATCGATCGTGCTCATCTAGCGCGCTTCACTACGTTATGGCGAGGCCACCAGGCGGTAGCCGATGCCGCGCACCGCCTGAAGGAACAGCGGATTGGCGGGGTCGGTCTCGATCTTGCGCCTGAGGCGGTTGATCTGCACGTCGACGGCGCGCTCGTTGACGCTGCCATTGCCGGTCAGCGCGCTGCGCGGCACGGTCTCGCCCGGCGTCTCCGAGAGAATCCGCAGCATCTCGCGCTCGCGGTCGGTGAGATGGATGACCTCCTCGCCCTGGCGCAGTTCACCGCGATCGAGATGATAGACGTAGGGACCAAACGCGATCTTCTCGACGGTCGTGGCTTGCGGCGGCGGCGCGGCGCGCTTGAGGATGTTGTTGATGCGCAGCGCAAGCTCGCGCGGCTCGAACGGCTTTGCGACGTAATCGTCGGCGCCGATTTGCAGGCCTTCGATGCGGCTTTCTGCTTCATGGCGCGCGGTCAGCATCACGATCGGCACCGATGAGGAGGTGCGGATGAAACGGGCGAGGTCGAAGCCGGTCTCGCCGGGCATCATGACGTCGAGGATCAGGAGATCGAAATGCAGGCTCATGAGCTTCGAGCGCGCGTCGCTGGCGCTGGCGGCAGTCGAGACGCGATAGCCTTCGGCCGCAAGGAAACGCGACAGCAGATCGCGGATGCGGCGGTCGTCATCGACGAGAAGAAGATGCGGGGCGTCGTCGGCCGGTTGCGCCGGCGGGCGGGCGAGCGTGGCAGCGAGCGGCACGGTCACTCCTTGCTGTCTTGATTGACGGAAGCGAAGATCGTCTCGAGCACCTTGTCCGGATCGTCGCGGTCGATCATCGCGCGCAGGAAGCGCTTGACCGTCTCGGCGTCCTGCGGCGCCAGCTCGGCTAGCGCCCTGGTGATCCGCGTGGTCTGGAGCCCCGCGAGCTTCTGCACCAGCGCCTCGCCCTTCGGCGTCGCATAGAGCAGGCGCTGGCGGCGGTCATTGTCGCCGGTCTTCTGCACGATATAGCCCTCGTCCAGCAGCTGCTTGAGCACGCGGCCGAGCGATTGCTTAGTAATGCGCAGGACGTCGAGCAGGTCGGCGACTTTGAGGCCGGGATAACGGTAGACGAAATGCATGACCCTGTGGTGGGCCCGACCGAAGCCGAACGCCTCCAGCTCCTGGTCGGGATCGCCGACGAAATCGCGATAGGCGAAGAACAGCAGCTCGATGATATCCCAGCGCAAATTGCCTCCATCGCCTGCCGCCGGCCGGGGCGCGGCAGCATCTTGAGAGGGAGTCGCGAAATTTATGTCAGGCATATTGACGTATCTTAGGTTCAATGTTACAAAACGATCGACCCGAACGAAATTTTAGATCGTTTCGCATCGGGTGCATCGAAGCAGGGCGGCCGGAGTAAGCCGGACAGGCGGCGACGGCCGAAGCAGATCTACCGTGCGATTGTCGAGCGGCATTTCGGCAAAACATACTGGACTTCCGCCTTCCGCAAAAGCATGTCCTCCAAAGACATGCTGGCCACGGAAACCGGCCGTAACAAGGCTGGCGTCGGTCCGGCCACAAACCTAATCAAGCCAGCCGGGCCCGAACAGGGCGGGACGGCGCCAAGACGGCGCCGCCACCGGCAGCGGGAGGCAAGGACATGAGCATGACATTCGATATCCAGCCCGCATCCAATCCGACGCCAGAGAAGGACCGCGTCGCTAAGCTGGTGGATCCCGGCTTCGGGCGGGTCTTCACCGATCACATGGCGATCGTCCGCTACAACCAGGCCAAGGGCGGCTGGTACGAGGCGAAGATCGAGGCGCGCGCCAATTTCCAGCTCGATCCGGCCGGCGCGGTTCTGCACTACGCCCAGGAAATCTTCGAAGGTCTCAAGGCCTACAAGCGTGACGACGGCGGGGTGAACCTGTTCCGCCCCGATGCCAATGCGCGCCGCTTCAAGGACTCCGCCGATCGCATGGCGATGGCGCAGCTGCCCGAGGACGTCTTCATCGAGGCGGTCGAGCAGGTCGTGCGCATCGACCGCGCCTGGATGCCGGGCGGCGAGGGCAGCCTTTACCTGCGCCCCTTCATGATCGCCAGCGAGACCTTCCTCGGCGTCAAGCCGTCGTCGGAATACATTTTCGCGGTAATCGCCTCGCCGGTGGGCTCCTATTTCAAGGGCGGGCCTGCGCCGGTGTCGATCTGGGTTTCAGAGAATTACACGCGGGCCGCGGTCGGCGGCACCGGCGCCGTCAAATGCGGCGGCAATTATGCTGCGAGCCTGCGCGCCCAGGCCGAGGCGATCCAGCACGGCTGCGATCAGGTCGTGTTCCTTGACGCGCTCGAGCGCCGCTACATCGAGGAGCTCGGCGGCATGAACGTGTTCTTCGTGTTCGACGATGGCTCGCTGTCGACGCCGCCGCTCGGCACCATCCTGCCCGGCATCACCCGCGACTCCATCATCGCGCTTGCCCGCGATGCCGGCAAGACGGTGCGCGAGGAGCCGTATTCGCTCGACCAGTGGCGCAAGGATGCCGCCTCCGGCCGACTGAAGGAAGCGTTTGCCTGCGGCACCGCCGCGGTGATCTCGCCGATCGGCAAGGTGCGCTCGGTGAGCGGCGATTTCGAGATCTCGGGCGGCGCCGCCGGCCCCGTCGCCATGGGCCTGCGCAAGCAGCTCGTCGACATCCAGTACGGCCGCACCAACGATCCGCACAACTGGATCCGGAAGGTGTTTTGAGAGGCCGTTGTGTAAGCTGCGCAGGCTCTCTCGCTCCCTCGCCCCGCTCTTGCGGGGAGAGGGTCGGGTGAGGGGCTGTCACCGCGAATTCGAGCGATATGAGTTCGCGGAGAGTCCCCCTCACCCGGTCGCTTCGCGACCGACCTCTCCCCGCAGGCGGGGCGAGGTGAAGAACACACCCCGGTTGCCGCCTTGCGCGTCCGCTGGTAAACGCCCGCATGGCCGAAAAACCCAAAAAACCCCAGAAACTGAAGGCGCGGCTGCCGCGCGGGCTGGAGGATCGCGATCCCGCCGCGATCCGGGCGACGCGCGAGATGGTCGAGAAGATCCGCGCCGTCTACGAGCTCTACGGCTTCGAGCCTGTGGAGACGCCGGCGATGGAATACACCGACGCGCTCGGAAAATTCCTGCCCGACCAGGACCGTCCGAACGAGGGCGTGTTCTCGTTCCAGGACGACGACGAGCAGTGGATCAGCTTGCGCTATGATCTGACCGCGCCGCTCGCGCGCTATGTCGGCGAGCGCTATGGCACCGACGCTTTGGTCCTGCCCTATCGCAGCTACCGCGTCGGTTACGTCTTCCGCAACGAAAAGCCCGGCCCCGGCCGCTTCCGCCAGTTCATGCAGTTCGATGCCGACACGGTCGGCTCGGCAACGCCGGCGGCGGATGCCGAGATCTGCATGATGGCTGCTGATACGATGGAGGCGCTGGGCATCGCGCGCGGCTCTTATGTCGTGAAGGTCAACAATCGCAAAGTGCTCGACGGCGTCCTGGAAGCCATCGGGCTCGGTGGTGATGACAACGCGGGCCGCCGACTGACCGTGCTGCGCGCGATCGACAAGCTCGACAAGTTTTCCGCCGACGAAGTTCGCAAGCTGCTCGGTCCCGGACGATGGGATGGCGGCGAAGAAGGCAGGGGCGACTTCACCAAAGGCGCCAAGCTGAGCGATGCTGAAGCTGACGTCGTTCTCGCCATCACCAAGCCGCGTGACGATTGGAAAGAGGCGATCGCCGCGGCAGAAACCTATCTCGCCAAGAGCGAAATCGGTCAGGCCGGCGTAAGCGAGCTGGAAGAGATTGCAAAGCTGGTGACGGCGTCGGGTTATGGTGCGGACCGCATCAAGATCGATCCCTCCGTCGTGCGCGGTCTCGAATATTACACCGGCCCGGTCTACGAGGTCGAACTCCTGCTCGAGACCAAGGACGAGAAGGGGCGCCCGGTGCGGTTCGGCTCGGTCGGCGGCGGCGGACGTTACGACGGCCTCGTCTCGCGCTTCCGCGGTGAGCCGGTGCCGGCGACCGGTTTCTCGATCGGCGTCTCGCGGCTGCAGGCGGCGCTGACGCTGCTCGGCAAGCTCGACACGCGGCCCGAGTTCGGACCCGTCGTCGTCACCGTATTCGACCGCGACCGTGTCGCCGAGTACCAGAAGATGGTGGCGAGCTTGCGCACCGCTGGCATCCGCGCCGAGCTCTATCTCGGCAATCCCAAGAATATGGGCAACCAGCTCAAATATGCCAACCGCCGCAACTCACCTTGCGTGATCATCCAGGGCTCGGACGAAAAGGCGCGCGGCGAGGTGCAGGTCAAGGATCTGATCGAGGGCGCGAAGGCGGCGGCCGCGATCGCCTCCAACCAGGAATGGCGCGAGAGCCGCCCGGCGCAGTTCTCGTGCAGCGAAGCGGATCTCGTCGTGAAGGTGCACGAGGTTCTGGCGCGCCATGACGTAAAGTGGGGATAGCCATTCCGGCAGGCCGTTATGCCCGGGCTTGTCCCGGGCATCCACGTCTTGTTTGATGGCGATCGTCAATGGCCGGTGTCCGGCCGCAAGGGAGAGAAAAATGCCTGAGATCACCGTCAGCATGGCCGAGGGCCGCACCGACGAGCAAAAGGCCGGTATGATGCGCGACATCACCCAGGCGCTGGTGAAGAATCTCGGCGTCGACGCCGATGCCGTCGTCATCCAGATTAACGAAGCCCCGCTCCGCCACAAGATGAAGGGCGGCAAGACCTTTGTGGAGCGCGCGGCGGCCGCGAAGAAGTGACGCGTTAGCGTCATTCCGGGGCGGCCCGCGAGGGCCGAACCCGGAATCTCGATCGACAATCTCTGGATTCTCGGGTGTGCAACCGCGCACCATAGTTCGCGCTTCGCGCGCCCTGGAATGACGAGCAAGCACCATGGACGCACGCGACTTCATCAAGGTCGGCATGAGCGCCGAGCGCACGCTGGTGGTCCCGGTGGAGCGCACCGTCGGGCATTTCGTGCCCGGCATGCCTTTTGTCTATGCGACGCCGATGATGATCCTGGAGATGGAGATGACGGCGGGCGATGCGATCCGCGCCGCGCTTCAGCCGGGCTGGGTCACCGTCGGCACCGAAGTCGACATTCGACATCTTGCGGCAGCTTTGGTCGGCGCGACGGTGCGGACCACCGCGAAAGTGGTCGCGGTCGAGCGCCGCGTCATCCGCTTCGAGGTCGAGGCGTTCGAGGGCACGCGCAAGCTCGGCGAGGGCCACCACGCGCGTGGGCTCGTCAACGTCGAGATGTTCAACAAGCGGCTGGCGGCGAAATCGTAGGGTGGGTTAGCCGCGCGGCTGCGCGGAAGCGTAGTCCGCTCGGCGTAACCCACCAACTTTGTTCCGCGGTCGCTGAAGCATGGTGGGTTACGCTGCGCTAACCCACCCTACGGCAACTCGTTACTTCGCCAGGTCCTTCGACCGCTGCGTCGCCGCCGCGATGGCGCGGATCATCAACTCCCGCAGGCCGGGCTCGCCCATCAGCACGCCGAGCGCCGCGGCCGTGGTGCCGCCGGGCGAGGTGACATTCTGGCGCAGCGTTGCGGAGGGAAGGTCCGTTTGGTGCAGCAGCTCGCCGGAGCCGGCGACGGTCTCACGCGCGAGCCTGGTCGCGAGCGCTTCGGGCAATCCGGCTTCGACGCCGGCCCGCGCGAGCTCCTCGGCGAGCAGGAACACATAGGCCGGGCCCGAGCCGGAGACAGCGGTCACTGCGTCCATCAGGCCTTCATCGTCGACCCATTCGACCGCGCCGGTGGCGCGCAGCAAGGCGTCCGCCACCGCGCGCTGCGTGGTGCTGACATTGTTCGTTGCGACCGCCACGGTGATGCCGCGGCCGATCGCAGCAGGCGTGTTCGGCATCGCCCGCACCACGGCGCCGCCGATGACCTCCTCGAGCGCAGCGATCGTGGTTCCCGCCATGATCGAGACCACCGAGGTCTTGTCCGAGACGAACGATTTCAACTTGGCGCCGGCCTCGCGAAACATCTGCGGCTTCACCGCGACGACCATCGTCTCGACAAAGCCTGCCGCCGTGACGTCGGGATTGAGCGCGACGCCTCTTGCGGCAAGCGCGGTGATCTCGGGCGAGAGATGCGGATCGACCACCGCGACGCGGCGCGGATCGAGCCCGCCCGCCAGCCATCCGGTCAGCATCGCGCCGCCCATCTTGCCGGCGCCGGCGAGCAGGATGGTGCCGGAGATGTTTTTGAGAGTGCTGTTGTCTGCCACTGTGGTCACCACCAATACCGTTGTCGTCCCTGCGAACGCAGGGACCCATAACCACAGGCCGTTCTATTGGATCGAGAGCCGAGCAACAAGCATCGCGCGCTACGGTGAAATCACGCGGTATGGGTCCCGGATCGGCGCTTCGCTTCGCTGCGCTTATCCGGGACGACAGCAGAGAGAAAGGCGAGCCTTACGCCTCTCCGACCGTGTCGAACATCGCGGCATCCATGGCCTGCGCCGTGGTCTTGCCGGCCCACACCACGAACTGGAATGCCGGGAAGTACCGTTCGCAGGCGTGGATGGCGCCGGCGAGCATCGCCTCGCATTGCGCGGTGGAGGCGGTGAGCCCGCCCGGCAGCACCAGCGCCTGGCGATGCATGATCATGCCGGTGGTGGTCCAGAGGTCGAAATGGCCGACCCACAATTGCTCGTTGACGGCGGCGACGAGCCGCTGCACCTCGGCCAGCCGCGGCACCGGAATCTTCATGTCGAACGCGCAGGCCAGATGCAGCGCCTCGATCTCGCCCATCCAGGTGAAGGAGAGCTGGTAGTCGGTCCATTGTCCCTTGGAGACAATGGTGAGTTCGTCTTCGCCGGAGCGTTCGAACGGCCAGTTGTTGCTGGCCGCGATATCTTCGACCACCGCGAGCGGATGGCTTCTGGAATCGATAGTGCCTTCGAGCAGGGACATGCCGTCTCGACCTCTTGCCTTTTTGTTGTCTTTGATACGCACGCCGCCGGCCCGGCACGCTCCCTCAACGTCGCTATCGCGATTCCCCTCGGAGTCGCTGTCGCAATCCCCTCGGATCAGCGCGGGCCTGTCGCGGATCAAGTGATGTGATTTGCGGAATCTGCGCAACTGGCTGCCGAGTCCGTCCACAAGCGAGGACTCCTTCGTCCACAGCTGATCTCGGCCACAATCGTTAACGAATGAGAACAAACCGGAATCGGATTTCGCCGATGCCGGGCCAACCCGTAATTCCGCCGCGCGGGGACTGGACCTCCAAGCCGGCATGGGACCATGCGGTTTTTCCATGCGGAACACGCTTGCTGCGGCCGCCGGCTGGCGTCATATTTCCACCCAGGTCGCTCAATCCCGAGCGGCCGATGTTCTCAGGGCGGGGTGAAAGTCCCCACCGGCGGTAAGGACCGAAAGGTCCAAGCCCGCGAGCGCCTTCCGTGAGGGTTACCCCGAAGGGAAGGGTCAGCAGATTCGGTGCAACTCCGAAGCCGACGGTTAAAGTCCGGATGAAAGAGAACGGTCGGTGGCAGACGCATCGCAAGGTGCGGCTGCTTGTCGTTCCGTGTGCCCTGATTCTGGTCCTTAACTGAGGAAAGCCATGAATCAGATGTTACAAGATACCCAAGCCGAAACGTCCGAAATCATCCAAGCGCCGGTTCCGCAGGACCCGGCGCCCGAGCATCCGCGCTTTGCAAAGCCGCAGCGGGTGGCCTTCGTGCAGGCCTGCTGGCATCGCGACGTGGTCGCGGAAGCCCGCATCGCCTTCATGAAGGAGGCCGAAGCGCGCCACCTCACCCATGTCGACGTGTTTGAGGTGCCGGGTTCGTTCGAGATCCCGCTGCACGCGCAAGTCCTCGCCAAGACGCGGCGCTACACCGCGATCGTCGCGGCCGGGCTCGTCGTCGACGGTGGCATCTATCGCCACGAATTCGTCGCCGACACCGTGATCAAGGCGCTGATGGACGTGCAGCTGCGCACCGAGGTGCCGGTGTTCTCGGCGGTGCTGACGCCGCAGCAATTCCACGAGACCGAAGTGCACTACGATTTCTTCCGCAAGCACTTTGCCATCAAGGGCGCCGAAGTCGCGGCCGCCTGCGCCGAGACATTGCACGGCCTCGAGCGCCTGCGCGGCCAGGTCGCGGCGGGGATCGTAGGATAGCCACAACGAGGTTGTTCCGGGGGTGGCGGTCACGCCGCCCCGGACGTCCATGCATCGCCTTACGCGACCGGCTGTTCCGGCTTGAGCAGCCGATAATGCAGCCGCGCATAAGTGCCGAGCCATCGGACAGCGGCATTGAGTCCAAGCGCCAGGAGCGCACCGAAGCCTGCGCCCGTGGTCACCAGTGCGATGCCGGCGAGCCCGCGCAAGATCAGATTGACGACGTGTCCGTCGCCAAAATGCTTGTAGACGCTGAGCAGCAATCCGATGCCGACGATTCCCAGCACGCACATCACGAAAGCGATCACGAGCAGGATGAGCAAGACCGCGAGCAGCAACGGCAGCAGCAGGACGATGTCGACCACGGCAAGGCCGCTCAGCGCAAACAGCGCGGCCGTCGAGTTGCGGAAGGAGTGATGGTTCTCCCACCGCCGCAATCCCGTCTCGGCGCGCAGCTCGCGCGCCAGCCGCCTGGGGTCGCCGAGCGCGGCGGCGACCTCTCGTTCCGATCGTCCTGAGGCGCGGGCCTCTTCGAAATGGGCGGCATAGTCGGAGAGGATGTCGTCGACCTCGGCCGAGGGCAGTCCCGCGAGTCCGTCGGCGAGGATGTGAAGGAAATCGTCGCGGGTCATCTGGCGTCTCCGAGGAGGCGGTCGACTGCGTCGGCAAAACTTCGCCAATCGCGCTTCTGCGAGGTAAAGGCGGCACGGCCGGCGGTCGTCAGCCGGTAGTATTTGCGCGGCGGGCCGCTGCTGGATTCCTCGAGGCGGGTGTCCACCAGGCCGTCATCCTGCATGCGCCGCATCAGCGGATAGATCGTGCCTTCACCCATGCCGACGCCGGCCGACAACGTGCTCGCAATCTCATAGGCATAGCTCTCGCCGCGCGCGAGCAGAGCGAGCACGCAGAGCTCCAGCGCGCCCTTCTTGAGCTGAACCTGATTCGTCGAGTCGGCCATTTCCTCCTTGACTACACAGCTTTCGAGGGAGCTTATATAGCAAGGTACCATGCATTGCAAGGTATCTGTGAATACCTCGTTTCGGAGCAATTGGCTATGGCTTCTCTCAACCGTCGTCATCTGCTGGCTTGTCTTGGCGCTAGCATCGTTCTTCCACGGGCTATGTCAGCGAGTGCCGCATCATCGGATGCGGCGGAGCGCCTCGCAGGGCTCGAGCAGGCCGGAAAGTTGCTCGGTCTGCATGCGTTGTTGGTCAACCAGGGCGGCAAGCTCGCGTTTGAGCATTACGGGCAAGGCGCGGACGAGCGCCTGGGCGCTCCCCTCGGCGATGTCGTCTTTGGTCCCGACGTGCTGCACGATCTGCGCTCTGTCTCGAAGAGCGTCGTCGGCCTCGCCTATGGCGTTGCGCTCGCGGAAGGCAAGGTGCCGCCGCCGGATGCAAAGCTCTACGCGCAGTTTCCGGAATATGCCGATCTCGCCGCGCAGCCCGGCCGTGACAAGCTCACGATCCATCATCTGCTCTCCATGACGCTCGGCTTCGAATGGGACGAGCTCACCATCGTTTACGGTGATCCACGCAATGGCGAGACGGCGATGGAAGCCGCGCCCGATCGCTATCGCTTCATTCTCGAACGTCCGATTCTCAGCGAGCCCGGCGTGAAATGGACCTATTGCGGCGGCGCCACCGCGCTGCTTGGCCGGCTCATTGCAAGGGGCACCGGCGAAGCTCTGCCGGCCTATTGCCGGCGGGTGCTGTTCGATCCCATGGGCTTCGGTTCGTCCGACTGGAGCGTTGGCCGCGACGGCGAGCCGCGCGCAGCGTCAGGGGCGCGTCTCTTACCGCGCGATCTCGTCAAGATCGGTCAGCTCATGCTGGCGGGAGGCAACTGGAACGGAAAGTCGATCGTGTCGGCCGATTGGGTGGAGCGCGTGACCAGGCCGGTCGTGCCGATCAGCTTCGGCCGTCACTATGGCTATCACTGGTACATGGGCGATTTCGCCACCGCGCACCCATTGCACTGGTTCGGCGGAGTCGGCTGGGGCGGCCAGTATCTGTTCGTGATCCCCGCGCGCGATCTCGTCGTAGTGATCCACTGCGGAAACTATCAGCGGTCGGGCCAGGAGCAGACCGCGGTGATGCTCGCGCTGATGAGGGATGTGGTGTTGCCGGGCTTTGCGGCGTGAGGTGACCTTGGCATCGCCAATATAAAAAGGTGGGCACGGCGCGCTTCGCCTCTGCCCACCCATGGAACTGCGAAAATTAACTTAGTCGAACAGGCTCGACACCGACTCTTCCGCCGCGGTGCGCGCGATGGCGTCGGAGATCAGGCTGCCGATCGGCAGCGTGCGGATGTTCGGTGCCCTGGTCACGGCCTCGGTCGGCAGGATCGAGTCGGTGATCACCAGCTCCTTCAGCTTCGAGCCGGCGATGCGGGCGGCAGCGCCGCCGGAGAGCACGCCGTGGGTGATGTAGGCGTAGACGTCCTTGGCGCCCTTGGCGAGCAGCGCGTCGGCCGCGTTCACCAGCGTGCCGCCGGAATCGACGATGTCGTCGACCAGGATACAGCTGTAGCCGGAGACGTCGCCGATCACGTTCATGACCTCGGATTCACCCGGACGCTCGCGGCGCTTGTCGACGATCGCGAGCGGGGTGTTGATGCGCTTGGCAAGGCCGCGGGCGCGGGCCACGCCGCCGACGTCGGGCGATACCACCATGACCTTGCTGAGGTCGAAACGTTCGCGAATGTCGCGCACCATCAGGGGGGCGGCGAACAAATTGTCGGTCGGGATGTCGAAGAAGCCCTGGATCTGGCCGGCATGCAGGTCGAGCGTCATGACGCGGTCCACGCCGGCATGGGTGATCAGATTGGCGACGAGCTTGGCCGAGATCGGCGTGCGCGAGCCGGAGCGGCGGTCCTGCCGAGCATAGCCGAAATACGGGATCACTGCGGTGATGCGGCGCGCCGAGGAGCGGCGCAACGCGTCGGTGATGATCAAGAGCTCCATCAGATTGTCGTTCGCCGGAAACGAGGTCGACTGGATGATGAAGGCATCCGAGCCGCGGATGTTCTCCTGGACCTCGACGAAGATCTCCATGTCGGCGAAGCGCCGTACCACCGCCTTGGTCAGCGGCATGTCGAGGCCCTGGGCGATGGCCTGGGCGAGAGCCGGATTGGAGTTGCCGGCGACAAGCTTGATGGAGCCGTTCTTGGCCGACATGGACGCTTCCTCCCGCGCTTTGCTGGATACGACGTTCAACATCAGAGAATACCCACTGGCAGCACGGTTACGACGGGCGAGGAAATATCAGGCGAGAGGCCGCAATGGCAACCCGGGATGCTACGTTTTCCCTTCGAAAATCCTGAGTCGGGCCAACGGCTTGGCAGCAAGTTGGGGCCGTGGTTTAGCGGGGGTTATTGCTCGGCATAGCCAAGCGCCGAGGCCGGCACGTCCGGCGCCGGAGCTGCCGGAATAGCGCTCGCCACCGCCGGTCCGCGCAGGCCGGGAACCGCGCCGGGCGCATCCGGCGTTCCGTTGATCATATTGGAAAGTCCGCTGAATCCGGCCTGGGCGATCTTCCGCAGCACCAGATCGTCAGCCGCTTGCCAAGGATCGCGCGTCGCATCGCGACCGCCCTTGGCGGAGGTCGGTTCCTCGCCGGAGAGGCGCAACGCCCGCTGCTGGTTGGCGTCGTAGACGTCCCAGACCCAGGCGATCACGGTCTTGCCGCGCACCACCTGGGCGGAGAGGTAGCTGCGCACCCGGTAGGCGGCCGAGCCCTCGCGGGAGACCACGGACAGGCTGCGCAGCTTGGACTCGCTTTCGAGCACGCCGACCATGCGGTCGAACACCTGCGGCGGCGGTCCATCAATTGATTCGAAGGCGACGGTCGCCCCCGACCCGCCGCTCGGCGCCATCGCATAGGAGTTGGCGGCGCTGCCGCCGCTGCCGGCGCAGCCGCCAAGCAGGCATGCGACCACAACCGATGCGGCCGCAATGATCGCGCGCACGATTGTCCCGGTTTGGAGCAGGCGGATTGACGCTTCCCTCATTGCGCCTTGCGATATCGTTAAAATCGCTTAACGTCTAGGGCGGGCGGGCCACAGGGCTTAATTGATAGAGTCAGTGACAAGGGGGCAGTCGGTGAGGGGGGCTGCATTCGGCGTAATCGTTGCGTGCCTTGTTGCGTGGCCGGCCGCTGCCGAAGAGAGTGCGGCCGACGTCATTCGTTGATTCGGACTTCTCGGCGCGTGGTCGGTCGATTGTCAAAAGGATCCAAGGAGAGCCTGCGATCAGGACTCTTGCGGCGCTCGATTGACTTATATTGTCCGTCGTCCGGTCCGCCGACCATCAACCTCACGAACCGAACGTACGGGCAGATGAGGACATTCATCAGCACGATCTATTCGGCGACACGCATTGCCGAGGACAAGATCAAATTCCTATCAGTTCAAGATCCCCCACCCAGTCTGCCCGTCGTGTGGTGGCGTCAGCCTGGTGAAGTATGGGAGATCGTTCTCCTCAAGGTTGGCGACAAATATCGAACTTTTTCTGCGCACCGAGAGGACGGAAAGAAGTTTGACGTCGAGGAAGGTTTTTACGTCCGCCCTCCGCCGCCACCTCCGCCAGCCAAGTCCTACGATAAGATGCCAACAGAATGGCACCGTACGACACAGCAAACGCCGCTGTTCGAAAAGTGCAGCGACTGAGGCCTAGTCTTCCAGCGCAATCGCGTGAATGTGGCGGCCGTAGTCCGGCTCGTTGCGATGCACCGAGCGGCGGTAGCTGAAGAAGCGCTCGTCGGCGTAGGTGTCGAGACCGAGATCGTCGATCATCAAAATGCCGGCGGCTTCCAGCCGCTTGCGGATGAAGCCGGCGAGATCGAACATTGCGTGTCTCTCACGCACCGACGGGATGAAGAACATCGCGTTGTCCGCGTCCGCTTCGATGAAGCGCGCGACGAACTCGTTGCCGACCTCGTAGCTGTCCTGCCGGATCAACGGGCCGATCGCGGCGATGATGCCGCTGCGCGTCGCGCCGAGCTTTTCCATCGCAACAATCGTGGACTCCAGCACGCCGGTCAGCGCACCCTTCCAGCCGGCATGGGCGCCGCCGATCACACCCGCGTTCGGGTCGACGAACAGCACCGGCCCGCAATCGGCGGTGGAGACGCCGAGCGCGATGCCGGGTGTCTTTGTCACCAGCGCATCGCCCTTCGGGCGAGGCCCGCTCGGCCATGGCGCCTCCGCCACGAGCACGTCGGGCGAATGGATCTGGTGCAGGCTGATGAAATGCTCCGGCGCAACGCCGACATGCTCGGCCATGCGGCGGCGATTCTCCGCGACAAGGGCCTGATCGTCGTTGGAGCCGAGCCCGCCGTTCAGCGCCGCATAAATGCCGCTGGAGACGCCGCCTTCGCGGGTGAAGAAGGCGTGGCGCAGGCCGGGCACCGCCGAGAGCAGCGACGAAGTGAGCGTCATTGATGGCCTCCGGCGTGTTCGAGGTCGCTGAGGCCGGCAAGGCCGGTCAATCGCGGCTCGGAGATGCCGAGCACCTTGAACATCGATCCCATGCCGTCGCGCCCTGTATCGGTCAGCCGCTTGAGCGCCACGGAAATGTCGGTGGCGACCTCCGGCGTCGCCTTCTGCATCAAGGCGGCGGCGCGGGTGTCGATGCCGACGCGCTTGAGGAAATCGCCCTGCGTTACCGGACCGTGCACGCGCGCGCCGACGTCTTCTGCCGCCCGCGCCAGCGCCTGGAAATCGACATGGGCGGTGAGGTCGGCCTGGCCCGGCGCCTTCAGGGGATCGGTGAAGCTGTGGCGTGCGATGGCCTGGAAGGTGTCGCCGGCATCGCTGCGCAAATGGCCGTAGTCGATGATCAGCGCCGCACCGTCCTGGTCGCGCACGCGG
This sequence comes from Bradyrhizobium diazoefficiens, assembly GCF_016616235.1. NCBI lineage: Bacteria > Pseudomonadati > Pseudomonadota > Alphaproteobacteria > Hyphomicrobiales > Nitrobacteraceae > Bradyrhizobium > Bradyrhizobium diazoefficiens. The sequence continues at coordinate 1,442,453 of NZ_CP067100.1, forward strand.
GTGGCGAGCTTCATGATCTCGGCGTCGGGCCGCCATTCGAACACCGCGCCGACCGGCGCGGCGCGCACCAGCGGCGGCAGCAGCACGTCGAAACGCGGCGTCGGCTCGGCCGCCGCGCCGAATTGAAGCCTGCCGTTGGAATCGAGCTCGATGACGCGCTCGTGCCAGCCGTTCTCGTGGCGAACCATCTGGTGGATCGGCAGCACGTCGAAATATTCGTTGGCGAGGATGATGCCGGGGCCTTCCGGCACCTCGTCGATGCTGTCGTGCCAGGCGATGTTGCGCACGCCTTGCAGCGTCGCATTCTGCCGTTCGCGCAGGACCGGATTGACCTCGACCATGTGGACGTGAAGCGCCTGGTAGAGCGGCGGCAGCACGCGCAGCGCGCGCAGCGCATCTGCCATCATGGTGCCGCGGCCGGGACCGAGCTCGATCAGCCGCAGGAATTGCGGCGAGCCCATCTGCTTCCATACCGATGCGGTCCACAGGCCGAGCAGCTCGCCGAACATCTGGCTGACCTCGGGCGCGGTGGTGAAGTCGCCTTCACGGCCCAAAGGATCGCGCGAGACGTAATAGCCGTAGCGCGGATGCATCAGGCACAGTTCCATGTACCGCCACACCGGCATGGGCCCTGAGGACTTGATCAGCGCCTTGATCTCGTCGAGGAGCGGCTGGTCGGTCACGGCGTGCCTTCTCGAAATGAATTAACGAACGGCCTCAATCGGCTTCGGCGCACCGCGCCGCACTGCCCATACAATAAGTATGCCCCCGACAATAAGCATCGGAATGGACAACAGCATGCCCATGGTTAACCCGCCCCAGAGAAAGCCGAGCTGAACGTCCGGCTCGCGGAAATGCTCGCCGGCGATCCGGGTCAGACCATAGATCAAAATGAAGGCGCCGAGGATCATGCCAGGCCGCTTCAAGGCGCCGAAGCGGATCATGATGGCGAGCACGGTGAACAGCAGGATGCCCTCCATGCCGGCCTCATAGAGCTGGCTCGGATGGCGCGGCAGCTGGGTGGGATCGTTGGGGAAGATCATCGCCCAGGGCAGGCTCGGGTCGGTGGCGCGGCCCCACAATTCGCCATTGATGAAATTGGCGATGCGCCCGAGCAGCAGCCCGACCGGCGCGACCGCGGTGGTGATGTCGCCCAGCGAGAGAATCGAGATGCGGTTCCGGTAGGCGAACCACATCACCGCGACGACGCAACCGAGGAAGCCGCCATGGAACGACATGCCGCCCTCCCACAACCGGAAGATCGCGGCGGGATGCTCCATGAAGAAGGGCAGATTGTAGAACAGCACATAGCCGGTGCGGCCGCCGAGGATGATGCCGAGCGTGACCCACAGGATGAAGTCGTCGATCTGAACCTGCGAGATCGGCGCGGGTCCGCCCCACAGCCGCTGGTTCTTCAGCAGCGAGCGCGCATAGAGCCAGCCGAACACGATGCCGCAGATATAGGCCAGCGCATACCAGCGGATCGCGAACGGACCGATCTCGATCGCGATCGGCTTGAAGGCGGGAAAGTCGATGAGCAGAAAGGGCATCACGCCTTCTATGTCTAGACGAGGTTGCGGCGATAGAGCGCCAGCAGCCGCTCCCAATGCCGCTCGGCGGCGTCGCGGTTGTAGACCGGACGCTTGGGAAAGGCGAAACCGTGATGCGTGCCAGGATAGATCTCGACCTCGGCATTGGCGCCGCTCATGCCCTCTTTGACCTTCTCGACAATCTCCGGCGGCGCGTAGACATCGGTCTCGGCGCAGGCGAAATAGAGCTCCGCCTTGGTCTTGCCTGCCGCCAGATGCGGGCTGTCGCCCTGCTCCGTCGCGAGCTGCACACCGTAGATCGAGGCGGCGGCCTTGACGCTTTCAGGGAAATGCGTGGCGGCATTGATGGCGTAGCGGCCACTCATGCAATAGCCGACGGCGCCGACGATTTTGCTGTTCGCGGCGGTCTGGCCCTCGGCATAGGCGAGCAGCGCGCTTGTGTCGTCCATGATCATGGGAATCGTGAGCGAGCCCATCAGCGCGAACATGCGCTTGCGCTCCGGCGCGTTCGGGTCAGTCGGCAGCGCGCCGAACTCCATCACGCCGGAGCGGTAATAGAGGTTCGGCAGCATCACGTAGTAGCCCGAAGTCGCGAGCCGGCGCGCCATGTCGCGCAGCTCCTCGCGGATCGCCGGCGCGTCCATGTAGAACAGGATGACCGGGAACGGCCCGCCGCGCTCGGGATGAACGATGAAGGTCGCGGTGTGGCCGTCCTTGGTGGGAATTGCGATCTGCTGCTCGATCATGTCTTGCGTTCCGCTTTTGTGATTCTTGTTATGCAGGGACGTTGAATACGATTGCAAGGAAACCGGGGCATGACAAGGATAGCGCCGCCCGGCTCTTGAACCATTTCGCTCGGATTGCCATTGTCTTTCGAGCATTCGCGCAAAGTTTATCGACGGCACCAGGAGACCGACATGACCCAGACCAGCAACCGGTTTTTCGACGAGATCGGCCGCCTGATGAACGACGCCGCCGGTGCCGCCCAGGGCGTCAAGCGCGAGTTCGATACGGTGATGCGCACCCAGGCTGAAAAATTCCTGCGCGACATGGACCTCGTCAAGCGCGAGGAGTTCGAGGCGGTCAAGGACATGGCCCGCCTGGCGCGTGAGGAGAACGAGGCCCTGAAGGCGCGGATTGCGGCGCTGGAGGCCAGGCTGGGCGGGACGTCCACGTAACGCCGCGCTCCTTCTTACCCTCCCCTGGAGGGGGAGGGTCGGCGCGCAGCGCCGGGGTGGGGTGATCTCTCCACTCGGGCACCACCTGATTGGAGAGACTGTCACCCCACCCCGCTGCGCATTCCGCTTCGCTGCATCGCATCGACCCTCCCCCTCCAGGGGAGGGTGGAACCCGGGCCGCCAGCCCATTCTCCTTGTCATTTCCGCATCTTCCGGGTAAAAGCCCGCCACGTCCGCGGCCCCCGCACCCCTGGAGGCTTGCTGCGGACGATGCCATGGGCCGCGCTGCGGCCCATTAACTTTTGCAAAAACAAGGACTTAACGACATGGCGACGACCGTCAAGGAATTGAAGGCGACCGCACGTCCGAAGAGCGGCAAGGGGGCCGCCCGGGCTGAGCGTCGCGCCGGCAGAGTGCCCGGAGTGATCTATGGTGACAACCAGCCCCCGCTGACGATCTCGATTGCAGATCGTGAACTGCGCCAGCGCATTCTCGCCGGCCGGTTCCTGACCACGCTGGTCGATATCGACCTCGAGGGCAAGAAGCACCGCGTGATTCCGCGCGACTATCACCTCGATCCGGTCAAGGACTTCCCGATCCATGTCGACTTCATGCGGTTAGGGGAAGGCGCCACCATCCGCATCAGCGTTCCCTTGCATGTGGTGAAGGCGGAATCTTCCCCGGGCGTGAAGCGCGGCGGCACCGTCAACATCGTCGCCCACGCCATCGAGCTCGAATGCGGTGTCGAGAGCATTCCGCAGTACATCGAGGCCGACGTCGGCTCGCTGGAAATCGGTCACTCGCTGCATCTGTCGGACGTCAAGCTGCCGGCCGGCGTCAAGGCGCTGACCCGCGAGGACGCGACCCTCGTCACCATCGTGCCGCCGTCCGGCTACGCCGAAGAGCAGAAGGCCGCGGCTGCGGCTGCTGCTGGTGGCGCGGCTCCGGTTGCTGGCGCTGCTGCTCCGGCGGCAGGTGCTGCTGCTCCGACTGCAGGTGCTGCTCCGGCGGCTGCTGCCAAGGCTCCCGCCGGCGGCGACAAGAAGAAGTAATCTCTCAAAGCTGGCGCGCGGTCTCTAGCCGCGCGCCGAGCGAGGGGCGCGCCGCGTCATGCGACTCTTTGTTGGGCTCGGCAATCCCGGCGCGAAATACGCACGTAACCGGCACAATATCGGCTTCATGGCCGTCGACGAGATCGCGCGGCGTCATGGTTTCGCACCATGGCGCCGTCGTTTTCAGGGCGAGACCTCGGAAGGCACGCTCGGCACCGAGCGCGTGATCCTGCTCAAGCCCATGACCTACATGAACGAGTCCGGCCGCAGCGTTCAGGAGGCGGCAGGCTTCTTCAAGATCGCGCCGGGCGACGTCACCGTGTTTCACGACGAACTCGAACTGCCGCCGGGCAAGGTGCGGGTGAAGATCGGAGGCGGCATCGCCGGCCACAACGGCCTGCGCTCGATCTCGGCGCATATCGGAAACGACTACCGCCGTGTCAGGCTCGGCATCGGTCATCCCGGCGTCAAGGAGCTGGTGCACGGCCACGTGCTGTCGGACTTCGCCAAGGCCGACAACGACTGGGTGGTGACGCTCTGCGACGCCGTCGCCGAGCACGCCGCACTGATCGCTGAGGGCACGGACGCGACCTTTGCCAACAGGGTGCATCTCGCCATGCAGGCGAAGGGATTTTTGACCAAGGACGACAACGGCAAGGAATAACGCTCGTGGGATTCAAATGCGGGATCGTCGGATTGCCCAATGTCGGCAAGTCGACCTTGTTCAACGCGCTGACCGAGACGGCGGCGGCGCAGGCCGCGAACTATCCGTTCTGCACCATCGAGCCGAATGTCGGCGAGGTGGCCGTGCCCGATCCGCGGCTCGATAAGCTGGCGGCGATCGCCAAATCCGCGCAGATCATCCCGACCCGGCTCACCTTCGTCGACATCGCCGGCCTCGTGCGCGGCGCCTCCAAGGGCGAAGGCCTCGGCAACCAGTTTCTCGCCAACATCCGCGAGGTCGACGCCATCGCGCACGTCGTGCGCTGCTTTGAAGATTCCGACATCACCCATGTCGAAGGCAAGATCGCCCCGCTCGCCGACATCGAGACCATCGAGACCGAGCTGATGCTCGCCGATCTCGACAGCCTCGAAAAGCGCGTCGACAACCTCACCAAGAAGGCCAAGGGCAACGACAAGGACGCCAAGGAGCAGCTCGACCTCGTCAATCGCACGCTGGTGCTGCTGCGCGAGGGCAAGCCCGCGCGCCTCGTCGCGCGCAAGGCGGAGGAGGAGCGGGCCTTCGGCATGCTCGGCCTGCTGTCGTCCAAGCCCGTGCTCTATGTCTGCAACGTCGAGGAAGGCTCGGCCGCGACAGGCAATTCGTTCTCCCAGGCGGTGCAGGAGCAGGCCGCCAAGGAAGGCGCCGTCGCCGTCGTCATTTCCGCCAAGATCGAATCCGAGATCGCCACCATCTCGCGCGAGGAGCGCGCCGACTTCCTGGAGACGCTGGGTCTGGAAGAAGCCGGCCTCGATCGCCTGATCCGCGCCGGCTACACGCTGCTCGACCTCATCACCTATTTCACGGTGGGCCCGAAGGAAGCACGCGCCTGGACCATCTATCGCGGCACCAAGGCGCCGGGCGCCGCCGGTGTGATCCACACCGATTTCGAGAAGGGTTTTATCCGCGCCGAGACCATCGCCTATGACGACTATGTCGCGCTCGGCGGCGAAGCCGGCGCCCGCGATGCCGGCAAGCTGCGGCTCGAAGGCAAGGAGTACATCGTCGCCGACGGCGACGTGATGCATTTTAGGTTTAACACGTAGCGCGGATTCGTGCCCCGGACGCAGCGCAGCGCTGTTGCGGTGCGCTGCAGAGCCGGGGCCCAGGAATCTCGATTGCAGAAGCAATGGGTCCCGGCTCTGCGTCGCGTCATTTCATGCCGCGACTCGTCCGGGACACGAGAGCCTCACCGCATCCCGCCGCCCTGGTCGCGGATCGCGCCGAGATGCTCGTTGATGCGGAACACGATCAGGATCAGCTCCGCGACGATGCGCGAGAACACGATGCCGACGACGACGCTGGCGATCGACGACAGCAGCAGCAGGAAGCCGCCGAACGGGCTGACCGCCATGGTCGCGAGCCCTGAGAAAATGCCGGAGAGGCCGAACAGGCAGATCAGCGCGATCACCAGCCAGTAGAAGGTCTTGATGATGGTGGGCGTGATGAAGCGGTCCCATTGAAACAGGTCGCTGAATGAAAACATTGCTCTCCCCAGGGCAAGTCGGCACGGCAAGTCGGGACGCCAAATCGGGCTTCGGCCGCCGATCGATCCGACTCAAATCAACGCCGATACCCGTATGTAGCACGAGCCATGCGGGTCGGCGGGTTGAGATTGCCGCAAAGTGCGGCCACAATCTGTCATTCCCGCAAAGCTTTCCCAAGATGACCCTCACCTTCGAAGATTTCCCCACCGGCCGGTTCGGCACATTCGGCCCGCGCCATGTCACCCGCGACGAGATTTTGGCCTTTGCCGCCGAGTTCGATCCGCAGCCGATGCACCTCGACGAGGAGGCTGCGGCTAAGAGCATGCTGCGCGGCCTGTCCGGCTCGGGCTGGCACCTCTGCTCGCTGATGATGCGGATGATGGCCGACGGCTTCATCACCCGCGCCGCTTCGCTGGGATCCCCCGGCGTCGACGAGGTGCGCTGGCTCTCGCCGCTCAGGCCAGGCGACGACCTTATGCTCGATGTCGACGTCGTGGAGGCGCGCACCTCGAAGAGCCGCCCCGAGCTCGGCATCGTCAAGTTCAAATGCACCGCGCGCAACGCAGCCGGGCAGGCGCTCGCCGAGATGACCTCGCCGATCCTGATCAAGCGGCGCGAGGGAGCGGTCTGATGCCGTTCTTCGAAGAGATCGCGATCGGCCAGCGCCGCGAGATCGGCGCCTATACGTTCACCGCGGAGTCCATCAAGGCGTTCGCCGCAAAGTTCGATCCGCAGCGCTTCCACCTCGACGAGGAGGAGGGCAAGAACTCGCTGTTCGGTGGGCTCGCCGCTTCCGGCTGGCATGTCGGCTCGGCCTGCATGAGCCTGCTTGTCGCCGACGGCCAGCGTCTGGCGCGGGAGGCCGCGGCGCGCGGCGAGGAGGTCGCGGTGTGGGGCCCGTCGCCGGGCTTTCGCGACCTGCGCTGGATCAGGCCGGTGCTCGCCGGCGACACTGTCTCTTACGTCACCGTCGTCATCGACAAGCGCAGCTCGGCCTCGCGCCGGGGCTGGGGCATCCTGACCGCCCAGACCACCGGCACCAACCAACGCGGCGAAGAAGTCTATTCGATCACCGCCACAGCTTTCGTGCCGATGCGGAAGGGCGCGTGATTTAGAATCGATCGAGCTGCTGCTTCTTCACCTCTCCCCGCTTGCGGGGAGAGGTCGAATTCGATCGCAGATCGAATTCGGGTGAGGGGGTACAGGTCCCTCGATGGATCTCACGTGTGGAGAGAGGCCCCTCACCCAACCCTCTCCCCGTAAGAACGGGGAGAGGGAGAGAAAGCAGCCAACTGTTGCCCGCGCGCTATGGACGCGATTCGGGGCGGCTGCCATAAGCCTGCTCAATGTGGTTTGCCGGCGAAGCAGTTGGCGGAACCATCGAGTTGCTAACCAATTATGAACCTGTCGCTGTCTAATTGAAGCGAATTAGACAGAGTACAGGGGACGAGGACCATGGCAGACCGCGGCGCACTCAAGCTGGTCGGATTCATTTTTGCTACGGCCACGCTGGCCGTGATGCTGGTCGCCGGCATGGTGGTGAAGGGCTATGCCGACGGCGCCTACACCCTGGAAGCCTCGACCGTGGAAGCCGCCCGGTAAGATTTGTTAAGTCTTCGGAGCCGGCATCCGGCCTCGGCTCAGCGGCTATAGACGAACGCCAGGATGGCGATCGCAACTGCCAACAACCCGACAAAGCGCAGCATGATCGTGCCGAACTGGCTCGGCGCAGGCCGCAGCGGTATGGGGTCCGTGGCGTCGGGCCGAATGCTTTCCATCTGACATGCCCCCAGGCCCGGCCGTCAGCGGCACGGGCGCTTGGCATTTGGTCGCCGGCGAAGGGCAGGGGGTTCAAAACGCACCCTCCGTCGGACGCGCAGCTGGCGCCCCACCCTCACCGTCATGCCCCGGCCTGACCGGGGCATTCAGCACGCCGCGGCTTCTCGGTTCTGGCCGCGCCGGCTCGGAGTACTGGATCGCCTAGTCCCGGCTCCGCCAAGGCTACGCCGGACCATAAGGGTGCTCGGCCGGCGAAGCTTTAGCGAAGACGGCAAGCCGGGCGATGACACCGGCATTGCGGGCACTGTGCGTGCGAACACGCACCCGCCCCAGAATCAAAACCGCCGCGCTCCCTTCCGGGAACGCGGCGGCCGGTGATGCTGGCGCTGGTAGCTATCAGCTGTTGCGCAGGCCGTCGGCGGCGCGCTTCCACTGCGCGACATTGTCGGCGATCATGCGGGTCGACTTCATCGCGGCCTGGCTGAGCTGGGCGTAGCCGGAGATCTCGCGCTGGACGCGCTGGCCTTCGGCATGGAGCAGGTCGCGCAGGCTCTCGAGCTCGGAGATCAGATTCTCGATCTCGGCGAGCGAGGTGCCGGCGACGCGCTGGATCAGCGAGTTGACGTTGGTGACGGTGGCTTCCGCGCTCGGGTCGAGCGGCGGCGCGTCGGTGGTCGGCGTGGCCGGCCGGCGCAGATAGGCGATGTCGTTGCGGACGAAGTCGCGGATGCCGGCCTCGACCTCGGTCACGGCGGCGAGGTTGTTGTCGACCGTCTCGGTCTCGGTGGCTTCGATCTTTTCCGGACGAATGGCGTTCATCATTGTTCCCCTGATCGCGTTGAGCGCAGCGCGAGTGTCCCCCGCACGACGGCGTTCTGCGAGCCGACTAGGGCGTCCGATTTTGACCGCAACTTGGCCGAGGTGCGGCAAGGGCGGACCATTCGGGGGCTTTGCCGTGGCGTATGGTTACGGAAGTCTGAAGGCGGCTGCGACGACGAACCGTGTTCGCGGCTCAGTCGGTGTCTCACTCCCTCTTCCCGTTCTTGGGGGGAAAGGGTGGGGTGAGGGGCTGCTTCCGCACTAGGGCTTGGACTCGCGGAGGCTCCCCCTCACCCGGAATTTGCTTGCGCAAATTCCGGCCTCTCGCCGCGCACGGGGAGAGGCCGGAACTCACCAGCTCTTCTTGAAGCCCGCCGTCACGCTCTTGTTGATCGCGCCTTGCGAGGTCTCGCCGACCGAGCCTGATACGGTGACGTTGTCGAACAGCTTTTGCTCGGCGCCGAGCTTGCGCAGCCATTTGTCGTCGGTGGTCGACAGCGACTGGCCGGCGATGATGCTGGTGCCGGTGTCGGTGATGGTGACCTTCGCGCTCTGGTCGGTCTCGTAATTGCGCGTGATGTGACCGCCGATGCCGGGGACGGCGGTGGTGCCCTGCTGGTTGACGCTGTAGCCATTCTGCAGCGTCAGCGAGGTGTCGCCCGACAGCGGCACCGACTTGCTTAGCGAGGCGCCGACCTTGCTCTGCTCGGAGCCGGGATCGACGCGGGCTTCCACCGCGGTCTTGTCCCAGATCGCGCCTGCGCCCGGCGCGGTCGCGGTCGCCCAGGCGGCGCCGGAGGATTGCGGCACGTTGCCGCCATTGGCGGCCTTTTGCGCCAAGAGCTCGGACATCGTGGTCGGCTCCTTCGCCACCGTCATGTCGGCGCCGATCCTCGTGTCCCAGAACTCGAACACCGACTGCTTCACGGTCACCGCCGAGGAGCCGTTGGCATTGGCGTTCGATGACCAGTTCAGCCCGTTATTGGCCGCGGCCTTGGCGCGCTTCTTGGCGGCGATGATGTCGTTGAGCGTGCCGGCGTCGATCGCGAGCTGGCCCCAGTCGAGCTTGTCGACGTCGATGCCCTTCATCACGTCGGGATCGTTGACATCAGGCGCCTCCGCCGTCTCGGCCTCCTCGTCGGTCGCAGCCGGGCCGGGGGAGAAGGGCGGAATGATCTGCGCCGACACCGTCAGCACCGAGCCGAAAATGAACGCGGCCGCCAGCACCGTCAGCCTGGTCCAGCCAAAACCTGTCGAGAATTCCATCGTCCTGCCCGCGAGCCCCGGCGCATGCCGTCCGCCAATATAAGGCGGTCCTCGGTGATGACCATGCGCCATTCGGTCCATGCCATAGATGCTGATCTATCGTTGCGAAATTGTGGCGGCTCGCTTGGGGCAACGCGCCTTTGGACGCGAACCAGCGGGCCGCGCGCAAGGCGCGCGCCCGATGACAAGCGCGTGATACGACGGCATCCCGGCGGGGCTGGAGGCCAGGACGTCGCATCGCGCATCGTCATCGGTCCCGAAAAGCGGGGCCCGTTGGTGTCCCCCTCAGCCGGCGCTGGTCATCTTTGGCAGATGAATGGCGCGGCCGAGTGCCTGTTCAACGAGATCAAACGTGTCGATCAGCACGCGCATGCTGATCAGCTTGCCGGCTCTGAACTGGGCGAACTGCGCGACCCGCAAGGAAATCGGCTTGTGGGAATCGAGCGCCGTCAGCGTATAGCGCAGCATCGAGGCGGCGGAATCGACGCCCAGCATGATGCTCTCGCGGTCGAAGCGGCGGACCCTAAAATTGTCGGCGAGCTGGCGGATGACCTCGAGCACGGCGTTCTTGCCCTGCCGCGCGCCGAGGAACGGAAACATGTCGATCGGGCCATAGAGCGCCCACTCGACGTCCTCGTCGATCAGGGTCTCGACATCGCTGAAATCCCGGTCGTTGATCGCGCGATGCAACGCACGCGAGAAACGCCAGAGGCTGTGCTCTGTCATCTGGGGCAGTCCTGAAGCTGGCTTGCAAAAAACGGAAAACAGCCCCATGCGCCGTGACGGCGGCTCGGGGCGTTCAACTCATTCGTATACGAATAAAATAGGGAACTTCGGCCCAAACGCAATTCACGTTTTTGCAATGCACAAGTGATGGCCGTTTGTGAGGTTGATCATAGAAGCCCGTAATTTCCCGGTTTCTCCTTCACCTCTCTCCGCTTGCGGGGAGAGGTCGGATCGCTCTTGCGATCCGGGTGAGGGGGTACAGGTATATCGATGACCGCTCGTGTGGAGAGAGGCCTTTCATCCCGACCCTCTCCCCGTAAGAACGAGGAGAGGGAGATCATCAATCCAACCTCTTCCCCATGATCAGCGGTCCGATCTCGCGCTCCAGCACCTGCTGCACCAAGTCGTAGGAATCGATGATCTCGCGGATCTGCGAGACCTGGCCGCCGCGGAAGCTGTAGAACACCGCCATGTCGAACTGCACGATGCGCTCGTTGCTGCGCTTCCTGAAATAGGTGTGCATGTAGGTCGCGACCTCGTCGCCGTCGGCGAGGATGTGCGGCGCCTTGTAGCGGATCTCCGAATAGCGCGACCAGATCGTCTGCCACAGCTCCCGCAGCTCCTGCTTGCCGTGGCGCGGCCCCATGTGCGGCAGCACGTCGATCGGTGCATGGGTGAGGAAGTCGACGTCTTCGGTGCAGCACGACAGCGCGGTTTCGATATCGCCGCGCGCGAAAGCGTCGAGCAGATGCAGCACGCGTTGCCTGTTCAGCGGTTCAACCGTCATGCCGCTCCCGCCCTCATCGGCCGTGGATCGCAAACGCTATCGCGCGGCTCGCAGGTCCATCAATCCGCAAAAACACAGGATATGACGCGCGAGCGCAATGCCAGGTTCATGGGGCGGGTTGCGCCTGCACCCGCGGTACCAATTCGAGCGCGCGTCATGACGGCTGGCAGATCGGCGCGCGCACCGCGCCGAGGAACCCGGACCCGCTTGCGCTCGTTGATGGCGGGACACCGCATCCGGAGACATCGATCCATGAAATCCCCGCTTCTCATCCTGGCCGCCGCGCTTCTGCTGCTTGGCGGAAGCTCCTCAGCCAACGCCAAGGGCTGCATCAAGGGCGCCGTGGTCGGCGGCGTCGCCGGCCATTATGCCGGCCATCACGGCGTGCTCGGCGCCGCCGCCGGCTGCCTCTACGGCCGCCATCATGCCAAGCAGCAGGAGAAGCAGCAGCAACAGCAGCAACAGCAGGGGCAGGTGAACGGGCAGGGGAAGTTGTAAGACGACGCTCCATCCGCCTCGCGCGGTCTGCTCCCTCGCCCCGCTTGCGGGCAGAGGGTTGGGGTGAGGGGGAGCCTCCGCAGGGACGGTGACGGTTGGACTGGCGGAGGCTCCCCCTCACCCGAATTCGAGCTGCGCTCGAATTCGACCTCTCCCGCAAGCGGGGCGAGGTGAACATCACCGCGTGACCCGTCTCACATCACGCCCCGCCCGGCGCTGCTAGCGTCACGGGCATGTCATCAGGGAGACGTGCCATGGCCGCCACCGTCGCCGCGAGAAAGTCCCACCTCCACAACGCGCTCGAAGGCCTCGCGCTGACCGCGACGCTGCAGAGCTTCCCGACCTTCGCCGCCGCCGCCTTGCTGCTCAAGCTCGCCGGCAACCACGACCTCGTCGGCGACCCCGGCGTCGCCATCTTCGTCGCCATCGCCTCGCTCGCCCACGCGATGCTCGCTGTGACCCTCGGCCCGAGCTTCCCCGCCGTCTTCAAGACCGTCTACGAACCAAAATTCTTCGAGGCCCATCTGTCGCTGGCCGACAAGATCACGGCCTGGCGCACCCAGCCGGTCGCCTCGCTCCAACTCATGACCATCGTGCTGCTGCTGTCGGTGATGGCGGTGGTGACGGCGAGCGTGGGGTGAGGGGAGTAGTGTTCTCGTCATTCCGGGGCGCCGCAAAGCGGCGAGCCCGGAATCCATAGCAACGAACGGCAGTGTTCTAGAAGATGGCCCGTCAGTCCGCTTGATGTGAGCGCAAAGTAACGAAACTCGCTTGGATTGCCAGCGTCCTACCTCTTCTTCCACCCCCCGCGCCGTCCCGGCATCCCCCCGGTCGACTTCGGCGCCGGCCCGAACTCCGGCCCCGACTGCCTTGAATCCGTCGGCTGGATGATCCGGCTGGTGCTGCCGAACGGCTTTGACGGCAGCGTTGGGGCTGGGCGGTAGGGCAGCGATTCCGGGCCGTGCATCTCGTCGAGATGCGGCTTGTGCACGCGCGAGCCCTTGCCGCTGCCGGCCTTAAGCGCGGTGGCGGCGCTCTTGTTCTTCATGGCGCTGACGGGCAGGTTCGCGGCGTCGCCGTACTTCTTCGTGCCGGCATAGGCGCCGGCCTTGCTCTGCACCGCGCGCTGCTTGGCGGTGGGGTCGTCGACCACCGCGAGCTCGGTGGCGCGCAGGCGTTTGACCTCGTCGCGGAGGCGGGCGGCTTCCTCGAAGTTCAGATCGGCGGCGGCTTCGCGCATCCTTGTTTCGAGATCGGCGAGCACGGCTTCAAAGTTGTGGCCGATCGAGATGACGTCGTCGGTCATGTCGTGGCCGCCGACTTCGACCAGCACGTGGTCGCGCTCGTAGACCGAGTTGAGGATGCCGCCGATTTGCTTCTTCACGCTCTCCGGCGTGATGCCGTTGGCCGTGTTGTACTCGACCTGCTTCTCGCGGCGGCGGTTGGTCTCGGCGATGGCGCGCTCCATCGATCCCGTCATCTGGTCGGCATAGAGGATCACCTTGCCGTCGACGTTGCGCGCGGCGCGGCCGATGGTCTGGATCAGCGACGTCTCGCTGCGCAAAAAACCTTCCTTGTCGGCGTCGAGGATCGCGACCAGCGCGCATTCGGGAATGTCGAGGCCTTCGCGAAGCAAATTGATGCCGACCAGCGCGTCGAAGGCGCCGAGACGCAAATCGCGGATGATCTCGATGCGCTCGATGGTGTCGATGTCGCTGTGCATGTAGCGGACGCGAATGCCCTGCTCATGCAGATATTCGGTGAGGTCCTCCGCCATGCGCTTGGTCAGCACTGTGATCAACGAGCGATAGCCGGCCTGCGCGGTGGCGCGGACCTCGCCGACGAGATCGTCCACTTGCGTGCGGGCAGGGCGGATGTCGACGGGCGGATCGATCAAGCCCGTGGGGCGAATGACCTGTTCGACGAACACGCCGCCGCTCTCGTTGAGCTCCCAGCCGCTCGGCGTCGCCGACACCGCGATGGTCTGCGGCCGCATCATGTCCCATTCCTCGAAGCGCAAGGGGCGGTTGTCCATGCAGGACGGCAGACGGAAACCGTATTCGGCCAGCGTCGCCTTGCGGCGGAAGTCGCCGCGGAACATGGCGCCGATCTGCGGGATGGTGACGTGGCTCTCGTCGGCGAAGATCAGCGCGTTGTCGGGGACGTATTCGAACAGCGTCGGCGGCGGCTCGCCGGGGCGGCGGCCGGTGAGATAGCGCGAATAGTTCTCGATGCCGGCGCAGCTTCCCGTCGCCTCCATCATCTCGAGGTCGAAGGTGGTGCGCTGCTCCAGCCGCTGCGCTTCCAGCAGGCGCCCCTGGTCGTGGAACTGGTCGAGCCGTTGCTTCAGTTCCGACTTGATCGACTTGATCGCCTGCACCAGGGTCGGGCGCGGCGTCACATAGTGCGAGTTGGCGTACATCTTGATGAATTCGAGCTCGTCCTGCTTGTGGCCGGTGAGCGGATCGAACTCCTCGATGGTCTCGATGGTGTCGCCGAACAAATTCACGCGCCAGGCGCGGTCTTCATAGTGCGCCGGGAAGATGTCGATGACGTCGCCGCGCACGCGAAACGTGCCGCGGGTGAAATCGGCCTGGGTTCGCTTGTACTGGAGCGCGACGAGGTCGGCGATGAGCTGGCGCTGGTCGATGCGCTCGCCCTTCTTCAACGCGAACGTCATCGCAGTGTAGGTCTCGACCGAGCCGATACCATAGATGCAGGACACCGACGCCACGATGATGACGTCGTCGCGTTCGAGCAGCGCGCGCGTCGCCGAGTGGCGCATGCGGTCGATCTGCTCGTTGATGGAGGAATCCTTTTCTATGTACGTGTCCGTGCGGGGGACATACGCCTCCGGCTGGTAGTAGTCGTAATAGCTGACGAAATACTCGACGGCGTTGTCGGGAAAGAAATTCTTGAACTCGCCATAGAGCTGGGCGGCGAGCGTCTTGTTTGGCGCCAGGATCAGCGCCGGGCGCTGCGTCGCCTCGATCACCTTGGCCATGGTGTAGGTCTTGCCGGAGCCAGTGACGCCGAGCAGCACCTGCGAACGGTCGTTGCGGTTGATGCCTTCGACCAGCTCGGCGATCGCGGTCGGCTGATCGCCCTTGGGCTCGTAGGCCGACTTGATCTCGAAACGCACGCCGCCTTCGGACTTTTCCGGGCGTCGCGGGCGGTGCGGCGTCCACACCTTCATGGAGCCGTCGTCCTTGCGGAACTCCGGCCGGCCCTCGCGGATCAGCGATTCAAGGGCGTCGGCGGTGGCCTTGACGCCGAGCGCCTCCATCTTGGAACGTGGCGGCCGCGCCAGTGCCTCGGCATCGTCCTCCTCGGTGGGAAGGCCGAGCTGCCGCGCCAGTTCCGGGTCGAGCGTCGGGATCGTGGCTGCGGTGCCGTAATTGGCCTGCGGCGCCTCATCGAAACCACTGGTCTCTCCGCTCCCTCCCCCCTTGTGGGGGAGGGCCGGGGAGAGGGGTAAGCCGCGAGTCGCGCTGCCTGATGCCGGCCGCGCCATATCCTGCGGAAACTCCTTCGGCGTCGAGGCCCGCGCGCGATGCGCAGCGGCTTCGCCCCCTGCGCGGCGGTCGCGCGAATTGTCCGGCGGCGGCTGCAGGCCGGTGCCCGAGCCGAGCCCGGCATCGCCGCGGTTGATCGCGGGATTGAGCAGCTCGGCCAGCGCCGGCCCGATCGGCTGCACGTCAGGGCGATGCGCCTTGGAGTTCGGCGCTTTGGTCTTGGTGGATTTGCCGGATTTTTCGGAGGATGCAGGTTTCTTCGCCATGCCCCCGAATATGGGCCGAGTCCGCCCCTCAGGAAAGGGCGAAGGCCCGTCGCAATTCAGGCTGCTGACAGCAGGCTGGCAGCAGCCGGGAACGTCACGCCGCCGGCCGTGGCCCCTCGTCATCTTCGGCCGCCTGATGCGGCTCGAGGATGTCGAGATGAATGCCGCCGCAATCGGTGCAGCGCATGGTCCAGTACTCGCATCCGGCGCGGCCGCCGATCACACGGAGCACCGTGAGATCGCCGTCGCATTCCGGGCAATCCGAGAGCACGGCGCGGGCGTAGATCCGCGACCGCGGTGCGTCTTCGACGTCGGTGATGGACATGACCGGTTCCCTGTTATGCCGCGCAGTCTCTCAGTGCGGCTTATTCATCGTCGCTCTCTTCGGCGCGCCGGCGGAAGCGATCGATGTGGTGCTTGGCGTCGGCGATCGCGGCGTCGGGGTCGGGCCAGGCGAAGCCGACTTCCATGGCCGGAAACAGCACGCCGTCGATGGCAACCGGGCTGAAATCCGCGCGGCGGATGCGGGCGTGCCACAGGCCTTTGCCAGCTTCGAAGGATTCGATGTCAAAGCCGTCGTAGAGGGTCGTCATTGGTGGTCCCCAAATGCATCTTGTCAGAGGTCTAGGGGACCACGTTTGCGGATTTGCGGATGTGAAGCCGTTCACAAGCGGTCGGCTTTTTCACCCGAACGGGTGATCGGCCCGCGGTCAGCTTCGTGCGGCGGCCCGCCCGAGCCGCCGGGGACGGGCTGCGGGTTCCGCCGCGGCGCGCATGATCCAGCGGCGGAACGCGGCAAAGTCGCGCTGCTCGGTCTGAAAGCTGCGATAGACGAGGTACCAGCGCATGCCCTTGGGCACCGAGAGATCGAACGGGGCGACCAGCCGGCCAGCGGCGATGTCGTCGTCGATATAGGGCCGGATGCCCATGGCGATGCCGAGTCCGTCGGCGGCGGCCTGGAGCGCTTGGCCGTAGTACTGGAACTCCGGCCCGCGCGGATGGATGCGCGTGAGGTTCGCCGCTTTCAGCCAGATCGGCCAGTCCTCCGGCGAATGTTCGACGCGGATCAGGGTCGGGCCCTTGAGATCGGCCGGGCGCTTCAATGAGGTGGCGAGCCGGGGCACGCAGACCGGCATGAGGTCGCCGGCGAACAGCGGCTCGGCGACGAGGCCAGGCCAGTCGCCGCTGCCGAGCTTGATACCGCAGCTCCAGTCCTCGCCGAACGGCACCGAGGCGCCGCCGGTGGTGAAGCGCACCTCGATGTCGGGCTCCTCGCTGCGAAACTCCGACAGCCGCGGGATCAGCCAGCGCATCGCAAAGGTGTGGCCGACGCCGATGGTGAGAACGCGGACGCCGGATGGCGCCGTCACCTGCGCGGTGAGGCTTGCCAGCGCATCGAAGATCGGCGTCAGCCCGCTCTGATAGGCCCGCCCTGACTGGGTCAGTACCAGCCGGTTGGCCTTGCGCTCGAACAGCGCGAGGCCGAGCCGTTCTTCCAGCAGATGCACCATGCGGCTCACCGCGGCCGCGGACACGCTGAGCTCGAGCCCGGCCGCAGCGAAGCTGCCGGTCCGCGCCGCCGCCTCGAATGCCTTGATGCCGTTGAGAAACAGCAGCCGCCGCAAATGAATGACCCTCAGGAAAGCTGATGCCAGGACAAGATAACTCAGTTTGCGAAGAAGGGGCAAGCGAGGCACAAGAATGAGCGTGGTTCTAAGTTGTGTTCGGGGCGGCGGCGCTGCTCTTCGCCTCTCCCCGCCTGCGGGGAGAGGCCGGAATTTGCGCAAGCAAATTCCGGGTGAGGGGGACTCTCCGCGAGTCCTACTGCCACGGTAATTGCCGATGCAGCCCCTCACCCCACCCTCTCCCCGCAAGTGCGGGGCGAGGGAGTGAAGCAGTTTGCGTCCCTCACTTGCTACGGAGAATCCTCCCGTGACGCCGATCATGATCGCTGCCCTTGGATTGCTGATGGTCGCCACCGCGTTCCTGTCGGGGCTGTTCGGCATGGCGGGCGGGCTGATCTTGATCGGCGTGCTGCTCGCCCTGATGCCGCTGCCGGCGGCGATGGTGCTGCATGCGATCACGCAGATGGCATCGAATGGCTGGCGCGCGTTTTTGTGGCGGGCGCATATCCGCTGGCGGCCGGTCGCGAACTACATGGTCGGCGCGGCGATTGCGCTCGCAGCCTGGTCGCTCACCCGCTACGTGCCGGACAAGCCGGTGGCGCTGCTGCTGCTCGGTGCCACGCCGTTCATGGCGCGGCTGCTGCCGTCAAACATCAAGCCGGATCCCGACCGTCTCTGGCAGGGCACCGTCTACGGCACGATCTGCATGGGCCTGATGCTGATGACCGGCGTCTCCGGCCCGCTGCTCGACACCTTCTTCCTCGGCGGCGATTTCGGCCGGCGCGAGAAGGTCGCGACCAAGGCGATGTGCCAGCTCGTCAGCCACTTCACCAAACTGATCTATTTCGGCGGCGTGATCGACCAGGCCGCGAGCCTCGATCCCGTGCTCGCCGGCGTCGCGATCGTGGCATCCATGCTCGGCACCACGCTGGCGCGGCGCATTCTGGAGGCCATGACCGACCAGCAATTCGTCGCATGGTCGAACAAGCTGATCACCACCATCGCCTGTTACTACATCGCCTATGGCGGCTGGCTCCAGCTCCGCGCGCCGGTGCTGGCCGCCTTCGCCAAGGGGGGCTTGCAATGACGGGAGGTTTGCAATGAGCTGTGACGCCGATCCGCTGGTGCTTGATTTCGTCGAATGGGTCGCGCGCGAGCCGCGCGCCTATGCCGAGGTGATTTCGACTGGAAGACCTCGTGCCCGCGCCTCACCATCTGGGAGGACGCCGCCGAGCGCGGCTACGTCGCCCGCGAGACGCTGCCCGGCATCGGGCTGGTCATCGCCGTGACACGAGACGGTGAACAGCTGCTGCGAATGAACGGGCGGTGACGCCTCCACATCGTCATTGCGAGCGCAAGCGAAGCAATCCAGAATGGGAGACCCTCACCCTGATGAGCGCGCATCTCGCGCGCGTCTCGAAGGGCGAGGCCGAGATCGGGCCTTCATCCTTCGAGACGCGCGTTCCGCGCTCCTCAGGATGAGGGTCTGGCAGGAGTTGCCCTTCATGTCGCTCAAACTCTACGAACTCGTCGGCACCGACGCCTCGCGCCCGTTCAGCCCGTATTGCTGGCGCACGCGGATGGCGCTGGCGCACAAGGGGCTCGCGGCGGAACCGCTGCCCTGGCGCTTCACCGAGAAAAGCGCGATCGCGCCGCACGGCTCGGAGAAGGTCCCGGTGCTGCTGCATCACGACAAGCCAGTGGTCGATTCCTGGACGATCGCGAATTATCTCGAAGACCATTTCCCGGATCGTCCGTCGCTGTTCGGCGGCGAGGGCGGCCGTGCCATGGCGCGCATGATCAATGCGTGGGGCGACATCGCCATCGTCGGCGGTATCTTTCCGCTGATCGTCGCCGATATCCCGAACCATCTGGCTGAGGCTGACGCCGTCTATTTCCGCGCCTCGCGCGAGGCGCGCTTCGGCGGCAAGAGTCTGGAAGAGGTGATGGCAGGCCGCGATAGCGCCGTGACCGGCTTCCGTAAGTCGCTGGAGGTGATGCGGCAGACCCTGAAGAAGCAGCCGTTCATCGGCGGCCACGCGCCGAACTACGCCGACTACATCGTGTTCGGCGGTTTCCAATGGGCGCGGGTGACGAGCCCGTTCAAGCTGCTGGAGGCGGATGATCCCGTCTACGCCTGGCGCGAAAAGCTGCTCGACGCGTTCGACGGCATGGCGCGCAAGTCGCCGGGACATCCGGTATAATCTTCGTAGCCCGGATCGAGCGCAGCGCAATCCGGGAAGGTCGCAATGCGTGGCACGAATCCGGATTACGCTTGCGCTCCATCCCGGCTACGTGCAGCTTCCGCCGCCTCGCGCAAGCACGCCCGGCATAGACAATCCTCGCCCTTGGCCGGCATCGGCAGCTTTGCTGCCTCCTCCGCGCACCAGCACTTGCCTGACAGGTCGCAGCCGAACTCGGCGCCGCAGCGGGAGCAGGCGAGGCGGCGCGGCTCCGGCGCTTGGGATTCTTTCCAACTTGTCATAATTCATGCGCCGTTATTTTCATGTCGGGTTCATCTCTCGCTGCGGTATATTATGTGCTGCCCACAGACTCGGAAAGCGGTGAGCAAGGACAAATCGATGGCCCGCGATTCGCAAGCCGCGCTCGTCGCGCTCAACCGTTTCGGCTTCGGCGCGCGTGGCGGGGCCTCCGGTGATCTCATCAATGCGGCCTCCGACCCGCGCGGTTTCGTGAAGGCGGAGCTCGCGCGGCGCAACGGCGTGCTGCTGGAGGCGCCGGGCCTGCAATCGACGCCGCAGCTTGGCCAAGCCGTGTTCGCCTATCAGGATCAGGTCAAGCAGGCGCGCGAGGCGGCGAAAGCGGCCGCGCCCACGGAGGCGCCGCAACAGGCGCCGGCCGACCAGAAGCCGGGCTTGCGCCGCAATCTCTCGCTGAACACGGTCGCGACCGAGATCGCCGGCCAGATGGCTGATGCGAAGCCGGCCGACACCACGGCGAAGCCCGATACGATGCAGCCGAACGCCGCCGCGCCGCCGGCGGCAAAGCCCGCGCCGCAGCCGCTCAACGTCATTCAAAAGACCTTTCGCACTGAAGCCCTGGCGCGGTTGCAGCGCGCCACGCTGGTCGAGTGCGGCTTCATCGAGCGCCTCGTCGTGTTCTGGTCCAATCATTTCTGCATCTCCGCCAGCAAGGGCGAGCTGGCGCGGATCTGGGCCGGCGCGTTCGAGCGCGAGGCGATCCGGCCGCACGTGCTCGGGCGTTTTGCCGACATGCTGAAAGCCGTCGAGCAGCATCCGGCGATGCTGTTCTTCCTCGACAACCAGCAATCGCTCGGGCCGGATTCGCGCGCAGGACAAAACCGCAAGCGCGGGCTCAACGAAAATCTCGCGCGCGAGATCATGGAGCTGCATACGCTCGGCGTCGGCGGCGGCTACACGCAAGGCGACGTCACCTCGCTCGCGCGCATCATCACGGGGTGGACCTTTGCCGGACGGCAGGGGCAATTGGGCACGCCCGGCTCCTTCGTGTTCAACGCCAATGCGCACCAGCCCGGGCCGCAGATGCTGCTGGGCAAGACCTACGAGCCGGCGGGACTGGCGCAGGGCGAGGCCGCGCTCGCCGACATCGCGCGCCATCCCTCGACCGCGAATTTCATCGCGACCAAGCTCGTCCGTCACTTCGTCGCCGACGATCCGCCGCCGGCACTGGTGGCGCGACTGCGCGACGTCTTCGTCAGGACCGACGGTGACCTCAAGGCGCTCGCCACCGCGCTGGTGGATTCCGACGAGGCCTGGAAGGCGCCATTGACAAAAATGCGCAGCCCTTACGATTTCCTGGTCGCGAGCGGCCGGCTGCTCGCGCGCGTGCCGGAGGATCCCGGTGCGTATCTCAACAGTCTCAATCTGCTGGGACAGCCGCTGTGGTCGCCGTCCGGCCCGAACGGTTTTCCTGACACCAGCGCCGCCTGGGCCGCGCCTGAGGGAATGAAGCTCAGGCTCGACATCGCCGCGCAGATGGGCGCGCGGCTCGGCAACAACATCGATCCGCTCGACCTGCTCGAATTCGCCGCCGCTGATGCGGCGTCGATCGAAACGCGCAAAACCATCGAGCGCGCGGAATCGCGCCAGCAGGCGCTGGCGCTATTGCTGATGTCGCCCGAGATGCAGAGGAGATGAAGATGATCGACTGCGTCGAGAACCGGCTCCTCACCTCGCGCCGTGGCCTCTTGCTGGGCGGCGCCTCGTTCGCGGCCTGGGCCTATTTGCCGAAATTCGCGCGCGCGGCCGACGGCCGCGATCCGCGGTTGGTCGTGGTGATCCTGCGCGGCGCGCTCGATGGGCTCTCGACCGTCGCGCCGGTCGGTGATCCCGATTATGCCGGCCTGCACGGCTCCATCGCGCTCGCGGTGGATGGCGCGCATCCCGCGCTCAAGCTCGACAGCTTCTTCGCGCTGCATCCGGCGATGCCGGAATTCGCGCGGATGTACCGCGATGGGCATGCTGCGGTGATCCACGCGGTCGCGACGCCCTATCGCGACCGCTCGCATTTCGACGGCCAGGACGTGCTCGAAAGCGGCTATGCGGGCCCGGGCCGGGTGCAATCCGGCTGGCTCAACCGCGCGCTGGAAACGCTGCCGCGCGGCGAGCGCGTGTCAAGCGGTCTTGCGGTCGGCCCGACCACGCCGCTGGTGCTGCGCGGCAATGCGCCGACCGTCGGCTGGGCGCCGGTGGCGCTGCCGCAGGCCGATGACGACACCGCGATGCGTCTCGTCGATCTCTATCGCCACCGCGATCCCGCACTGGCCGCGGCGCTGTCGCAAGGCCTTCAGCTGGAAAAGGCTGCCAACGGCGATGACATGAAGCGCAAGCCCGGCAACCAGCTTGCGCAGATGCGTCAGGTTGCGCGCGGCGCGGCGAAGCTGATGGCGGCGGACGATGGCCCGCGCATTGCTGCGCTCGCCTTCGACGGTTGGGACACCCACGCCAATGAAGGCGGCCCGGTGGGGCGTCTCGCCTTCCTGCTCGGCGGGCTCGACGGCGCGTTCGCCGAATTCGAAAGCGGCCTTGGCGATCGCTGGCGCGATACCGTCGTCCTCGTCGCCACCGAGTTCGGCCGCACCGCGCGCGTCAACGGCACCGACGGCACCGACCACGGCACCGGAACGATCGCGCTGCTCGCCGGCGGCGCCGTGAAAGGCGGCCGTGTCATCTCCGACTGGCCCGGCCTCAAGCCCGCGAACTTGTATGACGGCCGCGACCTCAAGCCGACGACAGATCTGCGCTCGGTGATCAAGGGCGCGCTGCAGGGCCAGTTCGGCCTGTCCGACCGCGTGCTGGCGGAGACGGTGTTTCCGGACAGCGCGGCAGCAAAGCCGATGAAGGGGCTGGTTGCTTAACCTCTCCCCGCTCTTTGCGGGGAGAGGTCGGATCGCATCGCAGATGCGATCCGGGTGAGGGGCAGAGCACACTATTGCCGAAGTGACGGCCTGTCCGACTCGTACAACAGCGGCGCTTCGTCTACGTTGAGAGCGAACTCGCGGAGGCAGCCCCTCACCCCACCCTCTCAGCGCGAGCGAAGCTCGTCGCGGCCCCGTAAGAACGGCGCGAGGGAGTGAGAGAGCGGCGCCTCCCTTACAATCATCCGCCTGCAGGAGAATTCACCCATGTACATCGCCATGAACCGCTTCCGTGTCGCCAAGGGCTCCGAGGCCGCCTTCGAGCAGGTCTGGCTCACCCGCGATACGCATCTGGACAAGGTGCCGGGCTTCGTCGAATTCCACCTGTTGCGCGGTCCCGAGCTCGAGGACCACACGCTCTACGCCTCGCACACGATCTGGACCAGCCATGCCGCGTTCGAGGCCTGGACCAAGTCGGAGGCGTTTCGCGCGGCGCATCACAAAGCGGGCGATAACAAGCCGCTCTATCTTGGCCATCCTCAGTTCGAAGGTTTTGAGGTGATGCAGACGGTCGGGCGCGGCGCGAAGTAACGCCGCGCTTCAAAAAAAATGCGGCCCCTGTCAGACGCGGCGACTGACGGGGACCGCTTTGGGGCGCTTGATCGGTGACGGGGGGCCTGATCAGACGCAGCTGCAGCCTAGTCTCGCTATGTAACGCGCGGGTGACAGCGGGAATTATCCACAGGCTGTATGCCAGGATCAGAACAGCTTGCGATAGACGATGAAACCGGAGCGCTCCGCGACTTTGTCGTAAAGGCTTTGCGCCGTGACGTTGGTCTCGTGCGTCTGCCAGTAGACGCGTGGCGAGCCCGCAAGTTTTGCACGCTCGTACACCCCGTAGATCAGCGCCGAGGCGACGCCCTTGCCGCGCGCGGCCTCCAGCGTGAACAGGTCCTGCAGATAGCAGGACGGCTCGATCGCGGTGGTGCTGCGATGGAACAGGTAGTGAGTCAGCCCGAGCAGCTTGCCGTCGCCCTCGGCGACCAGCGCATGCACCGGCTCATAGGCATCGAAGAAGCGCTGCCACGTCACGCGTGTGATCTCGCCCGATAGCGCGGTCGGCCCCGAGCGGCCGTAGAAGGCGTTGTAGCCGTCCCACAGCGGCAGCCATTGATCATAGTCCTGCCTCGTGACGGAGCGAATGGTGAGCGACATGTGAAGATCCCGCGATGAGTGAAGGAGCTTCATACGTGATGAAGGGCATGCCGATCAATTGCGAGCGAAGTTCGCCGTCGCCTCACTCCGCGGCGGGAAGATACCGGATCAGCTTGCGGCTCCGGG
The DNA here is from genome assembly GCF_016616235.1 of Bradyrhizobium diazoefficiens. Classification (NCBI taxonomy): domain Bacteria; kingdom Pseudomonadati; phylum Pseudomonadota; class Alphaproteobacteria; order Hyphomicrobiales; family Nitrobacteraceae; genus Bradyrhizobium; species Bradyrhizobium diazoefficiens. The sequence goes on from NZ_CP067100.1 coordinate 1,466,422, forward strand.
GATCGCGCAGCGAGCGGTAGTAGTCGGCGCGCGCGGGCGCATCGGTGTGGCGCACGAGGTCGGTCACTGGCGTATAGCTCAGCATGCGGCCACCGTCGGGCAGCGCGGCGCAGACGAAGCGCAGCACCTCGCCATTGCGTAAGGCGATGTTGATCGGCATGGCATCGCCGATCCGCACCATCTCCATGCGTTGGGCGACGAAGGTGCCGAGCTCGTCCTCCGGCAGCTCGAACGTGCCGGTGTCGCGGCCGTGATACATCAGCGCGATGAAGGGCGGCCTGGCGTCGGCGATGTCATCAGCCACCGCAAAGTAGTCGCGGAATGCGCGGTTGATGAATTCAGCCGCGTCGCAATCCGATTTCGTGCGGTGCGCTTAAGAGGCGCTTGCGGCTCCACGAAAAGCTTTCGGATGATTTTAGGCCAAATGCGCGTGCTTGACGCGCTGCTGCTGCGTTGGCGCATTCAGCGTCGACGTCCCCGGCCCCCTGCGCGTGCCGACCGCTATCAGCAGCGACGCTGCGACCAGGATGGCCGCCGTCAGGGTGATTGCAACGATGAGCACAGGTGATTTCATCGACGTCCTGTCGCGATGCCGGTCGGCACGGGCCAGATCAAAGGTTTTCTTGGCGCCATGAAGGCTGGTCGAGGATGAGACGGGAATCAGGCCGGCAGGCCCATCGCCATGGTCGCCTTGGTCGACAGCACCGTCAGGGTGACGATCAGGCACAGCGAGAGCGCGGCGACGGCGAGCGAGGCCGCGACCGCGTTGGTCAGCCGGGAAGACGAAACGGTATCGGTTCGGCCCTGAAAGCCTGCCGTGCCGGACGCCCGAATCATGGGTCTAAATCCTTCAACATGCGAGCGAATCACCCGCGACATCGAACAATCTCACGACCTCAACGGGCAATATTGCGGCGGCTGTCGCGCCGAATATGGCGAGATTGCGGCGGAGGCGGGCCTTACGCCCGCTATTCGCCTGAGCGGGACTGCGGCGTCACGCGCTCGCGGCGATGCTGGCGGGATCGTCGATCTCGGCCGGCCGCCACTCCATCGACACAAAGCCGGGCGCGGCTTCCACCCGCTTCAGCCAGTCCCGGATCGCCGGGAACGTCGACAGGTCGAAGTCGCAGCGATCGGCGAGGTGGGTGTAGCCGTAGAGCGCGATGTCGGCGACCGTGAGCTGGCGGGCGGCGAAATAGGCGTTGGTCTTGAGATGGTTCTCCATCACCTGGAGCGCGCCATAGCCGCGCTCCATCCAGTCCTCCAGCGCGTGGGTCTGGAGATCGCGGCCACCCTTGACCAGCGACAGCCAGAAATAGGCGGCGCCGATGTTCGGCTCCAGCGCGTGCTGCTCGAAGAACATCCATTGCAGCGCCTCGGCGCGATCGATGCGGTGCTCCGGCGCAAGTGGTGTGCCGACCGCAAGGTACCACAGGATGGCGTTGGACTCGGCGATATAGCGGGCGTCGCCGACCTCGAGCAGCGGCACCTGGCCGGACGGGTTCTTCGCCAGGAAGTCCGGCGTGCGGCTTTCGCCGCGCAGAATGTCCACCTCGATCGGTTGGTAGGGCACGTTCAAAAGCGCCAGCGCAAGGCGGACCTTGTAGCTGTTGCCCGAGCGTTGCATCGAATAGAGCTTGTACATTCTGGGAGTTCTAACCTGGATGGGGAAAGTGCGGTGCGTCCTGCCTACGCGCCGCGGCTAAACAATGATGCCGATGCGAATCCGCTGCAAGGGCTGGCCAATAGAAAAACTCGAAAACCCTACCGCATTGCAACGCGGCGGAAGATCATTTCCGTGCGACCGTGCAACTCAGTTCACGCTTGCGTCAACAGACGGACAGTTGTGCCGTGCGTTGGTGTGAATAGGGAGCAATCTGCGCCAGGGAATTAAATCTCTCCGCATCGTCGTTCTTCGTGCCGCGTGACCAGGACGGGATGGCCGGGACAAGCCCCGGTCATGAAGGTGCAGAAGCGTCAGCGCGCGACACGCAGAATTGCTCCGAGGACAAGCCTTGCCGGATATGAGGAGTTTGGTCGGCAAAGTTGCGGAAAATTGCGGGAAATCCTGCCTTGAAACGCTCGAAATCCCGAAACTTTTTCGAGATTGGACCGAAGTTTCTTGCGGCGCAGCGGTACACGTTTTAGGGTGGCTGCATTCCCACAATTGGAGTCGTGAAGCCAAAGGGTTCACGGCGCTTGTCAGGAGATGACGATGTCCTTCCTTGCCGCTGCGCTCGACCGTGTGAAGCCGTCCGCGACCATCGCGGTCACGGATAAAGCACGCGCGCTGAAAGCGGCGGGCCGCAACGTCATCGGCCTCGGCGCAGGCGAGCCCGATTTCGACACGCCCGCCAATATCAAGCTGGCGGCGATCCGCGCCATTGAGGCCGGCAAGACCAAATACACCGCGGTCGACGGCATTCCCGAGCTGAAGGACGCCATCATCGCGAAGTTCCAGCGCGAGAACGGCGTCGCCTACAAGCCGAACCAGATCATCGTCGGCACCGGCGGCAAGCAGGTGCTCTACAACGCGCTGATGGCGACCATCAATCCGGGCGACGAGGTGATCATCCCGGCGCCGTACTGGGTCAGCTATCCTGAAATGGTGGCGCTCGCCGGCGGCGAGCCGGTGCCGGTGGTCTGCACCGCCGCAACCGGCTTCAAGCTCGGCGCCGAGGCGCTCGAGCGCGCGATCACGCCGAAGACCAAATGGGTGATCCTGTGCTCGCCGTCGAACCCGACCGGCGCCGCCTACACCAAGGCTGAACTGAAGGCGCTCACCGACGTGCTGGTCAAGCATCCGCAGGTGTGGGTGATGACCGACGACATGTACGAGCACCTCGTCTATGATGACTTCCAGTTCACCACTGTCGCGCAGGTCGAGCCCGGTCTCTACGACCGCACGCTCACCGTGAACGGCGTGTCGAAGGCCTATTGCATGACCGGCTGGCGCATCGGCTATGCCGGCGGCCCGGCTCAGCTCATCAAGGCGATGTCGACCATCCAGTCGCAGTCGACCTCGAACCCGTGCTCGATCGCGCAGTGGGCCTCGGTCGAGGCGCTGAACGGTCCGCAGGACTTCATCCCCGCCAACAACAAGGTGTTCAAGGAGCGCCGCGACCTCGTGGTCTCCATGCTCAACCAGGCGAACGGCATCGAGTGCCCGCGGCCGGAGGGCGCGTTCTACGTCTATCCGTCCTGCGCCGGCACGATCGGCAAGAAAGCGCCGTCGGGCAACGTGATCGGCAACGACGAGCAGTTCGTCACCGAACTCCTGGAGACCGAAGGCGTCGCGGTGGTGCAGGGGTCGGCCTTCGGCCTTGGCCCGGCGTTCCGCATCTCCTACGCAACCAAGACCTCCGACCTCGAAGACGCCTGCAAGCGCATCCAGCGTTTTTGCGGAAATCTGCGGTAGGGCTGTCGCGACAGCGTAAATTGGAAAGGCCCGCTTCGTGCGGGCTTTTTTGTTTTCAGTCCGAGCGAGAATGGTTGGGCGTCGGAGTCAGGGGCACCTTTGCTCAGATCAACGTTGTGCCCTGCCCCTCACCCGGATTGCTGCGCAATCCGACCTCTCCCCGCAGAAGGGCGGGGAGAGGTTAAGTCGCCTCCGATCGCACGCGCCAGTTCTTCTCCCATCGTATGGGGCGCACGGCTCTCTCGCTCTCTCGCCCCGCTCTTGCGGGGAGAGGGAGGGGTGAGGGGCTCTCTCCGCGCGTTCGATTTCAGCCGTGTCCGATCTGGCACCCACAACGCTGTTGTGGCATAGACCATCGCGCGGCGTCGCCGCGCCTTCCTGCCGCATCACATTCATCGCCGGAGACGTTTCATGCGCCGTTCGTTCATCTTCGCCGGGCTCACCGCGGCGGGTCTCATTGCCTCCGTCGCAAGCAGCGGCGCGCAGCAGCAGCGGATGGTGCGGGTCGGCGTGCTCGAATGCCGCGGCGGCGCCAGCGTCGGCTTCATCGTGGGATCGGTGACCAATCTCGGCTGCGTGCTGCGCGCCGACGGCCTGCCTGAAGATCGCTACGTCGCGACGATCCGCAAAGTGGGTCTCGACATCGGCATCACCCAGGAAACCACGCTGGCCTGGGGCGTGTTCGCGCCGGTCGACCGGCTCGGCCCCGGCGACCTCTCGGGCAATTATGCCGGCGCGCAGGGCAGCGCCTCGATCGGCGTCGGCTTAGGGGGCAACGTGCTGGTCGGCGGCTCCAACAATTCGATCGCGCTGCAGCCGCTCAGCGTGCAGGGCCAGGTCGGCCTCAACGTCGCCGCCGGCCTCGAAAGCCTGGAACTCCGTCCGGGCCGTTGACGCCTGACGACGGCGCCGATGTTTTAACCTCTCCCCGTCGGAGAGAGATGGAACATCACGGCGATCTGATCTCGATCCAGCTGACGACGCACCGCAGCGACGTTTGATGCTTGCCAAACCTCGGGGACGGGCAGAGCATCAACGTTTGCCGACCCAATCATGGGCCGAGCTCCACAAAAAGGAGGCGGCGAAATGGGACAAGACGTCAGAAGTCCCCGAGGTCCACGGTGCATTGCGCTGGTGGGCCCTTTCCAAAGCGGTAAAACCACACTTCTCGAAGCCATCCTGGCGCGAACCGGCGCAATCCCGCGTGCCGGCAGCGTCGATGCTGGAACCTCCGTCGGCGACGCCACGCCCGAGGCCCGTCATCACAAGATGACCGTCGGCCTCACTGCCGCCACCACGAGTTTCATGGGCGACAGCTATACTTTCCTGGATTGTCCCGGTTCCGTCGAATTCGCCCACGACATGCGCGCCGCACTGCCCGCGATCGACGCCGCGATCGTGGTGTGCGAGGCCGACGAGAAGAAGCTGCCGCAGCTTCAGATCATCCTGCGCGAGCTGGAGGAGCTGAAGATCCCGCGTTTCCTGTTCCTCAACAAGATCGATCGCGCCAGCCAGCGCATCCGCGAGACGCTCGCGATGCTCCAGCCCGCCTCGCGCGTGCCGCTGGTGCTGCGCCAGATCCCGATCTGGAAGGGCGATTTGATCGAGGGTTTCGTCGATCTCGCGCTGGAGCGCGCGTTCGTCTATCGCGAGCACAAGGCTTCCGAGGTGATCGCGCTCGAAGGCGGCGATCTCGATCGCGAGAAGGAGGCCCGCTTCTCGATGCTGGAGAAGCTCGCCGATCACGATGACGCGCTGATGGAGCAATTGCTCGAAGACATCCAGCCGCCGCGCGATGCGGTGTTCGACGATCTCGCCCGCGAACTCCGCGAAGGGCTGATCTGCCCCGTGCTGCTAGGGGCTGCTGCGCGCGAGAACGGCGTGCTGCGCCTGATGAAGGCGCTGCGCCACGAGGCACCCGGTGTGGCGGAGACCGCCAAACGTCTCGGCGTGCCCGAGAGCAAGGACGCAATCGGCTACGTCTTCAAGACGCTGCATTCGCAGCACGGCGGAAAGCTGTCGCTGACACGGCTGCTCACCGGCCATCTCGACGACGGCGCCACGCTGCAATCGTCCTCCGGCGGGACCAGCCGCATCTCCGGCATCCTCGCCGTCAACGGCGCCTACGATACCAAGCGTGCCGCGGCTGACGCCGGAGACACGGTGGCGCTCGCCAAGCTGGATCCGTTCAAGACCGGCGACACCATCTCGAACGGCAAGACGCCGCCGACTGCGCTCACCGCCCCGGAGCCGACGCCGCCGGTGCTCGCGATCTCGATCGCGTCCACCGACCGCAAGGACGATGTCAAGCTCGGCCAGGCGCTGGCCCGCCTGCACGAGGAGGATCCCTCGCTCGTCGTGGTGCAGAATCCTCAGACCCACGACACCGTGCTGTGGGGGCAGGGCGAGATGCATCTGCGCGTCGAGGTCGAGCGCCTGCGCGACCGTTTCGGCGTCAAGATTTCTTCGCATCCGCCCGCGATCGGCTATCAGGAGACCATCCGCAAGCCGATCACCCAGCGCGGCCGCCACAAGAAGCAGTCCGGCGGCCATGGCCAGTTCGGCGACGTCGTGCTCGACATCAGGCCGCTGCCGCGCGGCGACGGCTTCAAGTTCGCCGAGAAGGTGGTCGGCGGCGCGGTGCCGCGCAACTACATCCCGGCGGTGGAAGAAGGCGTCGTCGACGGCCTCGCGCGCGGTCCGCTCGGCTTCCCCGTCACCGACGTGCAGGTGACGCTGACCGACGGCTCCTATCACAGCGTCGACAGCTCCGATCTTGCCTTCCGCACGGCGGCGCGGATCGGGCTCAACGAAGGCCTGCCGCAATGCCAGCCGGTGCTGCTGGAGCCGATCCACGTGGTCGAGATCGTCTGTCCGACCGATGCCACAGCCAAGATCAATGCGATCCTGTCGGCGCGTCGGGGCCAGATCCTCGGCTTCGACACCCGCGACGGCTGGAATGGCTGGGACTGTGTCCGCGCCATGATGCCCGAGGCCGAGATCGGCGAATTGATCGTCGAGCTGCGTTCGGCCACGGCAGGGGCGGGCAGCTTCACCCGCCAGTTCGACCACATGGCCGAAGTCACCGGCCGCGCCGCCGACCAGATCATCGCCGCGCATCAGCACGCGGCGTGATCCGTCCCGCGCAGTAAGGGATGCACCGTTCTCTCATTGTAAGGGGCGCCCCACTCTCTCACTCCCTCTCCCCGTTCTTACGGGGAGAGGGTGGGGTGAGGGGCCTCTCCACGAATGCGGTCTGAATTGTAGGCGGACGACTTTACGAGCCGGAGGGACATTTGCTCCTCGCGCGATTGTGCCCAGCCGGTCACCCGGATTACTGACGTGATCCGACGTCTCTCTAGGCAAGAGCGGGAGAAGTGAAAACCCGCGCGATCGTTGGCAATCCGCATCGAGCCAGCTAGTTTGCGCCCGGTAAATGGGGCGCAAACTTCTGTGCTGAGATCCCGCCGCACTCTGGCGCTGGCCTGCGCCTTGTTGCTGGCCATCATTGCCGCGACATCCGTTCCACGAGCGCATCCTTGACAGGACGGCCGCAAGGCGAAATGAGATCGCCCAGCGACACTATCCCGAGGGTCCCCAGACGTGATGACCGCGCCCAAGACGCCCGCAGCCTGCTTGATCGGTTGGCCGGCCGCGCATTCGCGCTCGCCGCTGATCCATCATTACTGGCTGCGCACGCTGGGCATCGAGGGCGGCTATGTCATCGAGGCGGTTCCGCCCGAGGACCTCAGAGATTTCGTGCTGCGGCTGTCGCTGCGCGGCTTCGTCGGCGCCAACGTCACCATTCCGCATAAAGAAGCTGTGCTGGCGCTGTCGACACCCGACGCGCGCGCCAAGACTGTCGGTGCCGCCAACACCTTGTGGTTCGCCGACGGCGAGCTGCGCTCGACCAACACCGACGTCGAAGGCTTCATCGGCAATCTCGACGCCAGCGCGCCCGGCTGGGACAAGGCGGACGAAGCGCTGGTGCTCGGGGCCGGCGGCTCCTCGCGTGCGGTCGTGTTCGGCCTGCTCGAGCGCGGCATCAAGCGCATCCATCTCGCTAATCGCACCATCGCGCGCGCCGAGTCTCTTGCAAAGCAGTTCGGGCCGAACGTGCTTCCCGTGACGTGGGACGCGGTCAAGGACGTCTTGCCGCGCGCAAAGCTTCTCGTGAATACGACCTCGCTCGGCATGCACGGCCAGCCCGCGCTCGATGTCGACGCGGCGCGCCTGCCGCAGGATGCCGTCGTTGCCGACCTCGTCTATGTCCCGCTGGTGACGCCGCTGCTGGCGGCAGCAGCGGCGCGCGGCCTCAAGACGGCCGACGGGCTCGGCATGCTCTTGCACCAGGCGGTGCGCGGCTTCGAGCTGTGGTTCGGCCGGCGGCCGCAGGTGACGGCGGAGCTGCGCGTGCTGGTCGAGGCCGACCTCACAAAGACTTGAGAGAATAGTCGGCAGTCTGCGGCGTTCACCATCCGTGGGGACAATCGGAGACCGTCATGACCGTTCAACGTTCAACTTTCACGCGTCCGCTCATCGCCGTCGCGATGGTGGCCGCGTCCACGCTCTATGCCGCCGCGCAAAAGGCGCCGGTGCCGACGCGCGTGCGCGGCACGATCGAGAGCGTCGACGGCGACACCATGCAGGTCAAGTCGCGCAGCGGCGAGGACGTCAAGCTGCACATCGCGCCCGATCTGCGCGTGTCCGGCATCACGAAGATTTCGCTTGCCGACATCAAGGCGGGTTCGTTCATCGGCGCGACCACCGTGCCGGGCCCGGACGGCGGTCAGAACGCCGTCGAGGTCCACGTGTTTCCGGAGAGCATGCGCGGCACCGGCGAGGGCTCGCGGCCCTGGGACCTGAAACCCAATTCCACCATGACCAACGCGACCGTGTCCGAGAGCGTGGTCGGCAATGACGGGCACACGCTGCTGGTCAAATACAAGGATGGTGAGAAGAAGGTGTTCGTCCCGGACACGACGCCGGTCGTCACTTACGTGCCCGGCGAGAAGTCCGACCTCAAGCCCGGCGCCAAGGTGATCGCTTTCATGAAGCAGCGGCCGGACGGCTCGTTCGAGACCAACCGCGTCAGTGTCGGCCGTGATGGCCTGACCCCGCCGATGTGAGACTGTGAGAGACGCACCGCCCCCTCACTCCCTCGCCCCGTTCTTACGGGGGAGGGTGGGGTGAGGGGCTCTCTCCACGCGTTCGGCTTGAGGTGTATGGCATAACGGAGGTCGGATGGACTTCCATGTTTGCTACAGGCGTGCCTTGCCCCTCACCCGGCGCTTCGCGCCGACCTCTCCCCGCAGAAGAGCGGGGAGAGGTTAGAAAGCAGCTCACACCGCAATCACGTGATCGTCGATCTCGTCGATCCGGTTGACGCCGCACAGGCCCATCGTGGTCAGCAGTTCCTTCTGGATGATGTCGATCGCCTTGGCGACGCCGGCCTGGCCGCCGGCCCCCAGGCCGTAAGCATAAGCGCGGCCGATCATGCAGGACTTTGCGCCAAGCGCGAGCGCGCGCATCACGTCCTGGCCGGAGCGGATGCCGCCGTCGAACATGATCTCCATCTTCTCACCGACCGCATCGGCGATCTCCGGCAGCACCTCGATCGAGGACGGCGCGCCGTCAAGCTGACGGCCGCCATGGTTCGACACCACCAGCGCCTGCGCGCCGGTCTTGGCGGCTTCCTCGGCGTCCTCGACGTCGAGAATGCCCTTGATGATGAGCTTGCCCGGCCAGAGGCTGCGGACCCATTCGACGTCCTTCCAATTCAACGAGGTGTCGAACTGCGAGGCGGTCCATTCGGCGAGGCGGTTGAGATCTTCGGTGTTCTTCACGTGGCCTGCGATGTTGCCGAAGGTGCGGCGCTTGCCTTGCAGCACGCCGGAGACCCAGGCCGGCTTGCTGGCGAAATCCAGCAGCTTCGACAGCGACCATTCGGGGGGCACCGTCATGCCGTTCTTGATGTCGGCGTGGCGCTGGCCGATCACCTGCAGGTCGACGGTGAGCACGAGCGCGCTGCATTTCGCGGCCATCGCGCGCTGGATCAGCTCCTTGATGAAGCCGCGGTCCTTCATCACGTAGAGCTGGAACCAGAACGGCTTCTCGACACTGGCGGCGATGTCCTCGATCGAGCAGATCGACATCGTCGATTGCGTGAACGGAATGCCGGCGGCCTGCGCGGCGCGGCAGGCGTGGATCTCGCCGTCGCCATGCTGCATGCCGAGCAGGCCGACCGGCGCGAGGATCAGCGGCATGGTCGAGGGCTCGCCGAGGATCGTGGTCGCGGTGTCGCGCCTGGAGACGTCGACCAGGATGCGCTGGCGGAACTTGATCGCCTGCATGTCCTCGCGGTTGGCGCGCAGTGTTTCCTCGGCATAGGAGCCGCGGTCGCAATAGTCGAAGAATGCCTTCGGCACGCGGCGCCGATGCAGCGCGCGAAGATCGTCGATACAGGTGATGTGCTTCATGAAGGTTTCCCCGGCCCGTCTTGTCTCGGAAGCTTTGAATTGGAAGGCTTGAATTGGAAGGCTTGCATCGGAAGGTTTAGGGGTCATCTAGCATGGTTGGATGCACAGCCAAATCGTTTGCGAAAGGGCGCCATGACCAAGCCGCGTACAGGACCCGGGCCACGCAGCGAACCGACGCCGGAAGAGATCAAAGAGATCAAGGAGAAGCGCGACCTCGAGGAGGCGCTGGAAGAGGGCCTGGAGGAGACCTTCCCGGCCTCCGATCCCGTCAACGTCACCCAACCGGCGCCGAGCCGGGGCGATGGCCATGTCAAACGTTCGGACTAGGCCGGTTCCCGCCATTTTCCCCAGGTGCAGGGGAAATATAATGTTAACAGCGGGTTACTGGAGCAAGGGGCACCCCGGTTCCGTAATGATTCATCATATTTTTTGAAGCCAAGATAGCCGCGTTGGCTTTATAACACCTCGGCAAATCAGGGATGCGGGTCCCCTCCGGGCAGCCCGCGGTTGTAGAGGGACTCCCTGGTTGTTGCGCTGGGGGACGATATGAGCCGCAAATATTTCGGGACGGACGGGATCCGGGGCCGCGCCAACGGACTGATCACGCCGGAGCTCGCGCTCAAGGTCGGCCAGGCCGCAGGCCTTGCATTTCAGCGTGGCGACCACCGCCATCGCGTGGTGATCGGCAAGGACACGCGCCTGTCCGGCTACATGATCGAATACGCGATGGTCGCGGGCTTCACCTCGGTCGGTATGGACGTGCTGCTGGTCGGCCCGATGCCGACGCCGGCGGTGGCAATGCTGACCAAGTCGATGCGCGCCGATCTCGGCGTGATGATCTCGGCCTCGCACAATCTGTTCGAGGACAACGGCATCAAGCTGTTTGGCCCGCAGGGCTTCAAGCTCTCCGATGACGTCGAGAAGCAGATCGAGCAGCTGCTCGACGAACCCATCGACAAGCGCCTGGCACAGAGCGCCAGCCTCGGCCGCGCCCGCCGCATCGACGGCGTGCATGACCGCTACATCGAATTCGCCAAGCGCACGCTGCCGCGCGACCTGTCGCTCGAGGGCCTGCGCGTCGTGATCGACTGCGCCAACGGCGCCGCCTACAAGGTGGTGCCGGAAGCGCTGTGGGAATTGGGCGCCGACGTAGTGCCGATCGGCGTCGAGCCTGATGGTTTCAACATCAACAAGGATTGCGGCTCGACCTCGCCGGAAGCGCTGTCGAAGAAGGTGCGCGAGATGCGCGCCGATATCGGCATTGCGCTCGATGGCGACGCCGACCGCGTCATCCTGGTCGACGAGCGCGGCCATGTCGTCGACGGCGACCAGCTGCTCGCGGTGATCGCGCAGAGCTGGAAGGAAGACGGCCGGCTGTCGCGGCCCGGCATCGTCGCCACCGTGATGTCCAATCTCGGTCTCGAGCGCTTCCTGAAGGGGCAGGGCCTCGATCTCGTGCGCACCCCGGTGGGCGACCGCTATGTGCTCGAGCAGATGCTGAGCGGCGGCTACAATCTCGGCGGCGAGCAGTCCGGCCACATCATCCTGTCCGACTACGCCACCACCGGCGATGGCTTCGTGGCTGCGCTCCAGGTGCTCGCCGTGGTGCAGAAGCTGCGCCGCCCTGTCTCCGAGGTCTGCCACCGTTTCGATCCGCTGCCGCAGATCCTCAAGAACGTCCGCCACAAAGGCGGCAAGCCGCTCGACGATTCCGACGTCAAGTCGGCGATCTCCGACGGCGAGAAGCGCCTCAACGGCCATGGCCGCCTCCTGATCCGCTCCTCCGGCACCGAGCCCGTGATCCGCGTCATGGGCGAAGGCGAGGACCGCATCCTGGTCGAGGACGTCGTCGACACCATCGTGTCGGCGCTGGGGCAGGCGGCGGCCTGAGCTTTCTTCGTCACCCTCCTCTGGAGCGCGGGGCAATCGCGCTTGGAAGCGGCCTCCCCGCGTCCATCCTTCGAGACGCCCGCCTTTGACGGGCCCTGAGGATGAGGGCGGAGTGCGCGGCAGCAGTTTCAGCCGGCAAAGCTGCCGCTTAGCCTCATCCTGAGGAGACCGCGGAGCGGTCGTCTCGAAGGACGAGGCGCGCGCTCAGGTTCTCCAACACGCCATATGCGCATTCCTGCCGAAGCTTCCGCAGCGCGCGCGTTAACGCATCCTCTCTTGCGGCGCTATGCCTTCACACTTCGTTAGCAATTGCGGCGCGCGGGCTGCCGCAATTTTGCAACGCTTGCGCCGCAGCCGCGTGTGCGCTCAGAAAAAATCAACCTTAAAAATTAGGGTTAAGTGGCGCTTAAGCATTTGGTGCCATCGTCCTCCCGTGAGTTTCCAGAACGTGGGGCATCTGCATTTTGCCTCACCGGCCATAAGGACGAAGCCAATGCGTAGCGTTAAGTCTCTCCTTGCCGCAGGCGCGGCATCACTGATCTCGTCGATGGCGTTCGCCGCCGACATGCCGATCGCGGCTCCGCCTCCGATGTACGCGCCGCCCGCCCCGCCCGCCGATTTCGGTGGCTGGTATCTGCGCGGTGACGTCGGCATGACGAACCAGAGCGCCAAGCGCATCGAGAGTGCGACCGCGGCTGCGTTCCCGACCACCACGAATGGGCTCGGCTTCGATTCCTCGCCCTTGTTCGATCTCGGCGTCGGCTATCGCTTCAACAACTGGTTCCGCGCCGACGTGATCGGCCAGTATCGCGGCAAGGCCAATCTGCACGGGTCGGACAGCGTCGTTCTCGGCCCTACCGACGTCGAAGCCAATACCTACACCGGCAGCAAGTCCGAGTGGGTCGTGATGGCCAACGCCTATGTCGATCTCGGCACCTGGTGGTGCATCACGCCGTTCATCGGCGCCGGTATCGGCGGCTCCTACAACAAGCTCTCGAGCTTCCAGGACAACGGCGTCCGCTACACCGCCGGTGCGCTGTCCAACAGCGTCACTTATTTCGGCGACAACGGAAAATGGAACCTCGCCTGGGCCGCTCACGCCGGTCTCGCCTACAAGGTCAATCCCGGCTTCACCGTCGAACTGGCCTACAGCTACATGGATCTCGGCGACGCTGCGCCCGGCAACTTCCGCGCGTTCGACGGCAGTATCTCCGGCGCCTCGACGATCAAGGTCAAGGACATCACCTCGCACGACGTCAAGCTCGGCGTGCGCTGGGATCTCAACAGCCCGCCGGCCTACATGCCGCCGCCGCTCGTCACCAAGGGCTGATTCTTAAGCTCACCGGTTAAACTCTCTTAACGGCGCGGGATAATCCCGCGCCGTTTTGCTTTTGCGATTTTTTCATTGCTCCGCGGCGACGAAAGGCTCCGGCGCAACCATTGGTTAAGGTTAACGAGCCATGATCATGGCGAAAAGTTCGAGTTCGATTTGGAGCGTTGCGATGCGTGGGCTTTTGTTGGCGGCGGCGATGTTGGGGACGGCGTCTGCCGCGCATGCGGCCGACATGCCGGATCTGCCGATCCTTCGCGGCAGCTTCGACGATGGCCTGTCGAAGTCATCTCATAACTGGGACGGCTTTTATGTCGGCGGCCAGTTCGGCTTTGCCACTTCTGAGATCAATTTCAGTCATGCCCCGAAATCGATGACCGATTTCATGCTTCGCGATAGCGTCCTGCAAGCCCCGGTTGGGGGATGGTCGCTGCTGCCGAAAAATCACGTCCAGGCGACTGGATTTGGCGCCTATGTTGGCCGGAATTGGCAGTACTATGATGCCGTGATGGGCGTCGAGGCCAACTACAGCTACATGAACAATCTCGCGAGCAGCGCAAGCGACTCCATGACGAGATTGGTCCCCGGCGAAACAGCTCCCACGAATCACCTCTATACCTACAATACGACGCTCGGCGGCGGCGCCGCGTTGCAGCTCAAGGACTACGCGACCTTCAGAGGTCGTGTTGGATGGTCCGGTGGCGACTTCATGCCTTATGCGTTTGGCGGCCTTGCGGTCGGACGTGCCGACGTGTCGAGGTTTGCGACCGTATCATACGTGAAATACGACGACTTTACCGACCCGATCACTGGCGTCACCACTCGCTCGGTCGCCGGCGCCGGTACGATGTCACAATCGGAGCGGCGCGCGAACAGCTTCATCTACGGATGGACGGGGGGCATCGGAATCGAATACGCGTTGCTCGACTGTGTGATCCTGCGCGGCGAATGGGAACATGTCGGTTTCTCGAACGCCAAGGATATCTCGGTCAACTTGAACAATTTTCGCCTGGGCGCCGGCTACAAGTTCTAGACCCGCCTTGGCAGCTGGTTGACAGGTTTCCTCCGTCCTGATGCTCTGTCGCTCCAACGCGGGGCGACCACGATGCAGATCTACGGCGACACCAATTCGGGCAATTGTCTGAAGGTGAAGTGGGTCTGCGATAAGCTCGCGCTGCCTTACCGCTGGGTCGAGACCGACACGCGCAAGGGCGAGTCGCGCACGCCGCAATTCCTGAAGATGAACGGCGCCGGTCAGGTGCCGACCGTCGCCTTCGACGACGGCCGCACGCTGGCGCAATCCAATGCCATCATCCGCTATCTCGCCCGCGACAGCGCGCTGATCCCGCGCGATGCGTTCACGGCGGCGAAGATGGACGAGTGGCTGTTCTGGGAGCAGTACAGCCACGAGCCTTACATCGCGGTGTGCCGCTTCCTCATGATCTATCTCGGCAAGGACGCCTCCGAACTCGATCCTGACAAGATCAAGCGCGGCTATGCGGCGCTCGACCGCATGGAACAGCATCTTGCCGCAAGCCGCTTCTTCGCCGGCGAAGAGGTTTCGCTCGCCGATATTGCGCTGCTCGCTTATACCCGCCTCGCGCATGAAGGCGGCTTCGATCTCGGCCGTTATGCGGCGGTTCGCCGCTGGATCGGCGAAGCGGAGGCCTTTCTCGGCCTTCGGCCTGTGCGCTGAGGCTGGGATTTCCGACATGACCGACACGTCCGTTTCCATCCGTCCCGCGCGCCGCGAGGACGTCGCCGCGATCGTCGCAATGCTCGCCGACGATCATCTCGGGCGCGCCCGCGAGCGACTCGAGACTCCGCTGCCGGCGGCCTATTACGCAGCATTCGAGCGGGTCGATCGCGATCCGAACCTGACGCTCGTGGTCGCCGAGAGCGAGGGCAGGGTGGTTGGTTGCCTGCAACTCGCTGTGCTCGCAGGCATCAGCTCGCAGGGCGGCGTGCGCGGTCTGCTCGAAGACGTCCGCGTCGCCACTGATTGCCGCAGCCGCGGCATCGGCGAGCAATTGGTGCAATGGGCGATCGCGGAGGCAAAGGCGCGCGGCTGCAATCTGGTCGAATTGCTGACGCATTCGAGCCGCGTCGATGCGCAGCGGTTCTACAAGCGGCTCGGATTTGCCGCGAGCCATGTCGGAATGACTGTCCGCTTTTGACGCAGCAGGAGCGTTTTCGAGCGAAGTGGATACCGGTTCGCGTAAAGAAAGCGCGTCAGTACAAAAATCCAGCGCCCCATTCCGATTGTATCGGAATGGGGCTCTGGTCGCGAACGTTGCGCAAGCTGCACAATCGGCTCGCGCATTCGTTCATCTTAACAGCTGATAAACTACCCGTTCGTCGTTCACGTGGCGCTAGGAACGAAGGGTGCTACGGGAGCTTCAGACACCGAGCTCGGTCGGTTCGGGGATTTCGATGACAAGCTATTCGATGATCAAGGTCGGCAACGACTACGTTGTGCTGGCCCATGACAAATGCATTTTGAAAGTCGGCAGCCGCCGTCGGGCCGCGCAATTGATCAGCGAGGCCACGGACTTGCTGAACGCGCTCGCGGCTGTCGAATCCCCGGAAATCGCGCCGGAAGCGCCTTCACTCCGGCGTGAGACGCTGAAACTTTCTTGACTGGTCTTCCCGATTCCCGTATCAGCCGCGGCGGGACACCTCCCCCCAACGGGAGGCTTACTATCTGGAAGGGTAGATCATGACTGTAGCGAAGCCCGCTTCGCGGCCGACCGTGCCGCATTTCTCCTCCGGCCCCTGCGCCAAGCGGCCCGGCTGGAACGCCCAAAATCTCAAGGACGCAGCGCTCGGCCGTTCGCATCGCGCGAAGGTCGGCAAGGCCAAGCTCAAGCTCGCGATCGATCTGACGCGCGAAGTGCTTGAAGTGCCCGCCGACTATCGCATCGGCATCGTGCCGGCGTCCGATACCGGCGCGGTCGAGATGGCGCTGTGGTCGCTGCTCGGTGCGCGGCCGGTCACCACGCTCGCCTGGGAATCCTTCGGCGAAGGCTGGGTCAGCGACATCGTCAAGGAATTGAAGCTCAAGGATGTCACCAAGCTCAACGCAGGCTATGGTGAGATCCCCGACCTCTCCAAGGTCGATCCCAACAGCGACGTCGTCTTCACCTGGAACGGCACCACCTCGGGCGTGCGCGTGCCGAACGCCGACTGGATCAAGGCGGACCGCGAAGGTCTGACCATCTGCGACGCAACGTCTGCCGCGTTTGCTCAGCCGCTGGACTGGGCCAAGCTCGACGTCGTCACCTTTTCCTGGCAGAAGGCGCTCGGCGGCGAAGCCGCACACGGCATGCTGATCCTCTCGCCGCGCGCAGTGGAGCGGCTCGAGACCTACAAGCCAGCCTGGCCGCTGCCGAAGATCTTCCGCATGACCAAGGGCGGCAAGATCAACGAAGGCATTTTCGTCGGTGAGACCATCAACACGCCGTCGATGCTGTGTGTCGAGGATTATCTCGATGCGCTGAATTGGGCCAAGTCGATCGGCGGCCTCAAGGCGCTGATCGCGCGCGCCGACGCCAACACCAAGGTGCTGGCCGACTGGCAGGCGAAGACGCCGTGGATCGACTTCCTGGCCAAGGACCCATCGATCCGCTCCAACACCTCGGTGTGCCTGAAGTTCACCGATCCCGCGATCACCTCGCTCTCGGACGACGCGCAGGCGGAGTTCTCGAAGAAGCTGGTGGCGCTGGTCGAGAAGGAAGGCGCCGGTTACGACTTCGCGTACTACCGCGACGCGCCGGCGGGCCTGCGCATCTGGTGCGGCGCGACCGTCGAGGCGAAGGACGTCGAGCTGCTGACGCAGTGGATCGACTGGGCCTTTGCCGAGACCAAGGCCGCGCTCCCCAAGGCAGCGTGAGTTCTTACCCTCCCCTGGAGGGGGAGGGTCGACGCACCGTCAGGTGCGGCGGGGTGGGGTGATCTCTCCACACGGCGCACCGGCGATTTTCTCTTTGCAGCTTCACCCCACCCCGGCGCTTCGCGCCGACCCTCCCCCTCCAGGGGAGGGTGTGAAGGACAAATCCCATGACCAAACCCAAAGTTCTCATCTCCGACGCTCTGTCTCCCGCCGCCGTCCAGATCTTCAAAGACCGCGGCATCGAGGTCGACTTCCAGCCCAATCTCGGCAAGGACAAGGACAAGCTCGCCGAGATCATCGGCAATTACGACGGCCTTGCGATCCGCTCCGCGACCAAGGCGACCGCAAAAATCCTCGACAGGGCCACCAACCTCAAGGTGATCGGCCGCGCCGGCATCGGCGTCGACAATGTCGAGATCCCCGCGGCGACGGCCAAGGGCATCATCGTGATGAACACGCCGTTCGGCAATTCGATCACGACCGCCGAGCACGCGATTACCCTGATGCTGGCGCTGGCGCGCGAGATCCCGCAGGCCGATGCGTCCACGCAGGCCGGCAAGTGGGAGAAGAACCGCTTCATGGGCGTCGAGATCACCGGCAAGGTGCTCGGGATCGTCGGCTGCGGCAATATCGGCTCGATCGTCGCCGACCGCGCGCTCGGCCTGCGCATGAAGGTGATCGCGTTCGATCCGTTCCTCTCGCCGGAGCGCGCCAAGGACATCGGCGTCGAGAAGGTCGAGCTCGACGAGCTCCTCAAGCGCGCCGACTTCATCACGCTGCATACGCCGCTGACCG